>NZ_CP048411.1:1531666-1863333 GCF_019355055.1 Pseudomonas sp. MTM4
GACAGCATCTACAAGCGTTTGATGGCTCTGATGGGGCGCCAGGATCTTGCCGACGATCCGCGCTTCGCCCATAACGACGGCCGCTCCCAGCATGCCGAACTGATCGATGCCGCCATCGGTGAATGGACCGCGAAGCACAGTCGCGACGAGGTAATCGAGGCGCTCAAAGACGCGCGCGTCCCGGCCGGCTATCCCTACACCGCTGCCGATATTGTCAAAGACCCGCATTACCTGGCGCGGCAGATGATCGAGCAGGTACATACATTCGCCGGACCGCTCAAGGTTCCGGGCGTGCTACCCAAGCTCAGCCGCACCCCAGGCCGCATCGGCACCGGCGGCCCACAGCTGGGCGAACACACCGAAGACGTACTGGCGGGGCTAGGCCTGACCGAAGCGCAGCGCCACGGATTGCGCGAGCGGGGAATTATCTGAGTAGCCATCAAATCCATTCGCCGCGGGGCGAGGCTTTGACTTTGTTAGCAGCCTATCGCCTGCATTCGCCGCGAGGGCGCGCCTCCCACAAAAAGCGGTGCGGCGTAGGCTTTGGGTGTTGTAGGAGGCCTGCCCTCGGCACGCAGCAATCGTAGGGTGGGCTTTAGCCCACCAGCCACTCGCCGCCCAACGGGCATCTTATGGCTTCCACGCTCTGCGTAGGAGCCAACCGGACGCTCAGCGTCCAGCGGCGCAAAGCGCCGCAGTGCCGTTCCCAGCGGAGCTTGGGGACAATCAAACTGACCTGATGGTCCTCGAACAATCAGCGCTTGCCACTCCCGGAGACATCATGACCAAACGCCTCTACATCCAGGACGTTGCTACCCGCGACGGTTTCCAGATTGAACCGAACTTCATCCCAACCGAAGGCAAAATCGCATTGATCGATCGCCTCTCCGAAACCGGGTTGGCGAAAATCGAGGTCACCTCTTTTACCTCGCCAAAAGCCATCCCCAATTTGCGCGATGCCGAAGAAGTCATGCGCGGTATCCGCCGAACGCCAGGCGTCGAATACACGGTACTGGTACCCAACGTAAAGGGATGCGAGCGCGCCCTCTCCTGTCGCGTGGATGAAATCAACCTCGTGATGTCCGCTAGCGACACCCACGGCATGGCAAACCTGCGTATGACGCCGGAGCAATCACTGGCTCAGTTCCGCGAAATCATCGAAGTCACCCGTGGCAGCGGCGTGTTCATCAACGCTTCGCTCTCCACCACCTTCGGCTGCCCGTTCGAGGGTGATATCCCAGAGCCCCGAATATATGAACTGGTGCAGCGCCTGCTGGATCTAGACGTGCAGGGCATCACCCTCTGCGATACCACCGGCATGGCCGATCCGGCTCAGGTCGAGCGCATCTGCCGCGAAGCGACGAGCAACTGGCCCGAGGCGGTATTTACCGCGCACTTTCACAACACCCGAGGAATGGGCTTGGCCAACGCGCTGGCCGCTCTGAATGCAGGTATCGATCGTTTCGATGCGTCGCTCGGTGGCCTTGGCGGCTGTCCTTACGCGCCAGGTGCCAGCGGCAACATCTGCACTGAAGATCTCGTGCACATGTTTCAACGCATGGGCCTGAACACCGGCGTCGATCTAGACACGCTGTTGCAATGCGCCGCGAGCCTGCCGGAACTGGTCGGCCACGATGTGCCGGGCGCCGTCCTCAAAGCCGGTAAAGCAGACCGCCGTTATCCGAAGCCCAAGTGGATGCAGGAGTCAGACAAATAGGCCTATCAACGAGTAAGTTGTAGCATATGCGCAAACGTATTAGGGCCCACGAATGAACAACATTGATGTGCGCTGGCAACAACGTCTGCATAACTTCAGCAGGGCTCTGCTACAACTCGATGAAGCGATGGAACTCATGCAGCAACGCCAGCTATCGAAACTGGAAAAGCAGGGTGTCATCCAGGGTTTCGAATATTGCTATGAGCTTGGCTGGAATACGCTGAAAGATTTCCTCGTCTGGCAAGGCATCGATGGCATCGTCGGCTCGCGTGACACTATTAGAGAAGCGTTTAGCAAGGGGCTGATCGAGGATGGTCATGCCTGGATGCACATGCTGACAGACCGTAACCGGACCTCTCACACGTATAACGAGGAAACGGCCGAAGCCATCTTGAGCAATATCCGAATGAAGCACCATTCGCTGCTCAAAGCGCTTGAGCGAACCATGCGCAGCCGAGCCGAACCAGCCCCATGATTTTAGAAGATACGGGACTCTCCCAAAGCGATGTGCAATCGATTCAAGAAGCGCTGCGACAGTTTCCCAAAGTCAGCGAAGCGATTCTCTACGGCTCCCGCGCAAAACGAAACTACCGCCCCGGTTCGGATATCGATTTGACCCTCAAGGGTGATGGGCTCTCACACCAAGACCTACTCGATATCGAGCTGGCGATCGATGACCTGCTCCTGCCTTACAAGGTGGACCTGTCCCTGCATTACCAAATCGACAACTCCCAGCTGATCGACCACATCGCCCGAGTCGGGAAACAGTTCTATAAGGTAACGGATTAGCGCATCCCCTCGATCCAGCGCTTCGCCTGAGGATCGCTCTTGTGGAGACGTGTCCCGCAGCGAATGCGGACCACAGCCGCCAACAAACCAAAGCCTTGCCCCGAGGTCGGGCCTAAAGCTTAATCAGCCCACCGCGAGCCCGTTGTGGGAGGCGCGCCCTCGCGGCGGATGCAGGCGATAGCCTGCCCACCTCCCCTACTCAGCCGGCCCCGCTCTTCGCTGCTGATAAATCAAATCGACGATTTCCCCTTCAGGCACATAACCGCTCACCACCTCACGCAGCAGTACCCGAACCTGCGGATAGTCATCCTGCTCGACAGCTTTAAGCAGTTTCGCCAGAGCGCCGCGCAATGCATCCCAAGTGAAGTATTCCTCATCGGCACGCATGATCATCGGATGCTCGGTGGGGCTCACGTTGTCGCCGATCAGCAGCTCTTCATAAAGCTTCTCACCCGGGCGCAGCCCAGTGAACTCGATGGCGATATCGCCATGCGGAGATTTCTCCGAGCGCACGCTCAGACCGGACAGGTGAATGAGCTTCTCCGCCAGCTCGGCAATACGCACCGGTTGCCCCATGTCCAGGACAAACACATCACCGCCCTGCCCCATGGAGCCCGCCTGGATCACCAGCTGGGCGGCCTCGGGAATGGTCATGAAGTAGCGAGTGATTTTCGGATGGGTCACGGTTACCGGCCCGCCACTGCGTATCTGCTGATAGAAACGTGGAATCACCGATCCCGACGAGCCCAGCACATTGCCGAAACGCACCATGGTGAAACGGGTCTTGTTGACGTGATGCACCGCATCGTCAGCGCCGAACAGCACCGGTGCCGCTTCACGGCTCAACGCCTGCAGAATCATCTCCGCGACACGCTTGGTACTCCCCATCACATTGGTGGGCCGCACCGCCTTGTCGGTGGAGATCAGCACGAAGTTGGCAACACCCGCCTGCACCGCCGCCTGGGCGGTGTTCATGGTGCCAAGCACATTATTTAGCACGCCCTCTGCGACGTTGTGCTCCACCATGGGTACATGCTTGTACGCCGCTGCGTGGTAGATCGTCTCGACCTGCCAGGTGCGCATCACATCCAGTAGACGCTCGGGATTACGGATGGAACCCATGATCGGCACCAACCGAACCGGCAGCGAAGCCCGCTTGATCACCCGCTCCAGTTCGATGTGAATGCTGTAAAGATTGAACTCGCTGTGCTCGAACAGCAGTAGCGTTCGAGGCTTGTTCGACAGGATCTGTCGGCACAGCTCGGAACCAATCGAGCCGCCCGCTCCCGTCACCATCACTACCTTGCTGCGGATGCACTTCTCGAACAGCGCCTGCTGCGGTGGCACGGCGTCACGCCCGAGCAAGTCAGCAATGTCGACTTCCTGAATATCCTCGACCTTGACCTTGCCGCTGGCCAGATCCATAAAACCGGGAACGCTGCGTACATGGAGGGGGAAATGCTCCAATGTCTCCAGTACCTCACGCCGCCTGCCACGCGATGCAGACGGGATCGCCAACAGAATTTCATCCGCTCCCGTCTCGTCGATCATCTGCTGGATATGCTTGGGCGAATACACCCGCAATCCGGCGATGGTGCGGTTGAAGAGATTTGGATCATCATCGATGAACGCAACCGGACGCATCGCGCGCCCCAGCCGCAATGCTGCAATCAACTGATTGCCCGCCGCACCAGCGCCATAAACAGCGACTTTCGGCAACCCCGCGTCGCGGCCCTTGAACTTAGTAAGCGAATCCGGGGAAAACCAATCACCCATAAAGTATTGGCGCATCACCAGGCGCAAGCCGCCGATCAGCACCAGGCTCAACCACCAGTAATTGAACACCATGGAGCGCGGAATGACCTTGGGCACATCCGTACGCCAATACACAGCCAGGGAAAGCAGCAACGCCGAGAGCGTAACCGCCTTGACGATTGCCATCAGCGCGTCGTTGCCGAAGTAGCGCATCACAGCGCGATACATGCCGAAGCGGATGAAGAACGGAATCGCAATCAGCGGTGCAATTCCGAACAGCCAGGCGTGCCCACCAAACGGATCAATATTGTGCGTATCACCCAATCGCACCACAAAGGCCAGCCAGAGCGCAGCCCAGACCAAGACTACATCCGCAGAGACCTGGATCAGCCGCTTATAACGACGCGGCAAAGTCACCAACCGAGCTCGTAGTTTTTCAGCGAGTCTTAACACACTAACCTCACGTTCTGGCTGACCGGTCAAACGACCTTAGTTGTGGCGGCAGCCATGACTTGCATAAGCACCGAGCAGGTCTTTTCTATTTCGGCTGTTGTTAGCGTCGGATGCACTAAGAACATTAGACTGGTCTCGCCCAATTCGCGGGCAATCGGAAGACGCTCCGCAGGTCGCCATCCTGTCCCGTCAAAAGCTTTTTCCAAATAGACCTCGGAGCAGGAGCCCGAAAAGCAAGGAACGCCTTTCGCCGATATCTCTCCAAGAATACGGTCCCTGCTCCAACCTTCAGCAAGCTGAGCAGGCTCTACGAACACATAGCATTTGTACCCTGCGTGAAGAATTTCTTGCGGTACTTCCGGTACGCGCAGCCCCTGCAGCGTCTTGGCAACCGACCATATGCGCTCGCAATTAGCTAAACGACTCGCATGCCAATTAGCCATCTGCCGCAGCTGTATACGACCAATAACACCTTGGACCTCCATCATTCGCCAGTTGGTGCCGAAGCTCTCATGAAGCCAGCGAAAACCGGGCGCATGCTCACGCTCATAGACTGCATCCCAACTCTTGCCATGGTCTTTGATGGCCCACATACGCTTCCACAGGGAGCGATCATTCGTGGTGACCATGCCCCCCTCGCCTCCAGTGGTCATGATCTTGTCCTGACAGAAGGACCACGCACCGACATGTCCGATGGAACCCACCGGTCGGCCCTTGTAACGTGCTCCGTGAGCCTGGGCACAATCCTCGATGACTTTAAGATGGTGCTCAGCCGCCAATTCCATAATCGGATCCATATCGCACGGCCAACCAGCCAGATGCACGCAAATGACTACACGTGTACGGGGCGTCAGCACGGCGCGGATCGTTTCTGCAGTGATATTTTGCGAGTCCCGATCCACCTCAGCGAACACAGGGATTGCGCCCGCATTGACGATGCTGGAAACCGAAGCGAGAAAAGTGCGCGGCGTAACGATAACCTCATCACCAGCACCGATACCTAAGGTCAGCAATGCCAGGTCCAGCGCTACCGTACCGTTAGTTACCGCAACGGCATGCTCAGTACCTGCCCAGGCCGCAAACTCTTTTTCAAATTCGCGACATTCTTGGCCAGTCCAGTAGTTCACCTTGTTGGAGAGAATAACATCTCGTACAGCATTGGCTTCTTCTTCACTGAAGCTCGGCCAGGGAGAAAACGGGGTATTGAGCATAAAACGGGTTACCTCATCCTTTTGGCCGGAACACCAGCCACAGTCACATCATCCGGAACATCACTTACGACCGCCGAACCCGCACCCACCATCACGCGCTGGCCGATACGAATCAGCTGCCGCACACTAGCGCCAATGCCAACCCAGCTTTGACTACCAACCTGTACGCCACCCGCGAGTCTGGCACCTGGACTGACATGCACGGCCTCACCGAGTACACAATCGTGGTCGATGCTGCAGCCAGTATTAAGGATACTGCCTAGAGCTACGGAAACATCAGCGTTAACTACCGCCCCCGCAAATATCACAGTTCCTTCGCTAATAGTCGCGTATCGGCTGACGGTAGCAGCGGGATGAACCAGCGTTGCCAGACGAGCACCCGCCGCACGCAGCTCAAGCAGCTTGGCGTGACGGATACGGTTATTGCCAATAGCCACCACAATACCTTCAAATTCGGCCAACCGCTTCATGAGCGCCGTCATATCGCCCACAACCGGCCAAATTCGATTATTTTGAAGTTTAGGCCATGCGTCATCAAAAAACTCGATTGTATGCCAACCGCAACATTCAGCAGTATCCGCCACTACCTTTCCGTGACCACTGGCACCGAGAATGGCTAGGCTATTCACACTTATTCCCTGTAAATTTTGGCATTGTGGCATCTCTGTCAGCATTTATTCCTTCGCGCGCCACAACCTTCTTTAGAGTGATAAACATAATCCTCAAATCTAAAAATATGGAGCGATTATCCACGTACCAAATATCAAGCTCAAACTTTTCATCCCAACTCAGTGAGTTACGCCCGTTGATCTGCGCCCACCCGGTAATACCTGGCCTAACTTCATGACGCCGGCGTTGTCGCTCGTTGTAAAGAGGTAGATACTCAGGCAATAAAGGTCGAGGTCCTACCAAACTCATGTCTCCCCTGAGGACATTCCACAATTCAGGAAGCTCGTCTAAACTACAAGAGCGCAAGAGATGTCCTAACGGAGTTAACCTATCGCGATCTGGAAGCAACTCCCCTTTTGCGTCAACCAATTCATTCATCGTACGGAATTTTACCATTCTAAATAGCCTGCCATTCATCCCAGGCCTTAACTGAGTAAAAAACACAGACCCAAACGCCAACCGAGCAACCAAAGATATGACCAATAACAATGGAAAAAGGATAACTAGGCATACAGCCGAAACTACGATATCCATTAGCCGCGACCACATATTCATCCCTTCCTATTCAGAATATCTTGATAGAACCCATACACAGCGCGACCGGTTTCTCGTATATCTAGGATATTTTGAGTAAACACACGACCAGCGTGAGCGCGCTTGATAGCCTCGTCAGGGTTACATAATATTTCTAAAATAGCGTTTGAAAGCATTGCAGGATCTCTTGGCGAAACCATCCAGCCCGTCTCGCCAGGAATAATAATATCTGGAAAACCACCAACACTAGTGGTGAGGGTTGGAACTCCCATCAGTAACGACTCAGCTGCGCCACCAAGATTCTCAGAGTGAGACGGGTGCACTACAAGATCAAAATCAGGATACAGTGAAGCGACATCACTTCTTGAACCTAAGAAAATCGCTTTGTCTTTCAGAATCTTTTTTCCGTACTTTTTCACTGCGCCGTAGTACTTTTCAGCCCCAACCCAAGCCCCCCCAACAAAAACGCAAACTACGTCGCTACGATGCTGAAGAACGAGCGACATAGCATCTATCAAATCCTCATGTCCTTTTATTCCTCTGCTTTGGCCAAGCCATTTTTTTGGTCCGTATGCATAAGCAACCATCCCAACAATCTTAACTCCATCAGGAACGCCCAATTCTCTCCTTAATACACCTTTGGCACTAGGTGAAAAGAGACCCGTATCGGTACCATAATATGTTAAAAACAGCTTACTAGCAGAAACCTTCGCATCAATATAATATTTTCTGGTTCTATTGCATGTCGCAATCCAATAGTCGTGGTCATTAGATAAAGCAATCTCGACAGCGCGCGTTAAACAACTTTCCAGGTGCAAAGGTCCAGGGACCTGAAAACAACGCGCCACACTCATTCGAAACAAAGCAATACGCATAAACAACGTCGTGCCTACGAAGTGCGAGTGAATGACGTCCGGCCTGATTTCTTTAACTAATCGACGAAAAGCATAAATAGAGCGAAACAACGAAAGTGGGTTTTTCAGCGAAGTTACATCACTAACAAGTATAACGACGTTAGCGCCTGCGGCCCGGTAAGCGCTCGCTGTACCTGTATCATTAGGTAAGGCAACCCACACTTCGCAACCCAAATCGATGAGAACTTTTATCTGCCGTAGAGCCCAGATAGCGCCTGACGTCGTTTTGACGAGGTGCAAGACTTTCATTATTTCTCTCCAGCCCGTGCCGCAAGATATTCATAAAATTCTATTCGCCGCCCTCGTAGAACACTCGACTCATAACTATGCGCCATGCGAATGTTATCTTCAGACATGGCCTTTCTCTGTGCGTAATCATCTATTAGATTGCAAATTAGATTAGCCAGCGAGACGTAATCCTCACGTTCAACCAGAAAGTTTGACGCGAGCAATTCAGGTATGCCACCTACATTAGTTCCAACAGAAGGAAGACCGCGTGCCATAGCTTCTATTAAAACCCGCGGCAGCCCTTCTGTCCTTGACGGGATAACAAACATGTCAGCCAAGTCCATTTCACGCAAAACCTGTTCCCGAGAAACTTTTCCCAAAAAAACAATATTTTTTGAAACCTCCAGCGAACGTGCAAGATATTCCAATTCGCTTTTAAAAGCCCCATCTCCAGCTAAAATGAGGTTGGCACGATGCCCAGAAGAAGCTATGCGTTCCATAGCTTTAATCATGATATCAAACCCTTTATATCGCTGCTCCATAGTACCAGCCATAAAAAGTCTGAACGCCTGCTCCTCACTCTTCCTTTTTATTAATCGGTCAGACACTATAATTTCACTAGGAAGATCAATGCTCGAATAAAATGTCGCATAAGCCCTAGATGAAGCAGGATAGCGCCGCTGCATTGTATGCTTAGTTACGTATGCCACAGCCTTTGCATGCTTGCAAGCAAGACGAGTGGCGGTCGTAAATACATACTCATAACATTTAGAAAACCTACCACCTACACCACCTACTGAAAAAACACTTTGAGGATCTCCAACCAGCTCAACGCCAAATACCTTTCGACTTACAAGAAGAAAAGGAAGCGCGATGCTACTTAAGATTCCCGGTAGCCTCAAAATATGTACACCACGGATCCGAGTTGTCATCCATACGGCAAATAGCACCTTATGAATTTTTATTAACAACTGTCGACCGCCCTTATAATAGGGCAGCTCGATAAATTTTAAGCGTGTATCCGCTATCATCCAATCAAGATTTTGGGGCATTAAATTTCTATCTGGCTCGGCACGAGCGACAATATAAACAAAGTCGTAAACCTCCAAATACCGGCGCCAAAAAAAACCACCAAATATATTCGAGTAATACACACCAGCGCTAGATCGCTGAAATCGCTCCTCTAAGTACACAACCAGAACTTTAGACATTGGTTGCTTTCACCTCACCCTTTCGCGACGTCAACCTTACCCTACCGCCGCTTGAAATTACCGACGCGAAAATATAGAAAAACAAACAATATGCCAGCGATTTCAAAACAACGAGCGACTCGCCGCGTATTGCATATATACCAAAGAAAAGAAAGTGATAGTACAACAAATATCCAAGATGACTTCGCCTTACAGCAAAGTGCTCTATCCATGCATAATAGTAGCCATACAATAAGAAAACAACCAGGACGCCCATAATTCCAAAGTTCAAATAAGCTTCTGCCTCCAGAGAGAAGCCGTAAGCGCCGGCCCCGTTAGAAACATAATTAGAGAACCACACCGAGCGAGACTCAGTTATTTTAACGAAACCAGCCGTCAGTAAATTCAAAATTGCAGACACATAAGACCCACCCCAAATCAACTCGCCGCCCTCTTCGAAATACTGCAAAACATTTGTCATAACCATGAGATTACTCCCTTGATTAAGTAGCGAAGACACAAACCCTTGATTAAAAACATCGGAGCGCCCGCCCGACATCAATACAAATAAAAAAACGAAACAAACAAAAAGTATTAATGGGTATCGCAAGCCGGTAAATACATCACGAATCAACCAAAAATATATTGGAAGAGCTAGAAGCAGAAAGTCCCGTTCTCCCATTAGGAGAGAGTAGAAGCAGTACAAAACCAAGCAAATGGTGAAAACAAGGTAATTACGTCTGACTTCGACGGTGAGCGCCATATAAGCTATAAGCGCGGCAGGGACCAGCGTTGCTACTGCATAATGATATATTCCTACAGCTAGTATTTTCTCCGTTTTATTCATACCAGACTGCACAATACCGATGTAATACAGCCAAACAAGTGCAAACACTACAAGCACTATCCCAAAAACAGGCAATACCAGAAAAATATTTTTCTTTCCTCCAGCGGCCGAATAAAAATCAGGGACCCGTTCAGACCGTGTGGGAAGCCAACTTCCCAGCATCATCGCAAAAACGGCAACAGACAATACCAGCAATGCTTTATGCAAATAATCGAACCGAATCCCTATATATACATGGTAACCAAGAAGTTGCGCGGCAAAAGGGCCTGCAAAAAAATATATATATAAAAGAAGGTAAATATCGATACCTGATAGTTTTTTGCGCCATGAAAATCTGCCGGCGAGTAAAATTACAAATACCACAAAGAAAACGCTAAAAATTGTCATATAGCAACCTTGCGGCGCCTGATACAAAGAAAGAAATAGCTTGCATGAGCAGCCTGAACTAACAAGCACATCCATATAGCACCTAACGCTCTGCTTAATGAATATCCAAGCAAGCCGAACACCAACGCGCCAGCTACAAAAGCAATCGACGATTTAAGCATCTGGCTATATTGGCGAGAAGCCATTACTCCAGATGCTAAAACGGAATTTGCGATAGCGACGAAACCTGACGCAGCGGTGAACATAAAAACCTCCTTTGCCACGTCACTGGATTCAATCTTATAAAGGGATAGGTAATATGATCCACCGCTTGTACCAAGCAACAAGATGCAGACGACTCCCCAAATCACAGAAAAGAAAAGCTGTACTCTTAGCATCATGCCAAAAGCATCTTTCGTGCTTCCTGACTGAAAACAGGCACTTAATGCTGTCAACCTAGTCTGCAAAATAACGTTGACTGCCACAGACAATCCAGTCACCAAAAAGGCACTAGCAGTATAAGCAGCCAAATAGGGCATTTCGTTATTTCCCCCGAGAATATAGCGAGGCATATTACTTTCTAAAGCAACAAAAAAACCGGAAATAGATAGCGCTAGGGAACTCAGCACCTCATTACGCCCTATCCAAACACCAGTATCATCATAAAATAAGATTGCAGTGAGGATAAAGCCAACGCACATAGGAACGATTAATATAACCAGCGATTCAAACCGCATCGCAACCAATAGGGGGCCAACTGTCGTCACAACACGGCAGCACCATAAAATACTGATAGACCGAATGCGCTTCTGGCTAATTAATTTAGCCAATGGTATATCAACAAGCAACTCAAAGGATTTAACAGCAAAAACAAGAATTGGAATAAACCAATACTCTATATTCCAACCCACAAAAAGAAAAAATATACAACATATGGCTGTTATAGACAGCCTAGATAAATACAAACAACTATCTGAAAAAACCTTATTAGCTGTAAGCAGGAAGTTCCTGTTTGGCAGTGCCGACAGTGTTGCGACAGGAGTGGCTATAGCCATCCAGTAAGACACGAGCCCAATACTCGCTTCCCCTCCGACGTTACCAGCAATAAATACGATGGACCAAGGCGAAAGGAAAGCTACAACTTGGTGCAGCCCTACCAATATAGATAATATACCCAAGTCGCCCACCAGCGTTCAAACTTGAAAAAACTCATTAGGTCGAAAATTCCTAGCTTACGGCTAAAATTATCGACATGAGTCCGAAGACCTTTTCATGCGCTACTAAATCAATTTACGAACATACCACGACATAGCTTCACGAACACCTTCAGATGCAGATATCGACGGATTATAGAAAAGTATATTTCTGGCCTTTGTAATATCGGCCCTTGAATGCCTTACATCTCCACCGCGAAACCCTCTGTACAGAATTTCGCTTTTAAAGAATACCCCTTGCTCATTCAAAGCTTTGCCGATAAGCACTGCGATCTCATTCAAAGTAGTTTGATCACCAACTGCGATATTATAGATATTGTCTTTTTCTGTTGAGCTTGCTGATGCGGCAAGTATGTTTGCCTGAATAACATTGTTAATATGACAAAAATCCCGGCTCGTTTCACCATCACCATTTATCCAAATTGGTTCATTTTTTAACATTGAACTAATCCATTTTGGAATAACAGCAGCATAGGCCCCGTCTGGGTCTTGGCGCTTACCGAATACGTTAAAGTAGCGCAGTCCAATCGTACTGAATCCATATGTGCGAGCAAATACGTCAGCATAAAGCTCATTGACATATTTGGTCACAGCGTAGGGCGAAAGAGGTTTCCCAATCACATCCTCAACCTTAGGAAGCCCAGGATGATCTCCGTATGTTGAACTGCTGGCAGCATAGGTGAAGCTTTCCACCTGAGCGTCGCGAGCGGCCACCAACATATTAAGGAAGCCATCAATATTGGTGCTGTTCGTTGTTATCGGATCATTGATCGACCGTGGTACGGAGCCTAGGGCTGCTTGATGCAGAACATAGTCAACGCCTGCGCACCCTCTGCGGCAATCGTCTAGGTTCCGGATATCACCCTCATTGAATCTGAACCGCGCCCATTGCCCCGCACTCACCAAACTTTTAACTTCATCCAGATTCCGCTGGTGGCCTGTGGCGAAATTATCCAGCCCAACCACATGCTGATTTAGCCGGAGCAGCGTTTCTAACAAGTTGGAGCCGATAAAGCCTGCCACTCCGGTTATCAACCAAGTTTTAGGCTTTAGAGGCAGTTCTTGCAGTAATAATTCGTAGCGAGTCATGAAGTTTCACTTGTTCTTAAAGGGAGCAGTGAAGGGAACCGTAAATTGAACATTCCCTCCTCTCGAGTTTTCCGTGACCGGGCCACCTGCTCAGGCCATTTATAAGCGCAGGTCGGACTCTTCAGCGCTCAGCAAATACTTTAGATCATATAGTACGTGTTCAGCCTTGCCGTACCGACGTATATTGTCAGCGCCCAAATCACGGAATTCGTTATGCGCTACAGCGAGCACGACACCATCGTACGCGTCGATTGCCGGTTCGGTTATTGGCGTGATTCCGTATTCATGCTGGGCTTCCGTGCCACTGACCCAAGGGTCATATACGTCAACCGCAATGTTGTATTCACCCAATTCGCTGATGATGTCCACTACCCGCGTGTTACGTAGGTCTGGACAATTTTCTTTGAACGCAAGCCCTAGTACGAGCACTCGTGCGCCGTCGACGTGGATTCGACGTTTCAGCATAGCTTTGACCAGCTGCGACACAACGTATGCGCCCATGCCATCGTTAAGGCGGCGACCAGCAAGAATAATTTCGGGATGGTAACCGATACTTTGGGCTTTATGAGTCAAATAGTACGGGTCTACCCCGATGCAGTGACCGCCGACCAGGCCTGGGCGAAAAGGCAGGAAGTTCCATTTGGTTCCTGCAGCTTGGAGTACTGCCTCGGTATCGATACCCATCCTGTTAAAGATAATTGCAAGCTCATTGATCAAGGCGATATTTAGATCGCGCTGGGTATTCTCAATGACCTTAGCGGCCTCAGCGACCTTGATGCTAGTAGCCTTGTGGGTCCCGGCTGTAATGATCTGGTTGTAAAGTTTATCAACCAAATCGGCGACTTCGGGAGTAGAACCTGAGGTAACCTTCTTGATGGTGGTGACCCGGTGCTCTTTGTCGCCTGGGTTGATGCGCTCTGGACTGTATCCGGCAAAGAAGTCAACGTTGAACTGCAGGCCAGACACTTTTTCCAAGACCGGTACGCAGTCTTCCTCGGTAGCTCCCGGATATACCGTGGATTCGTAGATGACAATATCGCCCTTCTTCAACACCTTACCGATACTCTGGGAAGCTTTAATCAGCGGTGTGAGATCTGGCTGCTTATGCTCGTCTATAGGCGTCGGCACAGTAACGACAAATACGTTGCAATCTCTAAGGTCGTCGAGTTTCGCTGTGTAGGTGAGATGTTCAGCTTGCTTAAGTTCGTCATCGCTAACTTCGAGAGTAGCATCGTGACCTCCTTGTAAAGCTTCAATGCGCGGGTTGTTGATATCGAAACCCACCACGGCACGCTGCTTCCCAAATTCCACAGCTAGCGGCAGGCCGACGTAGCCCAAGCCGATAATGGCGAGTTTTATCTCTTGCAAGCTGACCATCATTACATCCATCTAAATGATTAAAATTGAACTCAGCGGCCTTTCGCCTTTGGCTTGGTCCGCTACCGCTCCGTTAGAAGTATGCGTCAGGTAACGACGTGCACTGTTTCACCTTTGTATGCGTATTGTTTACTCAACTGGGCAGACAACACCCCCTTCGCCCCAACCTCCCCATGTACCGCTCGTATCTCACTCGGCCACTGCTGCATTCCGGTCACAAACTCCACCAACCCTTTCTGATCCGCATGCGCAGAGTAGCCGCCGATACTTGTGATGCCAGCACAGATATCGATGCGTTCGCCATCCAGGTCTACGTAGCCGCCTTTAGGTCCGTAGGTTTGGATGACATGTCCCGGCGTGCCCTTGGCTTGGTAGCCAACGAATAGGACGTTGTGCCTTTTATCGCCCAGCATGGCTTTGAGGTAATTGACGATACGGCCACCGCTACACATGCCACCGCCAGCGATGACGATCGCCGGGCGTGCGGTCTGGGCCAGATGCTGGACGATGCGTTGGTGGTCGCTGTGGCTGTCGATGGTAATCAGTTGCTCGAAGGCCAGCGGGCGGCGGCCGGACTGGATACGGTCGCGGGCCTCCTGGTTCCAAAAGGGTTTTAGGCTTCGGTAGGTCTCGGTGAAGCGGCTCGCGAGTGGCGAATCGAGGATGACGGGGAGTTCGGGCCAGTTTGTTTCGGTGTTGGACTTGGCGTCGGTGTTGTTCGCCGGCCCCCTCACCCCAGCCCTCTCCCCAGGGGGGAGAGGGGGTTGTGCGGTGTTGGGGCGGGCCTTGTTGATGATCTCTTCAAGCTCGTAGAGCAGCTCTTGGGTTCGGCCGATGCTGAATGCGGGAATGAGGACAGTGCCTTGGTCTTCGAGGGCTTGTTCGATGACGGCTTCGAGCCGCTTTCGGCGGTTGGCGCGGTCTTCGTGGAGGCGGTCGCCGTAGGTGCTTTCCAGCACCAGGATGTCGGCGCGCTCCGGTGATTCGGGCGGCATCAGGAAAGGTGCGTGCGGCGCGCCGAGGTCGCCGGAAAAGACTACGCGCTTGCTCTCCCCTGTTTGCGAGTAAGTCAGATCGATTTCGACATAGGCCGACCCGAGGATATGTCCAGCACGCTGCAACCGTATGCGCGCCAGCAATTCGTCGCTATCGGCCAGGGTGAACCATTGCTGATACGGCAGCGCGATGATCCGCTGCTCGACGAGGCGGATATATTTCTCGATCTGGACCTGATCACGGCTGAAGCCAAGCTTGAAGGCATCTTCCAGCACGATCGGCAGAAGCTTCGCGGAAGGCTCGCTGCACAGGATGGGACCATCGAAGCCTGCCGCGAGCAGGTAAGGAATGCGCCCGACGTGATCGATATGTACGTGGGTGGCGACCAGCGCTTTGATGGTATCCAGCGGGAATTCGATGGAGAGGCGATCCGCGCCGGGCTCATCAGGGATCGATGCGTCGTTGCCTTGGAACAGCCCGCAGTCGATCAGCAAGCTGGTGGTGGCGTTCATGCGCAGTTGGTGGCAGGAGCCGGTAACGCCGTCCTTGGCGCCGTGATGTTCTATTTGTGGATAGCTCATGGTTATTCCTTTAACGATGTCACCCAATGCGCGCGACAAACTAGTCACGTGCCCGCTGAAAAAATAAAGCGGGATTCTAAACGAGTTTCGGAGCTGCCGAGTTATCAGCAGCAATCCGACGGATGGATGGTCAGATCGTAACGACCGGACGACGCAGGTTTCGCACCAGTGCGATGAACAAACCGAGCATGCCGCCAAGCACCAAGGCGAGCGCGACGATCAGCGCCTTCCTAGGTTTGATGGGCCGGCTCGGCTCTACCGCAGCCTGGTCGATGGAGACCAACTTGAGCGATTCGGTATCGAACTGCAGGGCACGCAAGCGTGCGGCCTCCTCGCGCCAAGTGGCGAGGTCTTTGAGGAATAAGTCTTCGTTTTCGCGACTGTTGAGCACTTCGATCTGGCGGTTGTGCTGGAGCAGTTTGAGCTCGCGGGCGATCTGGGCAATGCGCGGCTCGGTGAAGTCATCGGAGCGGCGCGCGAGCAACGCTTTACGCTCGGCCTCGAGCGCATTGCTGCCCATGAAGTAGAGCGGAATTTGCTGATTGTTGACTTCAGTACGGATCACGCTGCCTTGGCCCGTGATTTCGGCGGCGCCAAGGGATGAAGGCGTAGTGGGTTTGCTGATACCCAACGAGGTTGCGATGCGGATCGCCTCGTTAAGTTGATTGATGCGGTTGTCACGGCGGGTTTTCAGTTGCTGGCGCAGCGCTGCCAATTCATCGTTCAATTCGGCGCGCTTGAGGGCGTCCGCCTCGCTCAGCTTGGCGATCTTGATTTCTTTACTCGCCTCGTAGTTGGCACGAGCGGCAGCCATGTTCTTTTCCAATTGGCTGAGTCGATTGCCGATGAGGGTGTCGAGATCGGCTGCGACCTGCTGACGTACATTATTAAGTGAGTACTGCACGAAGCCGTTGACGATCTGGACGCCGTTGAGGTCCTGCGGGTAGGTCAGCTGGATGCCAATGAAGGGAGTGGTGCTTTCGGCCTTTTTAGCATCAGGCTGCAGCAGCTCGAATGCGTCATCATTAAAGGACTCGAAGGTTTGTTCCAGGCTGCGGCCGGGCTGGGCCAAATCAGCGAAGAGCTGCTGATTGTCGCGGAAGAAACCGAGGCGGTTTTCGTAAGAATCGAGCGCAGCGCCAACTTCGGCCAATGCCTGCTTCGGTGACAGCTTGTAGATACCCAGGTGATTGAGTTCGTCCAGATCCTTGATCGCTGCTGGTCGCAATACGCTTTGGACTGTGTAGTAGCGCGTTGTAAGCATGGCGTAAGCAAGCCCAATGAGGCCAGCCAGGATGGTCACTGCGATGATCAGCGTTTTTTGCTTCCATAGCGCGCTGACGAGCTGGACCAGATCAATTTCATCATGGGTAGCAGAATGAAGGTGTTGCGGGGGGACTACAGCGTTCACGTCGAATTCCGTCTCGTCGGTTAGGCAGCGCAGCGAAAGGCTGCGCGATCTGAAAAAGATTGAAAAGTTCCATCCAACCTTTAGCGGGTTGGCATTTTGCCACCTAGATCACAAAAAACAAGCGGACCGATTAAAGGAGACGAAGGGCAAAACGCCGCAGGTGACGAGTGGTATCTATTAAGGGCTTTCGAGAGAAGTCGTTGAGCTAGCCGGTTGCCTAACAAGCGAAGAGCTTCGCCCCGGGGGCGGGCCTCCCACAGAAGCTGCGAGGTATCGTCAAGATTTGTAGGGCGCGCGCCCTCGCGGCGAATGCAAACGCAGGCCTGCCCGGGGGGCAGTGCGTGCTTCATGGAAATGCTAGGGGGTTGGGTTCATGGTCCATGACGATGCCAGCTACCTGAGCCCGTTCGCCCCGGGGGCGGGCCTCCCACAAGAGCTGTGAGGTGTCGCCAAGGTTGTAGGAGGCGCGACCTCGCGGCGAATGCTTAGAACTGAGCAGTAGCGGGCGATGGAATGTCCGCGCGATGCGGGCAATGCAGAGTAAATAGGCTGCTGGAGCGTCAACAGCCTATTGATCAGCGAAGAGCGGTGTTTGGTTCGTTGTTACGTGCTACTAGGCTGCGTACCAGCGCGACGAACACACCCAGCATCCCACCGAACACGATGCCTAACGCCAGGATCATGGTCTTTTTAGGTTTGATTGGGTTGAGAGATTGCAGAGCTGGCTGATCCAATCGGACCAGCCTCAACCTTTCCGTGTCTAGCTTGATGCCTTTCAGGCGGGCGGCTTCTTCACGCAGCTCGGCGAGGTTGGTTAGATAAAGATCTTCGCCATCACGCTCCTTCAGGATTTCTACTTCCCGATTGTGCTTGAGCATGGCCAGCTCCGACTGAATTTCAGCGATGCGGGGTTCTATGAAGTCGTCGGAAGTCCGAGCTGCAAGCGCATCGCGCTCGGCAGTTAGTGCTTCGGTACCCATGAAGTAAAGCGGCGCTTTCTGATTGGTAACCTCGGTGCGAATGACCTGAGTACCGCTAGGAGGTGATGCCGTCATAGCTGATGGGCTTGTTGGGGTACGAATCCCAAGTGATTCAGCAATTGTGATCGCCTCGTTAAGCTCCTGAATACGGTTCATTCGACGGGTCTTGAGCTCGACACGTAACGCTGTGAGTTCATCCTGTAATTCGGCGCGCTTCAAGGCGTCCTCTTCCAGCAGCGCTGCGATCTTCGCCTCTTTAGTAGCCGAATAACTTGCGCGCTGAGCCTCCATGTTCATATCCAGGCTGGCCAAGCGGTTTTTGATCAGGCTTTCAAGGTCTTCCGCGATTTCGCGACGCTCAAGCTCAAGTACATGCGCGACGAAGCCATTGACCACCGCAGCGCCATCCATTCCTTTAGGGTAGGTCAGCCTAAGCCCGACGAAGGCGCTTCGGTTGTCCGTGCGCTTGGGATCAGGAAAGAGCATTTCGAAGGCGTTTTCGTTGAAATCGGCAAATGCCTGCTCAAGCGAGTCGCCACGCTTCTCAATCTGCTGGAAAAGCTCTTGGTTATTCAGAAAGAAGTCGAGCCGGTTGTCATAGGATGAAAGCGCACCGGCTACTCTGTTGATGGCCTCTTCCGGGGTGAGCTTGTAGATGCCGGTCTCGTTGAGTTGATCCAGGCTGCTCTGAGGGACGGGGCGTAGATAAGTTCTTGTCTGGTAGTAAGGAGTCGCAAGGAAAGCGTAAGCGGCTGCGATAAGCGTAACGACCGCCGCTATTCCGAGAATCAGAAGCTTCTGACGCCAAAGCGCCCGAAACAGCTCGACTAGGTCTATCTCTTCAGCTGTGGAGGTTTGGTACTGCACGGTCATCCCAACTCCTTGTTATAAATGCGCTTCAATGCAAAGCAGGCGAACCGGAGTTAGTGCACGGTTAAGCCGGAAAGTTCGCTCACGCTGAAATTTTGCGACTTCTAAGAGAGAGATTATGAGTGCGACTGCGCTCGTTATTCTTCTTCGTTCACCCGATCACGCAATTCTTTGCCCGGCTTGAAATGCGGGACGAATTTGCCATCGAGCGGGACGGACTGGCCGGTCTTGGGGTTACGGCCGACGCGCGGGGCGCGGTAATGGAGAGAGAAACTGCCGAAGCCGCGGATTTCGATACGGTCTCCGGTCGCCAGTGCTTGGGCCATTTGCTCAAGCATGGTCTTGATTGCCAGTTCCACATCCTTGGACGAAAGCAGCCCTTGTTGGGTGACGATACGCTCGATCAACTCCGACTTGGTCATGGTTTTCCCTTCGTTTTCAAGCGGCTAGATCATTTGGGTTGCGTTCGTTTGTAGCATGTTGTTCAGAGTTTGAACAGCCTGGACGATGGTAAGGGTCATTGACAGCTGGTGCATGGTCTGGGTGTAGGCTCGCCCATGAAAGCAGTTCGGATACTTTTGCTCTTGTTGGGGCCTGACCTCGGGGCGAAGCTTTTGCTCTTGTGCTGGCATGGGGTTCGCATTCGCCGCGAGGGCGCCTCCTACAACAGCGTCGAGCAGCGTGCTTTTTGTGGGAGGCCCAACCTCGGGGCGAGGCCTTTGCTCTTGTGCTGGCATAAGGGTCGCTTTCGCCGCGAGGGCGCGCCTCCTACAAGAGGGTGTGGGGTGGGTTTGAGTTTTGTGCGGGAGGCACGGCCAGGGTGAGGCATTGGCACTACGCTGCGGGCTAGATAACAAGGAGTTCGAATGAGCAAGGGCGCTTATTTTTCATCAAGCCGACTACGTGCGGGTCGATGGTCCAATGAAGGACAGATTTATCTGGTCACGGCAGTTACAAAACATCGCCGGCCAATCTTCCAGGACTTCCTCACTGCTCGGGAGCTGATTCGCGTCATGCGAGACGATGCGGCACGGGACTCGCACGAAACATTAGCTTTTGTTGTGATGCCGGATCATCTGCATTGGCTGCTGGAGTTGCGACAAGAATCATTGTCGCGACTGGTAGGGCGGGTGAAGTCGATATCAGCGAGGCATATCGGCGGTCGGATTTGGCAGGATGGGTTTCATGATCGCGCGTTGCGCAAGGATGAGGATCTTCAGGCGATGGCGAGATATGTCGTTGCCAATCCGCTAAGGGCGGGGCTGGTAGAGCGGATCGGCGATTATCCGCATTGGGATGCAGTTTGGTTGTAATAGGTAAAAACTGCCGCGCTTTGCACCATCCTTTCACCGCAAGCGCGCCTCCTACGAACAGTGTCGGGGCAGCGTGCTTTTTGGGGAGGCCCGACCTCGGGGCGAAGCTTTCTGCTTTTGAGCTGCATAGGGTGCGCATTCGCCGCGGGGGCGCGCCTCCTACAAGCAGTGTTGGGCAGCGTGCTTTTTGTGGGAGGCCCGACCTCGGGGCGAAGCTTTCTGCTTTTGAGCTGCATAGAGTGCGCGTTCGCCGCGGGGGCGCGCCTCCTACAAGCAGTGTTGGGGCAGCGTGCTTTTTGTGGGAGGCCCGACCTCGGGGCGAAGCTTTCTGCTTTTGAGCTGCATAGAGTGCGCGTTCGCCGCGGGGGCGCGCCTCCTACAAGCAGTGTTGGGGCAGCGTGCTTTTTGTGGGAGGCCCGACCTCGGGGCGAAGCTTTCTGCTTTTGAGCTGCATAGAGTGCGCGTTCGCCGCGGGGGCGCGCCTCCTACAAGCAGTGTTGGGGCAGCGTGCTTTTTGTGGGAGGCCCGACGTCGGGGCGAAGCTTTTTTTGGGGTGCGCTCGTTAGCAGGCCTCCTTGAAAACGGTAGGGTCGTGAAACAAAAAAGGGGTGGGCTATCAAGCCCACCCCTTTGATCACCTCAGGACGATCAATCCTCGCGATAGCGACGCAGCTTGAGTTGCTTGCCGCCGACGCGGGTGTCCTTGAGTTTGCCCAGCAGACGCTCCAGGCCTTCTTCCGGCAGCTCGACCAGGCTGAAGCTGTCACGCACCTGGATGCGGCCGATGGCTTCGCGGGCCAGGCCGCCTTCATTGAGGATGGCGCCGAGCAGGTTGCGGGCGGCGATGCCGTCGCGGGCGCCCAGCGGAGTACGGCAACGGGCGCGACCTTCGGCCAGCGGAATCGGCGCACGACGCTCACGGTCACCGCTGCGCTCTGGACGATCGGAACGCTCAGCGCGTTCACGCGGGCTGCTGGTCGGAACCAGCGGCTGCTCTTTTTCGACGTCAGCCAGAGTCAGCGCCTGACCATTGGTAGCCTTGCGCAACAGCGCAGCGGCCAATGCACGAGGGCTGCAGCCGATATCGGCAACCAGCTTGTCGAGCAGTTCGCCATGGCTGGCTTCGGCATCAGCTACCAGCGGCGACAGGCTGCTGGTGAGTTTCTTGATGCGCGCATCCAACACCTGCTGGGCGTTAGGCAGACGGGCCTCGGCAACCTTTTGGTTGGTAACGCGCTCGATGACCTGCAGCATGCGGCGCTCACGTGGAGTGACCAGCAGCAGTGCGCGACCCTCGCGACCAGCACGGCCAGTACGGCCGATGCGGTGCACGTAGGACTCCGGATCGTAGGGCATGTCCACGTTGAATACGTGGGTGATACGGGCCACGTCGAGGCCACGGGCAGCGACGTCAGTAGCGACGACGATGTCCAGACGACCATCCTTGAGCGATTCGATTACGCGCTCGCGCTGATTCTGAGCGATGTCGCCATTCAGTGCGGCAGCCTTGTAGCCCTTGGCTTCCAACGCAGCGGCCAGATCAAGAGTGGCTTGTTTGGTACGTACGAAGGCGATCAGCGCGTCGAAATCTTCGACTTCCAGCAAACGCAGCACGGCCGGGATTTTCTGGTCGGCATGAACCATCAGGTGCGCCTGCTCGATGCGGGCGACGGTCTGGGTCTTAGCGGCGATCTTGATGTGCTGCGGCTCGCGCAGGTGCTTCTCGGCGATGGCGCGGATGGAGTGCGGCAGGGTCGCGGAGAACAGCACGCTCTGGCGGCTTTCCGGCATGGCTTCGAAGATGACTTCGAGGTCATCCATGAAGCCCAGCTTCAGCATTTCGTCGGCTTCGTCGAGTACCAGGTACTGGATGGTCGACAGCAGCGCGCTGTTGCGGCTTAGGTGGTCGACCAGACGGCCAGGGGTGGCGACGATAATTTGCGCGCCTTGGCGGATGGCTTTGAGCTGCGGCCCCATCGGGGCGCCACCGTACACGGCGACAACGCCAACGCCAGGCATCTGCTTGGAATAGGTTTCGAACGCGGTAGCGACCTGCAGGGCGAGTTCGCGGGTTGGCGCGAGGATCAGCGCCTGTGGCTCACGCTTGGCCGGATCGATTTTGGACAGAATGGGCAGCGCGAAGGCTGCGGTCTTGCCGGTACCGGTCTGGGCCTGGCCGATCATGTCGTGGCCGCCGAGAATTACCGGGATAGCCTGGCTCTGGATCGCCGAAGGCTCTTCGTAGCCCACCGCGATAACAGCAGCGAGTACAGAAGGATGAATACCGAGTGCGGCAAAGCCGCCGATTTCCTGGGTCATGGGTCTTTTCCTGATGCTCCGCAAAGACCCATGTTCCGAAGCTGCGCATGCCATGCAAAACCCGAAGGTCACCCTGGCAGCCTGGTCGGCGGGGTTTGCGAAAACGTATTGAATGATGAATCGTCTAGGACAGCCGCGAGAAGCGGACAGCAGCCGAAGCAGCGCTTCGTGTGTTGCAGTACCTGAACGCAGGCTGGGTTTCAGCCGGCGCGTACTATACCGGAATTCTGTGAAGCTGTGCGCGCATTTTGTCTTGTGGGTTAAGTTCGTGGCGACTCGGCGGGGGACCGCGTTTTGCTTTGGCTATGTCTGCGTTAAGTGTTGGGGTTGGTGCAAAGCGGTCAGCGTGGGCTAACGCGGAACGCCGCCCGGCCACCCTACAAGGCTCGGAGCCTTTTCCGAACCAATTGGCAACAGCTTCCTTTGCTTTTCGCCTCGGGGCGGCGTGAGGCTGCGACCTCCCTGCCTTTAACTGGCTGGTCGTAGCGCATCGATTAGTGAATCCAGTGAATAACCAAGACGCGGTGCCAGGGTCGCGGCGCGCTCGCGCAAGGCGGGTATATCGAGCATCTGCTCCAGATCGGCCGGAACGAACAGTACGACATTGCCCTCCTTCACCGGGCACTCCCAATAATGGCGGTGGAACAGACCGCGCAGCAGGGCAGCACCAAGCGGTTTGTCTTCGTCAGTGCCCCACTGATTGATGATCAGCCAACCGTCTGGGTTCAGCTTCTGCTGACAGCGTTCGAGAAAGCGCCATGCCAGATGCGCCGCGGCCGGGCCCACATCGGTGTAGAGGTCGACGAATATCAGATCGGCGGTTTCGGCCGAGTCGAGCAGCTCTAACGCGTCACCGATGCGTATGTAGAGCCGCGAGTCGCTCTGCAGGCCCAAATAACGCATTGCCAGCTCCGGCACGTCCGGGCGCAGTTCGATGGCCTCGACGTCTTCCAGAGGCAGGAATTCGAGGCACGCTTGAGTCAGCGTCCCCGCGCCGAGGCCGAGAAACAGGGCGGTCTCGGGCTGTGCATGCATTAGGCCGCCCATCAGCATGGCGCGTGTGTAGTCGTACTCCAACCAGCTTGGGTCTCGCGTGAACACACAGCTTTGCTCGACCGCCGCGCCGAACTCGAGAAATCGGTAATCCCCTACTTCCAGCACGCGGATCAAGCCAAAAGCGTCATGTACTTCGGCCAGCATTACTTCCTGCTTGTCCATTGCGCTCACTCCAAACCGGTCGGCGCATCTTAGCAGCCTGATTGGCAAGGGCTATCAGCTACGGCGCAGCGCATCAGGTAAAATCCGCGCACTTTTCGCGCAGAGAATCTATTCGATGAGCCATACCTGGAACCCGACCAGCTGGAGAAACAAACCCATCCAGCAGCAGCCCGACTATCCTGACGCCGAGCATCTCCAGCGTGTCGAGGCGACCCTGGCGAGCCTGCCGCCGCTGGTATTCGCTGGCGAGGCGCGGGAGCTGCGCCGACAGTTCGCCGAGGTGACCCAGGGCCGCGCCTTCCTTCTGCAGGGTGGAGATTGCGCGGAAAGCTTCGCCGAGTTTTCCGCACCGAAAATACGCGACACCTTCAAGGTGCTGCTCCAGATGGCAGTGGTCATGACCTTCGCCGCGGGCTGCCCGGTGATTAAGGTCGGCCGCATGGCCGGGCAATTCGCCAAGCCGCGTTCCTCTGGCAACGAGACCATCGATGGCGTCACCCTGCCCGCCTACCGCGGCGATATCGTCAACGGTATCGATTTTGACGAGAAAAGCCGCGTGCCGGATCCGGATCGTCTGCTGCAGGCCTATCATCAATCCACGTCCAGCCTGAACCTGCTGCGCGCCTTCGCCCAGGGCGGTTTTGCCGATCTGCACCAGGTGCATCAATGGAATCTCGATTTCATCGCCAACTCGCAGATGGCGGAGAAGTACCACCGGCTGGGCGCGCGGATCGATCAGGCGCTCAGATTCATGCGCGCCTGCGGGATGGACAACGCACCGCAGCTACGCGAAACCAGCTTTTTCACCGCTCACGAGGCGCTGCTGCTGAACTATGAGCAGGCATTCGTACGTCAGGACAGCCTGACCGGCGGCTGGTACGACTGCTCGGCGCATATGCTCTGGATCGGCGACCGCACGCGGCAACTGGACGGTGCCCATGTCGAGTTTCTGCGCGGCGTGGGCAACCCGATCGGGGTGAAGGTCGGGCCAAGTATGGACAGCGAGGAATTGATCCGCCTGATCGATATACTCAATCCAGAGAACGATCCGGGTCGCTTGAACCTCATCGTGCGAATGGGTGCCGACAAGGTCGAAGCAGGTCTGCCACGCCTGATCCAGACGGTGCAGGCCGAAGGCCGCCAGGTGCTGTGGAGTTCGGACCCGATGCACGGCAACACCATGAAGGCATCCAGCGGTTACAAGACTCGGGACTTCGCTCGGGTTCTCGCCGAAGTGCGGCAGTTCTTCGACGTGCACCGCGCCGAGGGCAGCTACCCGGGCGGCATTCATATCGAGATGACCGGGCAGAACGTCACCGAGTGCATCGGCGGTTCGCGCCCGATTACCGAGGACGGCCTTTCCGATCGCTATCACACCCACTGCGATCCGCGGCTCAACGCCGATCAATCGCTGGAAATGGCGTTCATGATTGCCGAGACGCTGAAGCAGGTGCGGCCGAGCTGATAACTCTTACCGCTTGTAGGGTGGGCCGGGGCGGCGGTCCGCTTCAGCCCACCAATCAAACCTGAAAATCCCGGTGGGCTGAAGCCCACCCTACGCGTTGCCCCCGCTGCGGCAGTTTGAAGCCGCTCAAGGCTTCTCCTGTCGTACTGCGGCCTGCACGGATCGGCAAGAGGCCAGCACCACACCGCGCAGTGCTGTCTGAATCTCCTGATGCGGTACGCCATCGTGATTGGGCGGCTTGTAGGGTGGGCCGGGCGGCGTTCCGCTTCAGCCCACCAATCAAACTTGAAAATCCCGGTGGGCTGAAGCCCCACCCTACGCGTTGCCCCCGCTGCGGCAGTTTGAAGCCGCTCAAGGCTTCTCCTGTCGTACTGCGGCTTGCCTGCACGGATTGACAAGAGGCCGGCACCACACCGCGCAGTGCTGTCTAAATCGCTTGATGCAGTACGTCATCGTGATCGGCCAGCAGTGGAGTCCGTATTAATTAGCAAACTAATCATTAGTCTAACCACTAATTCGCTTGCTAATTAATGGCTGTAGAATCCGCGCTGCATTTGACCCGGATTTCCTACGCCCTCTCGCAGCCGGGTCATCGAAAGAGGAAACCTTCATGACCGATTCACCAGAGAACAAAGAAGCGGCCCTGGCAGCCTCCATCGGCCTTTTTCTCGGACCGCTGCTCTTGTTGCTTTGCATCCTGGCCGATCCGCCTGGCGGGCTCTCGGACGTCGCCTGGTTAACCGTCGGTATGGCGGCGTTGATGGCCGTCTGGTGGGCCACCGAGGCCATCCCGATCCCGGCCACCTCATTGCTGCCCATCCTGCTGATTCCCTTGCTGGGTATCGATACGCTGGCTAAGGCCACCGCGCCCTATGCCAACCCGACAATTTTTCTGTTCTTTGGCGGCTTTCTGCTTGGCCTGGCCATGCAGCGCTGGAACCTGCATAAGCGCATCGCATTGGCGACGCTGCTGGCCGTCGGCAACGCGCCCAGCCGGCAGATTGCGGGGTTCATGATCGCCACGGCCTTCATCAGTATGTGGGTGAGCAACACCGCCACCAGCATCATGATGCTGCCCATCGGCATTTCCGTGATTGCCCTGCTCGTTGAAGGCAGCGAGGAAAAAGAAGGCACACGCTTCGCCACCGCCCTGCTGCTGGGTATCGCTTATGCGGCAAGCGTCGGCGGCATTGCGACTCTGATCGGAACACCGCCCAACGCCCTGCTCGCCGCTTTTCTGCGCGACACCTATGACGTTCATATCGGCTTCGGCCAGTGGATGCTGCTAGGCGTGCCGGTCAGCGTCGGCATGCTGCTGTTCATCTGGTGGTGGCTGACCCGTGGCGGTTTCAAACTGGCCGGCGGAGATAGCCGCGCCATGCTGGAACAGGAAATGGCTACGCTCGGCCCCATGTCCAAGGCAGAGAAAATGGTCGCAGTGGTGTTCAGCCTGGCTGCGGCGGCGTGGATTTTCCAGCCGTTTCTGGTCGAGTACATCGATGGCGTGAACGACACCAGCATCGCCATCGCCGCGGCGCTAATCCTGTTCCTCATCCCGGTCGACATGAAGAACCGGGTGTTCCTGATGGACTGGGATACCGCCAACAAAGTCCCGTGGGGGGTTCTGTTACTCTTCGGCGGCGGCTTGTCGCTAGCCGGTGTGATCGGCGCTTCAGGGCTCGCCGAGTGGATTGCCGAAAGCCTGCAGGGCTTCGGTATGCTCCCACTGATTCTGATGATCGGCCTGGTGGCGCTGGTGATCACCTTCCTCACCGAAATCACCTCCAACACCGCGACTGCAGCCGCCTTTTTGCCACTGCTGGGCGCGCTTGCCGTGGCACAGGGCCTGCCACCGGAAATGCTGGCGATTCCCGCCGCCATCGCCGCCAGCTGCGCCTTCATGATGCCGGTGGCGACCCCGCCGAATGCCATCGTGTTCGGCACCGGTCAAGTCAGCATTCAGTCGATGATCAAGGCCGGTTTCGCTTTGAACATCTTTGGCGTGTTCCTGGTGACTGGCCTTTGCTATCTGATGGTCGGCTGGCTCTGGGCCAACTGAGCCTCTGACACCATTCTGCGGCTGCACCGTAGGGCCCGAATTCATTCGGTCGCAAGATTGAAGAAGCCGAACAAGCTCGGTCCTACGAGCCACACAACTTTCCGCGCCGGGTTCCGGTGCGGTCGCGCCGAAACAGGAAGAGATTCCAGCTGAATCGCGAAGGCGCTGGCAACCCTCCCGTTCCTGTTCACCCACCCACAAAAAAGCCCGGCATCGCCGGGCTTTTTGCAATCCTGCGAAGGTCAGGCCTTGACGCGGGATTTGTACTCGCCGGTACGGGTATCGATCTCGATCGAGTCTCCGATTTCGCAGAAGGCGGAAACCTGCAGCTCTGCACCGTTCTTCAGGCGGGCAGTCTTCATGACTTTGCCGGAGGTGTCGCCACGTACGGACGGCTCGGTGTAGACGATTTCACGAACGATGGTGGTCGGCAGTTCGACCGAGATCACCTTGTCGTTGTAGAAGACAGCTTCGCAGACGTCGGTCATGCCGTCTTCGATGAAGGTCATCACGCCTTCGAGGTCGTCTTTTTCGATTTCGTACTGGTTGAACTCTTCGTCCATGAAGACGTAGAGCGGGTCAGCGAAGTAGGAGTAGGTCACTTCCTTACGCTCGAGAATCACCGGCTCAAGCTTGTCGTCGGCCTTGTATACGGTCTCGGTAGCGGAACCATTGAGCAGGTTCTTCAGCTTCATCTTGACCACGGCACTGTTACGGCCGGACTTGTTGAACTCGGCTTTCTGGATGACCCAGGGTGCGCCGTTGATGATGGCCACCTGGCCGGCACGGAACTCTTGTGCGGTTTTCATACGAATATCCGATGGGATTAGAGACAAAACAGGCCGCGTATCATAGCCAATCTGTGTAAAAAAACACCAGCTTTCCGGCTAGATCGCCGTTGGCAACCTGCTTGTGCGTCCAGCGTTCGGCATGAGCGATCAGCTCCGCCTCATGACGGAGCAAGTCGGACCAGGCCGCCCCGCTCCCCTCGCCCTTGTTCCAGGCATGCCAGAAGTTCTTGAGCGCGACGGCGACCGCTGGCGCCAGGTCGCACAGATAGAGTTCGAGGAAGGCGTTGAGTTTGACCCAGTGGGCATCTTCCTCCTGCGGGTAGATGTGCCAGACCAATGTGCGCCCAGCCCACTGCGCGCGGATGAACGATTCCTCGCCGCGCACGGCGTTGAAGTCGCAGCACCACAACAACATGTCGTACTCGTTCTGAGTCATGAACGGCAGCACAGCGATCTGCAGCGCCCCACGGCTATGGCGATCGCCGGCTCGAAGCTGCTCTACCCCTAGCCAGCGTGCGACATCGCCGAGGACCCTACCTTCAGGAACCATTAGTTGCGTTGGGCGCATATCCACCGCCAATGCATCGAGCCATCCCGCAACGGCCGGGTTTTCGTAGGCGAACAGCGAGACCAATCGCGCGCCGGGTTCTGCCGTTAAACCAAGGCTCTGCAGAAAAGCTTCGCGCAGCGTCGGATCGCACTGGAACGCCTCCCTTCGCGCCATCAGGTCACCTTCGCGAATCAGGCCGCCAGTGCCCTGCTCGAATCCCGGGAAGAAGAAGTACTTCTGCAGGCCATCGGGCTGCATCGAAGGTAGAGCATGACAGCCGACCACCCAGTCCTCGGCGCTCAGGTATTCCAGGTTGAGCCAGAGAATGCGGCGCTCGCTATTGGCCATCGCCTCGATATAGGCGGCGGGCAACTGGCAGGCGAACGCTTCTATCACCACGTCCGCAGGCTCGGCGCCAGGCCATTCGGGCAGCCAGTGCCGCACGTCGACACCGTCATGCCATTGCTGGCTGGCCGTGGCGCTGCTACCCGGACAGAGTCGGGCAAAGGTATCGAGATCGTCGACCCACAAACGCACCCGCTGACCATGCTCGGCAACCAACTGCCGCGCCAGACGCCAGGTCACGCCGATGTCGCCGTAGTTATCGACGACCACACAGAAGATGTCCCAGCTTGCTTTGACCGACAAACCAATACTCCTTGAACGAGAGATGCCAGGTAATCGAGCCTGGATGATACTCGCGAAGAATACAGATCACGGCAGGCCTGCGGCCTGCATTCGCCGCGAGGTCGCGCCTCCTACAATAGTTCGGTGCGCGTTGGCTCCTTTGTAGGAGGCCCGGCTCGGGGCGGAGCTTTATGCTTTCGACCCCCGTCCGCCATTGATCATGAGAAACAAGCGGGCACGCAGACTCGCCGAATCTCATAAAGAGGTCGGTGCATCGAACGATAGAAATAAGGGGGAATGAGATCGTCGTTATGGAGGTGAACCCTACCAGCCACACCCCGGCACACAATGTCACCGCTGCGGCTGCTCCCTTCCGGGCCTGACCGGGTTCACGGCTGATCGTTGCGAGGGGACCGGCAGGGCCCACCATAACGAAACCCGCCTGGCGGCGAGCGGCGCCATTGTACCGGCTTATTCCCAACTTACAACCAATCCCTTTACGCGCTAACGCATTGACTCGTCGGGCTTTAACGAGCCTACCAAATGGCGGCGTCGCGTCGATGACGCTGCAGGCTTGGCTTATTGACGAACGAAGCGTCTGCGACCAGCAAGACCAATGACACGAAGCTTCATGAGCGGGCCCAACTTAAAGCACGCCCGTGCCTTACTCACCGGCCCCACCGCTCGTCAGTCCGTAAGAAAATATGCACGCCGCGCACGCTTCATCGATCCGAACCCCTAGGCAAAACCTACGGTCTGTTTGAGGATAGAGAAGGCATCAGCATCGCCGTTTTGCTCTCCAAACGGCACCAGGACCGAACGAACCAGCGCAGTTGTCGCGCAGCGGAGACTGGCGGCGCTATCGAAAGAGGTAAGCATGAGCAAAGCTCCTATCGCCATTGTCGGTACCGGCATCGCAGGGCTCTCCGCAGCGCAGGCACTACGTGCCGCAGGGCAGTCCGTCCAAATGTTCGACAAAGGCCGCGGACTCGGCGGACGCATGACCAGCAAACGCAGCGATGCTGGCCATCTCGACCTCGGCACCCAATATTTCACCGCCCGCGATCGTCGTTTCACCGAGACCGTCCATCAATGGCAAGCCGAGGGCTGGGCTGCCGAGTGGTCACCCAACCTTTACCAGTCGCGTAACGGCCAACTGTCTCCTTCGGCCGACGAGCAGCTGCGCTGGGTCGGTACCCCGCGTATGGATGCAATTGCCGCCGGGTTGCTTGGCGAGCTGCCGGTCAAGCTTTCCTGCCGCGTGACGGAAGTCTTCCGAGGCGAGGAATATTGGACGCTTGTCGATGCCGAGGGAAACAACCACGGCCCGTTCAGTCAGGTGGTCATCGCCATTCCCGCCCCTCAGGCCAGTACATTGCTCGCTGCGGCACCGAAGCTGGCCGCCGTCGCCGCCAGCGTTGCCATGGAACCAACCTGGTCCGTTGCTCTGGGCTTCGCCAAGCCGCTCGAAACCAGTGTCGACGCGTGTTTCGTTCAGGACGATGCCCTTGATTGGCTGGCCCGCCATCACAGCAGACCCGGACGCGACGATCATCTCGACACCTGGGTGTTGCATGCGAGTAGCGCCTGGAGCCGACAACACGTCGATATGCTCAAAGAATCGGTGATCGAGCACCTGCACGGCGCATTCGCCGAGCTGATCGACTGCGTCGTACCTGCACCGGAGTTCACCCTTGCCCATCGCTGGCTCTATGCACGCCCCAGCCAGTCCCATGAATGGGGCGCGCTGGCTGATACCCATCTTGGGTTATATGCGTGTGGCGACTGGTGTCTGTCGGGCCGCGTCGAAGGCGCCTGGCTCAGTGGCCAAGAGGCCGCACGGCGGCTGCTCGAGCAACTTTGACCAGACTTGCGCCGTCATCAGAGGCGATGCAGCGATATCGGTAACCGGCAGGTCGATGTTTCCTTACTAGCCCAGCGCGGTATCCAGAAACATCATCACCGCGAAACCACCCATCAGACCGACCGTCGCTGGCGTCTGGTGACCATTGCGGTGAGTCTCGGGAATCACTTCGTGCGATACCACGAAGATCATCGCGCCAGCGGCCAATCCGAGGCTGACCGGATAAGCGACAGCCAGACCGCTGGATATCCCCAAGCCCACCACGGCGCCGAGTGGCTCCATCAGGCCTGACGCAGCCGCGACCAGTATCGCTCGCCAGGCGGACAGGCCGGTTGTGCGCAAGGCCAACGCAACGGCCAGCCCTTCGGGAATGTCCTGGATGGCAATCGCGGTGGTGAGCGGTAAACCAACCTCCAGATCGCCTTTGGCGAAACTCACGCCTATCGCCATACCTTCTGGAATGTTATGCAGGATGATCGCAAACACGAACAGCCAGACCCGGCTCATGCGCTGGTGATGAGGCCCGAAGGCACCGGCGCTTTCATGCTCGTGCGGCGTGAAATAATCCAGCCCGAGCATCAACAGCACGCCAAAGCCGAGGCCCACCACCACGGTCAATGCGGCCGCAGGGCCACTGTCGAACAGATCCCGTGCTGCCGCGAGCCCCGGAAGGATTAAGGAGAACGAACTGGCCGCGAGCATCATGCCCGCGGCGAAGCCAAGCATGCTGTCCTGGGTGCGCGTGGAAATATTGCCCAGCGCAATCGCCATCAGCGCGCCCAGCGCCGTCGCCGCGAAGCCCGCCGTGCCGCCGAGCAGCGCATAGCGGATATTGCTTTCATCGCCGTTCTGAAATGCGCTGTAAGCACTGGCGCCGAGCAATATCAACACGACCAGAACCGTACCGATGAGCCCTAGCGCGACGACGGGATTTGCCTGTGCATGAGCAATCCATGCCGAGCGCAGCGTTGCTGCGGCGCTTTGAGTGCTTGCCATGATGAAGGCCCCGATATCGAAATCTTTTCGTCGCTCGTAGCTGACGAAGGGGCCGACCGAGCGGTCGTTCTACCAAGCGGGCCCCGCTGCCGACGAGCGTCTATAGGATAGGACCGTAACGGGCTCGGTGAGTTTGGCCAGGGCTTTGAACGATGCTGGGCTTGGGTCGAGCTTGAGCGGCTGCCCGGCATTCGATGTGACAACGGACAGGAATTGCAGACACAAAAAAAGCGACTCTAGGTCGCTTTTTTTGTGCTTGCGATTGGTCTTGACCTTTCGCAGCTTATTTGGAGCGGGAAACGAGACTCGAACTCGCGACCCCGACCTTGGCAAGGTCGTGCTCTACCAACTGAGCTATTCCCGCGTTACATCTACAACAAAAATGGCGTCCCCTAGGGGACTCGAACCCCTGTTACCGCCGTGAAAGGGCGGTGTCCTAGGCCACTAGACGAAGGGGACGCAGCCCGGAACTTCATATTTCTTCCGGCTTCCAGCGTCTGTGTTGTGCTTCACGCTGCAAGTGGCGCGCATTCTATGGAGCTCGAATAGGGCCGTCAAGCGCCTTGCTGAAATTTTTTAAAGGTCGATTAAATGAAGCTGCTTTTGAGCTATCAGCTTGCCATCTAACGCTCTACACTCGGCAGAAACCGCCCGGTTAGAGAGGTGCGCCCCGTGTCCCCGGTTCTGATTGCAGGATTGGTCATTGCTGGCCTGTTCATATTGATAGCCATTGGTGTGATCAACCAGATCGTCGAAAAGAACAACCTGGAGAAAGCGCGCGTTCGAGCTGAGCTAGGCGATCGCATGCGTCGCTGCGCCAATCTGTCCGATGGTCTACCAGCCCAAATGATGACGCCAGCGCTCAAGTTGTTGCTGGCGCGGCTGGAGCTGCATCTGGGTGAACGACTGCTACAGCTGGACAAGAAGAACAGCACTGTGAGTGCCCGAGTTGACACGCTGCGCAGCGCTGTCGCCAAGGGCGACGAGATCGAGGTGCAGAACACACCAGTCAAAGTAGACACAGAAGCTCAGGCGAAGGAAATTCGCCTGCGGCTGGAAGACCTCTATGCGCAGATCGTCTGGGCCAATAAGCAGAACCAGCTCGATACGGCTGCAGCCAAACGCTGGATCCAGCACATCCAGCACATGACGGTGATGTTGCATATTGAATATTTCACCAATATCGGCCAGCAGGCTCTGAAGCAAGGCAGTGCACACAAGGCTCGTCTCGCATTCGAACGCGGCATTCAGCACGTCCGCAAGCAACCCAACCCTGCCGAATTCCAATCCCAACTGGCGCAGCTCGAAGCGAGCTACACCCATGCCAACAAGCTCGAGCAGACTCAGCAACAACCGAAGCTTGACGAACCCAGCGAGCTGGCCGAAGGTTTGAAGAACTTCGAAAGCGAAGATGACTGGAAAAAGAACAATATCTACTAGGCGTAGGCCCGGACGAGTGCACGAAATGGCTTGAGCGGCGAACGCATCGTGCTCCGGTGCTTCGCACGTCAATACTCATCCACTCACCGGTTCCGCCGCGCCTGTCCTGCCGCGGAGAAAAATCAATGTCCCTGACCTTGTTCGGTGCCCCACTGTCGCCATTCGTTCGCAAGGCACGCCTTTGCCTGCTGGAAAAGGGTCTGGATTACCAGCTAGAAGTCGTCATGCCATTCACACCGCCTGAGTGGTATCTGCAGCTCAACCCGCTTGGCCGTATCCCAGCCTTCAAAGATGGCGAACTCAGCCTCGCCGACTCCAGCGTAATCTGCCAGTACCTAGAAGAAACGTACGAACAGACGGCTCGGCTGTACGGTAACAGTGCGGTGGAACGTGCGCAGATCCGCTGGTTGGAGAAGTACGCCGACTACGAACTAGCGCCTCTGACGACCTTCGGGGTTTTCCGCAATCGTGTGCTGAAGCCAAGTTCCGGTCACGCCTGTAACGAAGAAAGCGTGCAGGCCGCTCTGAACGAAAAGCTACCGCCGCACTTCGACTATCTCGAGCGCCAACTCGGCGACAAAACGTACTTTGTCGGCGACCAGCTTTCGATGGCGGACCTCGCCTTCGCCTGCCAGCTGATCAACATGGAACATGGCGGCGCACTGATTGATGCCAATCGCTGGCCGGCACTGGCCGCTCACTTCATCCGGATGAAAGGGCTTGCTTCGGTGGAAAGCGTGCTACCGGGCGAGCAGCGCATGACGGCAAAGCTCATCGAGATGGGTAAGAAGGCGAAGCAGCCGGATTGATTCATCCTGCCCCGAAGCCAAAAGCCTTCGCGCCGGGGCGGCCCTCCTATAAGAGCAGCGGGTACGCCGACTCCGTGGTGGCCGCCCGCGGCGAATCGATCATTCCCGGCGCAGCAGAAAGCCAAACACACCCGCTTGCAGCTATATCTGGCGTCTGAACCCAAGTTTCAGAGCAAACGAATCCCTACCCACTGCCGCGCAAACTGATAGGCGCAGCGGCCGTTGCGGTTACCGCGTGCCGTGGCCCAGCGAATCGCATCTTTCTCCAGCGCCTCATCCCAGCTCCAGGTGAGGCCGGCCTGCTCGGCCAGCGAGCCGATCCAGTGCCGCACCACGTTCAGATAATGCTCCTGACTGAAGGGATAGAACGAAAGCCAGAGCCCGAAGCGATCCGACAGGGCGATTTTGTCTTCCACCGCCTCGTTGGGATGCAGTTCGCCGTCGATCATCTGCCAATTCTCGTTATCGCTCTGGCGCTCAGGGACCAGATGCCGGCGATTCGACGTGGCATACAGCAGCACATTTTCCGGCGCTCGCTCCAGGGAACCGTCCAGTACGCTTTTCAGTACGCGGTAGTCGCCCTCACCCGCCTCGAATGACAGGTCATCGCAGAACACCACGAAATGCTGAGGCTGGCCGACGAGCTGATCGACCACTTTAGGCAGGTCAGCCAGATGATCCCGCTCGATTTCAATGAGGCGCAGACCTGCCGGTGCATGCTCGGCCAGCAGTGCCCGGATCAACGAAGACTTGCCGGTCCCGCGCGCGCCCCAGAGCAGTACGTGGTTTGCCGGCAGGCCCGACACGAACTGGCGGGTGTTGTTCGCCAGCAGCTCGCGCTGTCGGTCGATGCCGATCAGATCAGCCAGATTCAGGTCCAGCGACACCTGCAGTGGCTGTAAATAACCACCCTGCCCTTCACGATGCCAGCGTGCCGCCAGGCTGTTGCTCCAATCGACTGGCGCTCTCGGCGCTGGCAGCAGGGGTTCCAGGCGCGTCATCAGCGCATCGGCACGTTGCAGAAAGGCTTTCAGCTCGGCATCCACTCGAACAACTCCAGATATTCAGATGAACAGGCGCGGCACATGCGTCAGGCAGTGCCGCAGCATGATTAAAGTAGGGATTCGATGCGCTCTGCGAGCGCCTCAGGAGCCGTACGCGACGAGAACCGCTCCACCGAGCGACCTCCATCAGCGATGAGAAACTTGGTGAAATTCCATTTGATCGCCTTGCTGCCGAGCAAACCGGGTGCGCGCTTCTTCAGTTGCACGAACAGCGGATGTGCGTCACCACCATTGACCTGAACCTTGGCGAAAAGCGGAAAGCTGACACCAAAGTTCCGTTCGCAGAAAGTAGCGATCTGCGCTTCGTCGCCCGGTTCCTGATGGCCGAACTGATCGCAGGGGAACCCGAGCACCACCAACCCCTGTTGGCGATACTGTTTCCAGAGCGCCTCCAACCCCTTGTACTGAGGGGTAAAGCCGCACTGGCTGGCCGTGTTGACCACCAGCAGCACGGTGCCACCGAAATCGGCCAGGGTGGTCTCGTTACCGTCAATGGTGATGCAAGGAATCTCGAACAGCGGATCGCGCATGATGGTGTCCCGGTAAGGCACTGCGATGGGCCGTCAGGCGTCGCGCGGCTTGTGATCGAGAGAGGCGGAATTGATGCAGTAGCGCATGCCAGTCGGCGCCGGGCCATCCGGAAATACATGCCCCAGATGTGCATCGCAGCGGGCGCATTTGACCTCGATACGATGCATGCCGTGGCTGAAATCGTCGAGGCTGGTGATAACCGTATCGCTGACCGGCTGAAAATAGCTCGGCCAGCCGCAGCCGGACGCGAACTTGGCGTCCGAGTCGAACAACGGCGCATCGCAGCAGGCGCAATGATAGATGCCAGGGGTTTTGGTGTCGTTGTACTTACCGGTGAAGGGGCGCTCGGTCGCGCCTAGTCGGCAGACCTGAAATTGCTCGTCGGAGAGCTCTTCACGCCAGGTTTCAAGCGGTTTTTCTAGCTTGTCCATCGGTATACCTCCTAAGGGTCTGTTTCCGTTTCGGTCGCCAGCCGCGTTGCTGCGTCAAATCTCGCCAGGCAAGGCGCGGGACGCAGGTAATGGTTGTTCCCTTGCCAAGTCCCGCAACGCCGCATGGCGAGATTTGCCGCGCAACCCGAAGGGCCGGGCCTGTTTTTGCGCGATGCTGCGTTATTCGTCGTTCATTTGGAACAACCAAACTTCTCTCCTCATGCGATCTCCATGGATGGCGTGAATGCCGCAAGCCCGCCGGGAGCGGGCGCGGCCTTGCCTCGCGCAAAAACAGGGCGCCGGCGCGGCGGCAAACGAAGCGGAACAGACCCTCTCTAAAAAAGGCGGATCTGTACCTTTTCCGGTGATCGGGCCGCACGTATGATGCGTTGCTCTTAGACGCCTAGTCTGGCAGCGGGGTTTCAGGCTGCCAAGGCGCCCGGGTTCATGCCAAACGTCGCCAGCCAAAGAGAGCCGGGCACGTCTTCACTTCGGGACACTCAGGATCATGCAGGTCAGCAAATCGAACAAGCTCGCCAATGTCTGCTATGACATCCGCGGGCCGGTGCTCAAGCACGCCAAACGACTGGAAGAGGAAGGTCATCGCATCCTCAAGCTGAACATCGGCAATCCGGCGCCGTTCGGTTTCGAAGCTCCCGAAGAAATCCTTCAGGACGTGATCCGCAACCTGCCCACCGCGCAAGGTTACAGTGATTCCAAAGGTCTGTTCAGCGCGCGCAAGGCCATCATGCAGTACTACCAGCAGAAGCAGGTAGAAGGCGTGACCATCGAAGACATCTACCTCGGCAACGGCGTGTCCGAGCTGATCGTGATGTCCATGCAGGCGCTGCTCAATAACGGTGACGAGGTACTGATCCCAGCCCCGGATTACCCACTCTGGACCGCCGCCGTGAGCCTGGCGGGCGGCAAACCGGTGCACTACCTCTGCGACGAGCAGGCCAATTGGTGGCCGGATCTGGCGGATATCAAGGCCAAGATCACGCCGAACACCAAGGCGCTGGTACTGATCAACCCGAACAACCCGACCGGCGCGGTCTACCCTCGCGAAGTGCTCGAGGGGATGGTCGAACTGGCGCGCCAGCACAAACTGGTGCTGTTCTCCGATGAAATCTACGACAAGATTCTGTATGACGATGCCGTACATATCTGCACCGCTTCGCTTGCACCGGACGTGCTCTGCCTGACCTTCAACGGCCTGTCCAAGTCCTACCGGATCGCCGGTTTCCGCTCAGGCTGGGTGGTCATTTCAGGTCCCAAGCACAAGGCGCAAAGCTATATTGAAGGCCTCGACATCCTGGCCAACATGCGCCTGTGCGCAAACGTGCCGTCGCAGCACGCGATCCAGACCGCATTAGGCGGATATCAGAGCATCAACGACCTGGTGCTGCCGCCGGGCCGGCTGCTCGAACAGCGCAACCGCACCTGGGAACTACTCAACGACATCCCCGGCGTCAGCTGCGTAAAACCGATGGGTGCGCTCTATGCCTTCCCCCGCATCGATCCGAAGATCTGCCCGATCCACAATGACGAGAAGTTCGTACTCGACCTGCTGTTGTCCGAGAAGCTGCTGATCGTTCAGGGCACTGCCTTCAACTGGCCTTGGCCGGATCATTTCCGCGTGGTCACGCTACCGCGGGTCGATGATCTGGAACAGGCGATCGGTCGCATCGGTAGTTTCCTTAAGACCTACAGCCAGTAGCTGAATGGATCTACAGATCGACGACTTCCAGCGAGATGCCGCGGCCGGGCTATTGATGCTTTACCAAGCCTTTCCGCGGAAGATCACGCTATACGTGGAAGACCTGATCGGCCATGAAGAGCCCGACGAATTCGGCCTGCCCAGCAAGCGACACCAAAGCTGCCTTGCAGCACTGCTGTGGTTGGCCGAAGAAGGTTATCTACGCTTCGAAAGCACCATTCAGCTCCTGGCCATCGACCAGGCGGTGCTTACCGAAAAGGCCTTCCTGCGCTTGACCAGTGCCGTTCCCAACGTCGCGCAGGCTGACGAAACATTACCTCCCAGCGTGCACCGGGTACGCTCGAGCCTGGCACACCAAATGCGCCAGGCGCTACGCGACGGCCATGGCGAACGACTGGCGCACCTGACCCGTGAGCTTTTCACTAGCTCACTCTCCAGCTGACCCTGAGCGCACCCGCACCATAGGCGACATAGCTTGAAATAGTCGCTCGGTTGAATAGCGCCGACCGGCACCTTATATAGCCTATCGTTCCTTATTGTTCCCCTTGGAGTCTGCCGCAACATGATGCGCATTTTCTTGTTTCTGGCCACCAACCTGGCTGTACTGGTCGTTGCCAGCGTCACCCTGAAGCTACTCGGGGTGGATCGCTATACGGGTCAGAACTACGGCAGCCTGCTGGCTTTCTGTGCGGTATTCGGCTTCGCTGGAGCACTTATTTCGCTGTTCATTTCCAAGTGGATGGCGAAGATGAGTACCCGCACCGAGATCATCAGCCAGCCTCGCACCCGCCATGAACAGTGGTTGCTACAAACCGTCGAACAGCTTTCCCGCGACGCCGGTATCAAGATGCCTGAAGTGGGTATTTTCCCCGCTTACGAAGCCAACGCCTTCGCCACCGGCTGGAACAAGAACGACGCGCTGGTGGCGGTCAGCCAGGGCCTGCTCGAGCGCTTCTCGCCCGACGAGGTGAAGGCGGTACTGGCGCATGAAATCGGACACGTGGCCAATGGCGACATGGTTACACTCGCGTTGATACAAGGCGTGGTGAATACCTTCGTCATGTTCTTCGCGCGGATCTTCGGCAACTTCGTCGACAAGGCGATTCTCAAGAACGAAGACGGCCACGGTATCGGCTACTTCGTCGCCACCATTTTCGCCGAACTGGTACTGGGCATCCTCGCCAGCATCATCGTCATGTGGTTCTCGCGCAAACGTGAGTTCCGCGCCGACGAGGCCGGCGCACAGCTGGCCGGCACCTCCGCCATGATCGGCGCCCTCCAGCGCCTGCGTGCGGAACAGGGCGTGCCGGTAGACATGCCGGACAGCCTCAAGGCCTTCAGCATCAACGGTGCTCTGCGCAACGGCCTGGCCGGACTGCTGATGACTCACCCGTCGCTGGAAGATCGTATCGAAGCCCTGCGTCAGCGCGGCTAATCGAGCGCGGCGGGACAAGGGCGGCTTAGGCCGCCCTTTTTTTCGCCCAGGCTTTGCACATAGAGGCTGTATGCCTGTCGAACCAAGCGCATTCATCGAACAAGGAATATCACCATGCGCCGCTTCCTCCTGCTCGGTTTCGCCCTGCTCGCCCTGATTGGCTGCCAGAGCGCCTACTACTCCGCGATGGAAAAGGTCGGGTTGCACAAGCGCGACATTCTAGTGGACCGCGTTGAAGATGCCCGCGATTCCCAGCAACAGGCCAAGGAACAATTCAAGGACGCCCTGGAGCGCTATCGCAGCGTGGTGCAGGTTCAAGGTGGTGAGCTGGAAGAGCGCTACGAGGCGCTCAACAGCGAATTCGAAGCCAGCGAGAGCAGCGCGCGCGATGTGCGAAACAGGATCGAGGCGGTCGAGGACGTCGCCAATGCATTGTTCAGGGAGTGGAAACAGGAACTTGGTGAATACAACAATGCGAGCCTGAAGGCAGCCAGCGCCAAGGATCTGGAACGCACCCAGAAAGACTATCGAGTGCTACTGCAACGCATGAAGGCGGCGGAAAAGCGCATCGACCCTGTGCTCGACGTGCTGCGCGACCAGGTGCTGTTCCTAAAGCACAACCTCAACGCTCGCGCCATCGGTGCACTGCAGGGGGAATACCGCACGCTGGAGGGGAACGTCGATCAGTTACTGGCCGACATGCAGCGGGCGATAGATGAGGCCGACGTGTTCATTCGTCAGCTGCAAAGCAATCAGTGATGCGAAGGAATTCATGGGTTGATCGCGAGCCTGCACGTGACATCCCCGCTTTGCAGGCCTTGCAAACACCCTACCGCCGCACACCGAGTCGATAACAGGTCTCCTCCAGACGCGACAGACCGCGCTGAAGAAACTTCCAATTGCCATCCAGCACGTTCGCCCGTTCCAGCAGCTCGACGTCCCAACGCGAGCCCAAGGATCGGCGAACCTCAGCGTCACTCACAGCGAATGGCGGACCGGACATTTGCTCCTGCTCGTAATCCAGGGTGATCAGCAAACCCTGGCAGCTCGGCGCAAGAATGCTCGTCAGATGCTCGACATAGCGTTGGCGCATGGCCGCCGGCAATGCGATCAGCGCAGCACGATCGTAGAGCCCGTCGCAATCAGCAACATCGCTACTGCTCAGGGCAAAGAAATCGCCACAGCGGATTTCCAGCGCGCCGGCACGATACACCTTGAATTCACCACGGGTGCTGATTTCAGCGTCCAGACCTTGTTCGGTAAAAAAAACTTCCACGGCACGTTCGCTCAGCTCAACGCCGAGCACTGCAAAACCCTGCGCGACCAACCAGAGCATGTCGAGACTCTTACCGCACAACGGCACTAGCACGCGGGCACCTTCAGCCAATTGCATACCCGGCCAGTGACGGCGTAGATAAGGATTGACCTCGTTCAGATGAAAGCCGATCTCGTTGCGCGCCCAGCGCCGCTGCCAGAACCCTTCATCCATATCCAAATCCTCATGAGCATCGACGGTCGAGCTTATCAGAGCCAACCGCACCGAACGCTCAAGGGTTTTTAGCTGGCATACAAGGCGGCATCCAGGTCCATGCCGGCGTCACGCATCTGGGCAAGTTTGTAGCGCAGTGTTCGCGCGCTGATGCCCAGACGGTCAGCCGTCTCCTTGCGGCGGCCCCGCTCGGCACGCAAGGTATCGATGATCAGCTCGAACTCGCGACGACGCAGATCTTCTCCCAGCGCGCCAGCGGCCTCGGTCGGCACTGGTGGCGCTACGGCTGCAGGCATCGACGGCACGGCATCAACCGTCGTGATCTGCGCTCGCGGGGCAAACCCGGTCACGGCGTTCAGGCACAGGTCCTCCGGCCGAATCAGACCACCCTGCTGCAGAATCAAGGCGCGTTGAATGGCGTTGTCCAGCTCGCGGACATTGCCGGGCCATGGATGACTGAGCAGGCTTTGACGCGCCTCGGCGGTAAGGCGGACGTTTGCTTGGCGCATTTTCACGGCGTGCTGGGCCAGCAGTCGCTCGGCAAGCGGCACGATGTCCGCAGGTCGATCGCGCAGCGCGGGCCAGGCGAGCGGAAACACGGAAAGGCGATAGAACAGGTCTTCACGGAACCGCCCGCCGCGCACCTCGTCAGCCAGATCGCGGTTGGTGGTGGCGACAATACGAATGTCCAGCGCAATTGGCTTGCGGCCACCTACACGCTCGACCTCGCGCTCCTGCAACACGCGCAGCAACTTGGCCTGAAGCGCCAGTGGCATTTCGGAAATCTCATCGAGCAGCAGCGTGCCGCCGTCGGCCTGCTCGAATTTTCCCGGCTGAGTCGCGATAGCGCCGGTGAAGGCGCCCTTCTCGTGGCCGAACAGCGTGGCCTCGAGCATGTTGTCCGGTATCGCCGCGCAGTTGATTGCGACGAAGGGCTTGTTCGCACGTGCCGATTGCTGATGGATGTAGCAGGCCAACACCTCTTTGCCGGTTCCGGATTCACCGGAAATCAGCACTGTCGAATCGCTCTGCGCGACGCGGGCAGCCAGCGCCAACAGCTGTCGGCTCGCCGGTTCGACGGCGACGGGGCCATCCTGGCCGCTCGCGCCCAGCTGGCCGCAGACGTGCCGAGCAACCACCCCAAGCAACATCTTCGGCTCGAACGGTTTGACCAGATAGTCGACCGCCCCCTGGCGCATCGCCTCGACTGCGCGCTCGACAGCTCCGTATGCAGTCATCAGCAAGACCGGCACCTGGGGGTATCGCTGGCGAATCAGTACCTGCAATGCGTGACCGTCCATGCCGGGCATGTTCACATCGCTGACCACCAGGCCAAAACCTTCCTGCTCCAGCGCCTGCAGCGCGGCTTCGGCGCTCTCGACCGCGCGGTAGGCATAGCCGCCGAGTTCGAGCGTATCGCCCAGCGCCTCGCGCAATGCGCGGTCGTCCTCGACCAATAGAATCTTCGCAGCCATGGGCTTCACTCCGAAATTGTCGGTGACAGCACTGCAAGCAGCGGCAATTGCAAGGTGGCGCAGGTACCTCGACCCGGCCGCGAGCGCAGCTCGAGCGAACCGGAATGCGCCCGCGCCACCGATTTGACCACCGCCAGCCCCAACCCGGTCCCGGTCGCCTTCGTGGTGAAGAATGGCTCGCCGAGTCGTGCCAGAGTCGTGGCGTCGATGCCCGAACCGTTGTCGCTGATACTGATGCGCAGCGCCGAAGCCCGAGCGTAGAGATGCACCTTCAGCCGACGGTCGTTGCCGGTAGCCTGAAGCGCATTCTCGATCAGATTGAGCAAAGCACCGACCAACGTGTCGCGGTTGCACAGCAGCGCACCTGAGTGCGCATCGCATTGCCAACGTATGGTGATATCGCCCACTCGCGCCTCGGCCGCCGCACGCAGCGCCGCGAGCAATTCGGCTGGGGTCAGGCGGTCCTCCAGCGGCAGATCGCCCCGAGCGAAAACCAGCATGTCGCGAACTTGATGCTCCAGCTCGTGCAGCCGGTCCTTCAGGCGCCCGGCGAAGCGCTGCTGATGCTCGGCAGTCAGCCCGCCCTGCTCCAGATGGCTTGCATAAAGCAGCGCCGTGGAAAGCGGTGTGCGGATCTGATGAGCCAGCGAAGCCACCATTCGCCCTAGCGCAGACAAGCGCTCATGGCGCGCAAGCTGCTCCTGTAACCGTCGCGTCTCAGTCAGATCAGTGAGCAATACCAGCTGGCCTGGTTCGCCGTTCAACGAGCGCGTGGCGATGGACACGCGACGCCCATCCTTCAATGAGATTTCATGACCATCGTCCCGACGCGGGGCGAAACTGCGGGCGATCACTTCGCGCCAGAGCACACCTTCCAACGGCTCGCCGAGAAGCTCTTGGGCAACTGGATTGGCTTCTCGAACCACGCCCTGCGCATCGATGACGATGACGCCGCCGGGCAACAGATCCAGCAGACTCTGGAGCCGGTTGGCCAAACGCTCCTTCTCGTCGAATTCGCGCAGGCGCTGCGCGCTGGTTTCAGCCAGCTGATCTTTCAGCTCGGCTACGCGCATCTGCAGCAGCTGCTGAGATTCGCCCAACCGGCCGGACATGCGGGTAAACAACTCGAGCGATTGCTCAAGCTCTTCGCTCGCGGTCGTTTCGGCCGGTCGCCGGGAAGCCGATGAAGAGAATGCTGAAGTCACTGGCACGCGTATCCGTCAAAAAGATGGTCGGTGAAATGACTAGCAGCAAGGATCATGCCCAGAAGGCAGGAGGAAGGCAGGCGTCACGCCACCAAGACGGCGGCGTTGCAAACAGTTTTACTCGTCGAGATCGTCCTCGCGCCGATTCATGCCGTACTTGCGCATCTTCTCGACCAGCGTCGTCCGTCTGATACGCAAGCGCTCAGCGGCACGTGCCACGACGCCGCCAGCATCCTCAAGGGCCTGTTGAATAAGACCCTGCTCGAGATTGCCCAGGTACTCCTTCAGATCGAGACCCTCGATGGGCAGCATGGCCTGCGTCCCGGCTGCGACAAGAGGGGTGTTGATAGTCGCGCGTGCCTCAATTTCGTCTTGCAAGTCGACCACGTACTGCTCGTCGTCGTCATCCACATGGCGGAACTTCTTCGGCAACTCCATAACGCCTATCACGCCGTACGGATGCATGATTGCCATACGCTCGACGAGGTTCGCCAACTCTCGCACGTTGCCGGGCCAGTCGTGACGACACAGCGACATGATGGCCGCCGAATTGAAACGGATGGAGCCACGCTTCTCGTGTTCCATACGCGAGATGAGCTCGTTCATCAGCAGCGGAATGTCCTCGATACGCTCGCGCAGAGGTGCCATTTCGATGGGGAACACATTGAGACGGTAATACAGATCCTCACGGAAACTGCCGTCCACGATCATCTTCTCCAGATCCTTGTGGGTCGCCGCGATGATGCGTACGTCAGCATTCTGCGTGCGATTGCTACCCACACGCTCGAAGGTGCGCTCCTGCAGAACCCGCAATAGCTTGACCTGCATTGGCAACGGCATGTCGCCAATCTCGTCGAGGAACAGAGTCCCGCCTTCAGCGAGCTCAAAACGACCGGCACGGGAAGTGATCGCCCCCGTAAACGCGCCTTTCTCATGACCGAACAGTTCGCTTTCCAGCAGTTCAGCGGGAATCGCCCCGCAATTGACCGGCACGAAAGGCCCGCCGCGGCGCTTGGAATGGTAATGCAGGTTGCGTGCAACGACCTCTTTGCCAGTCCCCGACTCACCGAGAATCAATACGCTCGCTTCGGTATCGGCGACCTGCTGCATCATCTGCCGGACATGCTGCACCGCGCGGCTGGTGCCCACCAGGCTGCGAAACAGATTGGGCTCGCGCTGTCGTCCGCGCGCCTTCGCCTGGTCATACATTTCCCGGTAGACCTGAGCCCGATGAAGTGAATCGAGCAATTTGTTGTAGCTCGGCGGCATTTCGAGGCTAGTCAGCACCCGACGACGGATCTCATCAGGCCAATCCGCCGGGGCGGGCTCGCCGATCAGCATAAGCGGAAGGTTCTCGTCCCACTTGCTGATCTGTTTGAGCAGTTCGACCGCGCCGCCCTTGACCGACACCTCACCCAGCAGGACGCCCAGCACGGCGCGGCTCGATTCCAGCGCATCGACAGCGGCTTTCCATTCGCTGCTGGCGCAAGCGATATGGTCTTCACTCAAAAAGCTGAGAATGACCGCCAAATCCCGGCGACGATCCTTGTCGTCGTCTATCAACAAAATCTTGGTTTCACGCCACATCTTGTTTATAGCTCTAGAGGCTGATAGGAGGCCTGCGCTCGTCTCCGGCAGAAACGACTACGTCTCGGCAGATGAGACGTAGTTAATTAAAAAAAACGCGTCGAGTCAAATTTATGACGTAGTTCAACGACAAAAAGCACGGAAAGCGTCGTATTTTTCGTGGGGAACGGAGAGCGGAGCGCACTGAGGATCAGCTAAACAACCAATCGATCCTCTGCACGTCTGGTATGGGCAGAACGGATGGGATTTGCTGCGTCAGAGGCAACGCGAGACGTAATCGGCAGGAGCATTGGCGGACTCAGAACCTAGCGATACAGGCAAGGCATCGCGCTAACGGCTAGTAGATCAGCCAAACAGCTTGTAGACCTTTGCGCCATGCGCGGATTGATTGAGCTGAATGAGTTCATCAGCGACGCGGCGCTGCTCGGTCTGACAAGTCGTGACCAATTCACGATAGAGGCTCACCAACTCTTCCAGACGCTGACGAATCGCAGGCTCATCCTCGCGGGCTTCATTCATCGCAGCTTCGACAACCTGCCGGCATTGCAGATCCAGGACACTGATGGCGGTCCAGTCCTGCTGCACCATCGCATCGCGCAAGGCGTTGCCGGTTTCCTCAAGACGTTTGACTGCTGCACTCATGGATCCGCTCCGGATGAACTGGTTACAAAGGTCGAGCCTGCAAGGCCGCTCGGGAGTCTACTGCGACTGAAGCCTGTATCGGCCAGTTTCGATCAGCCTTTAGTACGACCGATTAAAAACGATCAATGCAAGCTGCGTAATCCAGTAGGGACGCTGGGAGGCGCGACCGGCTCCCAAGGGCCATCCGGACGACCGGCGCAATACCAGTCGCCATCCCAGCGGTAATAAAGCCGCTCGCGATAGAACATGTTCCGTCCCTCCACGACATAGACACCCAGGCGATTGTCCCAATGCGCAGGGGCATGAGGCGGCGGCGCATAACGTGGATGGCTTTTTTGCGTGGCCGGCGGGCGCGGCGCCGGTGGTGTACGTACCGGCGGCGGGCTTATGACTGGCTCGCGAGGCTCGGACGCCGGCGGAGTCGGCGTAGGTGCCGGCTCCGAAGCCTGATACGGATTGCCGGCACAAGCGCCCAGCAGGAGCGCCAGCATCGTTACAGCGCCCATTCGAGGCAGGAAAGAGACACCTGCCGAAACCGAACCTCTCACCATTAGCCCTGCCCTCTCGAGCGCCTCTACGTCAGGGCGCTTCCGGTTGATCGATAGTCAGCTCAATCGCATCTTCATTGTTCAACGTCAATGGCTCACTGCTGCCTTGCCATTCGCCCCGGGTCGCGTCTCCATCCCGGGAAACGCGAGCGAACAACCTGACCTGCTCGAAGTTGGACAAGCGAAGCTGCGGAGTCATTGCATCGGCGTCGGACAAACTGACGGTGGCCGGCAGATCGGCTACGGTCAGACGCTTCACCGCCAACGGCATCGGCGGGCCGGAAACCGCACGAGCAAAGACGAATACCGTATCAGTAGGCTTAACTTTGTCGACAAGTGCCGCGCCCAGCTGCACATCGACTGTCAGGGCTGCACTGCTAGCTGCAACCGGCTCGCCAGCAGATTTCGACCCACTGCCAGAAGCCGTTTCGCCCAGTTGCTCCCTCGCTCGGGCGATGCCGCCCTGGATGGCCTCACGCGAAGGGTCTTCGGCAGGCAAGGTCGCCACCAGTCGTTCCCAGAAGCCTATTGCTTCATCGAACCGCTCGTTTTCATAAGCGGCGATGCCGAGCAGGCCAAGGCTGGTGACCTCATGGGGGTCTGCCTGCAGGGCTTCATCGGTGAGTCGCTGCATGCGCGGCGTCCAACTCCGACCTTCGGCAAAATAAAGCGCCTGCGCCCACTGTCCCAGCAGTTCAGGCTGGCGCCCGGCCAGATTGACGACCTGCTCATAAGCCGCCGCTGCATCGGCCGGACGCTCCTGGCTCATGTAGGTTCTGGCCAGGAAATACCATGCCTCGGAAGACTCGGGCTGTGCCTTGACCGCGCGTTCCAGCCTCGCGGTCATCTCTTCGATGCTTCCAGGCTGCACCGCGAACTCCCGCGTCAGTTGCAGCTTGTCGCTCGCACCCCAATGCATATACAGACCATAGCCGAACAAGGGCACCAGGATCGCCACAATCAGCGGAACGGCCCGGCCCAGGTTGCTGCTGCGATGTGCGTCACTACCCTCGGTGTCGTCGAGTAGCTCCCGCGCCGCATCGGCGCGGCCCATCTCGTACTGCTCCAACGTAAGGGTTCCGGCTGCTTGCTGTGCAGTCAGCTCACCGAGCCGCTCCTGGTAAAGCGCGACGTTTAGCGCAGTTCGGTCCTCTTCTGCCTGTAAGCGACGCCCCCGCAACACCGGAAGCAGCAGGAACGCCAGGGCGGCCAGCAATAGCAGGCCCGCGCCTATCCAGAAATCGATCATGGTTCTTTTTTATCCAGCAACGTGGCGAGGCGCGTGCGTTCGGCCTCGGAAAGTATGTTCGACGCCTGGCTGGCTGCGCCACGGCGGCGGCGTATCAGGATGATCGCCAGCACGGCGAACCCCAGCGCCAGCAAGGCGATCGGGCCGTACCAGAGCACGAGTGTCTTGGCATTGACAGGCGGCTTGTAGCGCACGAAGTCGCCATAACGAGCGACGAGGTAGTCGACGATCTGCTCGTTGCTTTGCCCTTCATCCAGCATGCGATAGATTTCGCGGCGCAGATCCATGGCAATGGGCGCGTTGGAGTCGGCGATGTTCTGGTTCTGGCACTTGGGGCAGCGCAGCTCCTCGACCAGCGTGCGGTATCGTTCCCGATCGGCCTCGCTCTTGAATTCGTATGTGTCGATTGCGCCATGGGCAGCGAGGCTGAGCAGAAGACCCAGCAGCGCGGTAGCGAAGAAACGGATCATTGCTCGTTCACCAGTGCCTGATAGAGCGGTCCGAGCCTTTCGGCCCAGACGCGCTCGTCGATGGCTCCGACGAACTTGTCGCGAATGATGCCCTGCTTGTCGACGACGAAGGTCTCCGGCGCGCCATAGACACCTAGGTCAAGGCCTAGACTGCCGTCGGGATCCTCGACATTGAAGCCGTACGGATTGCCGAACATCTGCAGCCAGTCGCGAGCCGCATCGCCGTTGTCCTTGTAGTTGATTCCGTAAACAAGGACACCCTGGGCTGCTAGCTTGTTGAGCATCTCGTGCTCGGCCTTGCAGGTCGGACACCAGGTTGCCCAGACGTTCACCAGCGACGGTTTGCCCTTGATGTCCTCTGCACTGACCAGCCGCTGCGGATCCTCGAGCGACGGCAGAGAAAACGACGGCATCGGTTTTCCGATCATCGTCGAGCCGATGTCCGTGGGGTCGAGGTACAACCCCTTGTAGAGGAATCCCGCCACCAGCAGGAAAATTACCAACGGCAGCAACATCAACAATCTTTTCATCTCAGGCTCCTTGCTGGGCCATACCGAGCGCCTCACGGACACGGGTTCTGACTTTCACTCGGTAACGCTTGTCACTGACCGAAAGCACACCGCCCAAAGACATCATCAACGCACCCAGCCAGATCCAGCGAACGAACGGCTTGATGTGTACCCGCACAGCCCAGGCACCGTTTTCCAGCGGCTCGCCGAGCGCCACGTAGAGATCACGGGTGAAACCGGCATCGATGCCGGCCTCGGTCATCGGCATCTGCTGCACGGTGTAGAGGCGCTTCTCGGGGTGCAGGGTCGCGATCTGCTTGTCGCCATCGAAGACGCGGATGGTGCCCTTGTCGGACGTGTAGTTGGGCCCTTCGAAATGCGTGGCACCTTCGAAGACAAAGCTGTAACCGCCCAACTCCAGTGATTCGCCGGGCGCGAGGCGCAGGTCACGCTCGTCGCTCTGCTGGCTCGTCAGCACCACACCGATGGCACAGACGGCCAGCCCGAAATGCGCCAACTGCATGCCCCAATAGCTCGGCGCCAGGCTGCGCACGCCCTTCAGCAGACCTTTATGACGGGTCTTGTCGAGAAGGTCGCGTACCCCGGCGGTAACCACCCAGGCGGCCAGCAGACAGACCGCGAGCACCGCCCAGTGGAAGTCGCCGAACAGCATCGAGCCCAGGCCGCCAAGCACGGCGCTGGTAATCAGTACCGGCGTCAGCATGCTCATCAGCCACTTCACTGGCGTGTCCTTCCAGCGCACCAGCACACCCACGCCAAGGGCAAGCATCAACGCGCCGACCAGCGGCAGGAACATCGCATTGAAATACGGCGGCCCGACCGAGAGCTTGGTGTCAGACAGCGCGTCGAGCAGTAACGGATACAGCGTTCCCAGCAGAATCATCGCCGTGGCGACCACCAGCAGCAGGTTGTTGACCAGCAGCAGCGTCTCACGCGACCACAAGCCGAAACCCACCTGGCTCTTCACGACCGGCGCACGCAGGGCGAACAGGGTCAGCGAGCCGCCTACCACCAACAGCAGAAACGCCAGAATGAAGACTCCCCGCTCCGGATCGGTGGCGAAAGCATGAACCGAAGTCAGGACACCGGAGCGGACCAGGAAGGTACCCAGCAGGCTGAGCGAGAAGGCCGCGATCGCGAGCAGGACCGTCCAGCTCTTGAACACGCCGCGCTTTTCCGTCACTGCCAGCGAGTGGATCAGCGCGGTGCCCACCAGCCAGGGCATGAAGGATGCGTTTTCCACCGGGTCCCAGAACCACCAGCCGCCCCAGCCCAGCTCGTAATAGGCCCACCAGGAACCCAAGGCGATACCTGTGCCCAAAAAGGCCCATGCAATCAATGTCCAGGGACGCGACCAGCGCGCCCAGGCCGCATCGAGGCGGCCACCCAGCAGCGCGGCAATGGCGAACGCAAAGGCCACCGAGAAACCGACATAGCCCATGTAGAGCATCGGTGGATGCACCACCAGACCGAAGTCCTGCAGCAACGGATTGAGATCGCGGCCGTCCATCGGCGCTTGTGGCAGCAGACGCTCGAACGGGTTGGACGTGACGATCAGGAACAGCAGGAAGCCGATACTGATCAACCCCATCACGCCCAGCACCCGGGCGAGCATGTCCTCCGGTAGTTGCCGCGAAAAGATCGACACGGCAAAGGTCCAGCCCGACAGGATGAAGGCCCATAGCAGCAGCGAGCCCTCATGCGCGCCCCAAACGGCGCTGAACTTGTAGTACCAGGGCAAGGCGCTGTTGGAGTTCTGCGCGACATAAGCGACGGAGAAGTCATCCACCATGAAGGCGTAGGTGAGACAGGCAAAGGAAAATGCCAGAAAACTGAATTGCCCCCAGGCCGCCGGTTGTGCCAGTCCCATCCACTGGCGGTCGCCCCGCCAGGCGCCGATCAGCGGAAGCGTGCCCTGCACGACGGCCAGGCACAGCGCCAGGATCATTGCCAGATGGCCGAGCTCAGGGATCATTTCGCATACTCCTGCTTGTCGCCTTCGTAATGCTTCATCATGCCGCTCTTCTCCAGCGCCTGGCTGACTTCCGGCGGCATGTAGTTTTCGTCGTGCTTGGCCAGTACCTCGTCGGCGATCAGAACGCCATCGGCATTGACCCGCCCAAGGGCGACGATGCCTTGCCCTTCACGGAACAGATCGGGAAGGATGCCTTGGTACTGGATGGTGACCGTTTCGTTGTTATCAGTAACGCGGAAGGAGACGGTGAGCGAATCACTGCTACGTGTCACCGAGCCGGCTTCGACCAGGCCGCCGGCACGAATCCGCGTGCCTTCCGGGGCTTCGCCCGCGGCGATCTGCGTTGGCGTATAGAAGAGGTTGATGTTCTCTTGCAGAGCGGTCAGCGCCAGCGCCACCGCAATGCCCACACCGGCCAGAATGGCCAGCACGATGAACAGACGCTTTTTGCGCACCGGATTCACTTCATTTCCTCCCGGCGCAAACGGCGCGCCTCGTCTTGCAGATAACGTCGGCGCGCCATCATTGGCAGCGCCACGTTCAGGATCAGGACAGCCAGGCTGATGCCGTACGACGTCCAGACATACAGGCCATGATTCCCCATGGCGATGAATTCGGAAAAAGACGAAAAGTTCATGGCTTGCCCACCAGCGCGTTCACTTCAGCCTTGACCCAGCTGCTTCGCGACTCGCGGCGCAGCACCTCCAGGCGCATGCGCATCAACAGCACCAGCGTGAAGAAGCAGTAGAAGCCCAACACCATGACCAGCAGCGGCAGCCACATTTCCATTGGCATGGCTGGCTTCTCCGTCACGGTGAAGGTCGCTGGCTGATGCAGGGTGTTCCACCACTCCACCGAGTATTTGATGATCGGGATATTGACCACCCCGACGATGGCGAGCACCGCACAGGCCTTTGCCGCGCTGTCGCGGTTGGTGATCGCCTGGCCGAGCGCAATGATGCCGAAGTACAGGAACAGCAGAATCAGCATCGATGTCAGCCGTGCGTCCCATACCCACCAGGCACCCCAGGTCGGCTTGCCCCATACCGCACCGGTGAGCAGCGCGATGAACGTCATCCAGGCACCGATGGGCGCGGCCTGCTGCAAGGCGACGTCGGTCAGCTTCATCTTCCACACCAGCCCGACGACACCGGCTATCGCCATCATCACGTAGATCGATTGGGCCAGGAATGCAGCCGGCACGTGGATATAGATGATCCGAAAGCTATTGCCCTGCTGGTAGTCCTGCGGCGCGAACGCCAGGCCCCAGACTACTCCTACGCAGATCAGAATCAGCGACGCCCAGGCCAGCCACGGCATCCAGCGGCTACTGATCTCGTAGAACCATTTGGGCGAACCCAGCTTGTGGAACCATGTCCAGTTCATAGAACCCGCCTCACTTCCACGGCGCCTGCCGATGCTGCCTCGAAAGAGGCCAGCACCCACTTGTTCGCAATCAGTAAATTCATCGAAGCCGCTCGTCTCGCCCCGGCAATTCGCGTTTCAGTACTGGAAAAATACATCATGCAACCCGTCATTCACCGACGCTGATCTTCAGGCCAGCGGCTATTGCAAAGGGAGTCAGCGTGACTGCCAGTGCAGTCAGGCTGGAAAGCCATAATAGGTGACCGAGCGCAGGCAGTCCCTGCAACGCCGCCTGCAGAGCCCCGCTGCCCAGAATCAGCACGGGGATATAGAGCGGAAGAATGAGTAGCGCCAACAACAAGCCCCCACGCTTGAGTCCGACAGTCAATGCCGCCCCGACTGCGCCCAACAGGCTGAGCACCGGTGTGCCTAACAGAAGCGAGACCAGCAGCACCGGAAGCGCGCTGGCTGGCATGCCCAACATGAGTCCCAATAACGGCGCCAGCAGAACCAGAGCCAGCCCGGAAAACAGCCAGTGTGCCAGCACCTTGGCGAGCACAAGAAGAGCCAGTGGGTGCGGCGAAACGACCCACTGTTCGAGCGAGCCGTCTTCGAAATCGCTGCGAAACAGGCCGTCCAGCGAGAGAAGCACGGCCAATAGAGCCGCCACCCAGATCAGACCGGGCGAGATCGTTTGCAGCAATTGCGACTCGGGGCCGACCGCCAAGGGAAACAAGGCGATGACGATCGCAAAGAACACCAGCGGATTGGCCAGCTCAGCCGGTCGACGGAACAACAATCGGGATTCGCGAGCCAACAGCAGCGTGAACACGTTACTCATGCGGCCCGCTGCCCTAGATCGATTTCCCTGAAGCTCGCCGGTTTTTCGACGAGCGAATGATGGGTGGTCAGCACGACCATGCCACCCTGCTCACAGTGGATCGCCAGATGCTTCTCGAGTTGCGCCACGCCATGCTTGTCGAGCGCAGTGAAGGGTTCATCGAGTATCCATAACGGCGGCGGCGACAGATACAGCCGGGCCAGACCGACGCGGCGCTGCTGGCCAGCGGAAAGCGTATGACAGGGCACATCCTCGAAACCACGCAGTCCTACCGCCTCGAGCGCCTGCCAGATCGCATCGCGGCTCGCAGGCTGGTGCAGTGCGCATAACCAGGTCAGGTTTTCCTCCGCGCTGAGCAGCCCTTTGATACCCGCCGCGTGGCCGATCCATAACAGGTTGCGGGCCAGTTCGCCGCGCTGGCTTTCGAGGTCATGACCGTTGAGCAGCACCTTCCCCGCGGTTGGCTGCATCAGCCCGGACAGCAGTCGCAGCAGACTGGTCTTGCCACTGCCGTTGGGGCCGGCGATCTGCAACATTTCCCCTTTGGCGATCCGTAGGTCTAACCTCTCGAACAGCAGACGCCAGTCCCGCTCGCAGGAAAGCGCCACAGTTTCTAGAAAGGGACTGGACACGCTAGGGCTACCCTCAAGATGGAAGAAGCCCGGCCGCTACAGCGAGATCAGGTCGGGCGGCCGGATTATACATGCCGAGCCCCGGCACCGAAGGCCACAAAGGCGAAAGGTTGTAAGAGCATTTAAGTAAAAATGACCGAGATCAAAAGTACCCCGGCGATCCCCGCCTCCGGCCCGTCTCGCCCGACGGCATCGCCGGCCGAGATGGCGTTGAAACTGCTGCAACCGATGCAAGGATTGCTCGTCGCCGGGGAAAGTGCCGAGGCCGAGGTTGTCCGCATAAAGGAAGCGCTGCAGAGCTTTCAGCTGACGCTGCGCTTGACCTTGGAGAACGGCCGGCAAGCAACCGTCGAAACCAGCAGCGCCAGATCCGCCGCGCCTGGAGCGGCCATGCTCGTTACGGCGCTATCCGACACCCGCCTGATTGCCGCGCTGCAACCCGGCAACCGCCAGCCGCAAAGCAGCATCGACCTCGACCTGCTTCCGCTGGGCACGGTCGTGCAGGGAAAGGTGACGGCCAGCCAGCAGATACAGCAGGACGGCAAAACCCTGTTCAAGGTCGTGATCAGCCTGCTCAACTCCCCTCTTGCCGGGCAGAAGCTGAACGTCGAATCGGCCATGCCGCTCGCGCCGGGTAGTCTAATAACAGCCCGAGTCCAGGGCGATCAGTCCCTGTCGTTCATGCCTCTGAGCGGTCGTCTCGATCAGCTGGTGCTGGGCCAGCAGCTGGCTGCACAACATAGCCGCCAGGGTTCTATCGAAGGGCTGTTTGGCGCGCTCACGTCCAGCTCCACATTGCCCGATCAATTGCGCGGCGCGGCCGAACGTTTGCTCGGTCTGGTTCCGGACATGCAACAGCTCGGCGATGCAAAAACGTTGGCACAGGCATTGGCGCGCAGCGGGGCGTTTCTCGAATCAAGCCTGTTGAGTGGACAGGCGGACGACCTGCCAAACGACATGAAAGCAGCCCTGCTCCGCCTGATTGCCCAGTTGCCCGGATTACCGGGCGGCACCCCGCAGACCGCTATGCAGGCCGGCGGGGCTTTCGGGCAGGCGCTACCGGCTTTTGCTCGCAATGCACTGGGCGCGCTTGGACAACCCAACGCACGCCACCAAGCGCAGAGCTTTCCACTGCCGAACCGGTTGGCGCCAAATGCCGACGACGAGGCTGACCTGGAGTTGCTGCTGAAACTTGCCGCGGCCGCGGTATCGCGACTACAGACGCATCAGTTGTCCAGCCTGGCCCAGACCCAGACCAACCCGGACGGCACTCAGGTCACGACATGGCAGATCGAAATTCCAATGCGCGATCAGCGCGACATCGTCCCGCTGCAGGTGAAGTTCCAGCGTGAAGACGAACCCGCGCAAAACCGCAAGGAGAAACCGGAAACCCTCTGGAAAGTCGAATTGGCCTTCGATGTGGCGCCCCTGGGCCTGATACAGGTGCAGGCGCAGCTGCTGCAGGGCAGCCTGTCGAGTCAGATATGGGCCGAACGCAGCGGTACCGCTGCGCTGATCTCGGCGGAGCTGGATCACCTGCGGCAGCGTCTCGTCACCGCCGGGCTGTCCGTCAGTGAGCTGGCCTGCCGCCAGGGAACGCCACCGCAAGGCCCGCGAACCACTCTCGATCAACGCTTCGTGGATGAAACCGCATGACAGCCCACACACCACGACAGGCCATCGCGCTCACCTACGACGGCGCCAACACGCCCACACTTTCGGCCAAAGGCGACGATGAACTAGCCGAAGCGATACTGGCGATCGCCCGTGAGCATGAAGTACCAATCTATGAAAATGCCGAGCTGGTGAAACTGCTGGCGCGTCTGGAACTGGGCGATGCCATACCTGAGGCGCTTTATCGCACCATCGCCGAAATCATCGCGTTCGCCTGGTATCTGAAGGGCAAATGCCCGCCCGGCTTTTCCGAGCAACGGCATTCACCGGACGTTCCGCTACTCAATGGGCCTGAGCGTTGAGCGTCGTGATGCCGCTGAAGCCATTCTTCTCCTGCGGGAAGTCTGCCAGCACCCAGGCGAAATAGCCTTCTCGGAAATAGAACACCTGCTCGTAACCCCAAGCGACCGCGAGGCGAACCGCCTCGGCGCTGGCCGGACAGACTTCGCTGTCGCAATAGACCACCAGCGGCACGGTTCTAGGCCAATCGGTATGCGCCAGCCCGAGAAATTCGCGAGCCAGATCCATATGCACCGCGCCTTCGACATGTCCCCAGCCCCATTCACGGCTCGGACGCACATCGATAAACACGGCCCCCAGATCATGCAGCTGCCTGGCCTGGAACACATTGACGGTCATCGCCCCTTCTACCGCTACCGGCGCTTCCGCCGCCCATAGCGACATCGGTGCGACCAGCAGACACAGCATCAGAATGCGCAGCATCACATCCTCCTCGCTTTTCTGGGCATGGGTCTGCAACGAACAATGGCAGAACCCTGTCCTAATTTGGAGGAAGCAATAGTCATATCGTTCACTGCTGCGGACATTCGTCACGCAACCGCAACAACGAAAGGAAGGGCGGAGCTAGCTCGGTTTGCGTCGCGCCTGATACAGCTTGCGCATCAGTTCGGCTTCCGACTGGGACAGCCCGCAGGACTGCGTCAGATCATCATCGCTGGCACCCATGCCAATCAGCTTGGCAGCCTGGGAAAAGGTGAAGTTGTTCGGATCGCGCTGCTCAAGCTGAGTGAGCCTTTCAGGCAGTGGCGCAACGACCCGTGACAGTTCGTGCAGATTCTTGCCCATGCGCACGCTGCCATCGAGGTAAGTATCCAGACGTGCGGCAAGTTCCTTGATGCGCTTGTCGCGAGCGGCGTCTTCACGCACTTGCAACTGGGCTTGCTGCCGCTGGCGACGGAACAGCCAGATGCAGAAGCCCAGCAGTGCCAGGCAGCACAGGGCAAGCACGACGACTGCCGCGACCAGCGACGCCATCATCTGTCAGATGCTCTCAAGGTCCGCCCATTCTTCTTCGCTCATCATCTTGTCCAGCTCGACAAGAATCAGCAGCTCGTTGTTCTTGTTGCAGACCCCCTGAATGAACTTCGCCGACTCGTCGTTACCGACGTTGGGTGCGGTTTCGATCTCCGACTGGCGCAGGTAAACCACCTCGGCAACGCTGTCGACCAGAATGCCGACCACCTGGCGATCCGCCTCGATGATGACGATGCGGGTGTTGTCCGAAACAGGCGCCGTGTCGAGACCGAAGCGCTGACGCGTGTCGATCACCGTGACCACGTTGCCCCGCAGGTTGATGATGCCGAGCACATAGCTAGGCGCGCCCGGCACCGGTGCGATCTCGGTGTAACGCAACACCTCTTGGACCTGCATGACGTTGATGCCATAGGTCTCGTTGTCCAGACGGAAGGTTACCCACTGCAGAACCGGATCATCGGAACCCTGTGCGGAAGTCATCTTCATAGCCCCACCTCTTCATATGCCGCTGTGGCGGTCGATTCTATCGGTTATTCAGGGTCTGTTGACGTTTCGTCGCGAGCCCCTGGTTGTGCAATTCGTTCTACGACGGTACGCCCTTGAGATGACGGGTCGCGCCGCTGGCAATCAGTTCGGCAAGCGCGGCCACATCCACCAGCGCGCACATATGATCGATCACCGTTCCGGCCAGCCATGGCCGTTGAGTGCGCTGCGAGCGCCATTTGACTTCTCTCGGGTCCAGGCGAATCGAGCGGCTGACCTGATGCACCGCCAGCCCCCATTCATATCCCTGCACCGAAACCACATACTGAAGCCCCTCGCGAAAATCGTCGCGATAACGGTCGGCCATGACCCAGCGCGCCGTGTCCAGAACCTTCAGGTTGCCGGCCTGACTTGGCAATATGCCGAGAAACCAGGCGGGCTGGCCAAACAACGGCGTCAGATCCTGACCGGCGAGCGGATAAATGGAACCGAGGCTGACCAAAGGCACCGCTAAGGTTAGGCCGGCCACATCGAACAGCAAGCATTCGAAGGGTTCCTCGCCCCACTCCGGCTGGCCGCCTTGTGCCGGCGGGCCACCGGGCAGGTGCGCCTGCAACTTGATATCCGCAATCGGTTCGACCAGTACCGGTGCCTTTTCAGCCGGCGTTTCGGGCGGCAGTTCAAGCAAGGCTTCCGTCTCGACCAGCACAGGCACAGGCGCGGGAATCGGCTCCGGCTCGGGCACGACCTGCCGCAGCGGAACCACCCGCTGGACGTCGCGTTGCTGCTCTTCCAGCACTGCAGCCTGGAACTCGTCGTGGCTGACCGATTCGGTCAGCTCCATGACGGCATCCTGCAGCAGCGCGTCGAGATAGGACTGCAGCGTCTGTTGCGATCGGCTTTCTTTAAGAAGGGTACGGCTCATGAAACCAACTCGTGCGAACCAACTGGATAGGCTATCGGCCACGACCACGGCGAACTTGAACCGTGATCAGGCCGTACGTCGTCTTCAAGCAACCTGAGGAGAAGCCTGCGCGGCCAACAGCGTCTTGAGCAGCGCGCGGTAGGCAATGACTCCTCGACTGTTGGGGTCATGCTGCGAAGGCGTCACACCGGCGCGGCTGGCATCGCGCAGGCGCGTATCGATCGGGATGTATGCCTGCCAGAGATTGGCCTGATAGTTATTGCGTAGCACCTTCAGGGTATTCATCGATGCCTGGGTACGCCTGTCGAACATGGTCGGTACGATGGTGTAGGGCAACGCCTGCCGGCGCGAGCGGTTGATCATCGCGAGCGTGCTGACCATCCGTTCAAGGCCCTTCATGGCCAGGAATTCCGTCTGCACCGGAATGACCAGCTGCTGGCTGGCCGCCAGCGCGTTGACCATCAGCACACCGAGCAGCGGCGGGCTGTCGATGATGGCGTAATCGAAATCCTGCCACAGCTGCGAAAGGCTCTTGGCAACGACCAGACCGAGCCCGTTCTGGCCTGGTGACTGGCGCTCCAGAGTCGCCAGTACCGTACTCGACGGCAACAGCGAGATCCGTTCGTGACTGGTCGGCAACAGCAACTGCCAAGGCAGCCCTTCCGGCACAGCACCCTGGTGCTGGAACAGATCGAAGACGCTGTGCTCGAGATTATCGGGATCATGACCGAAATAGCTCGTCATCGACCCATGGGGATCGAGATCCAGCGCCACGACCCGCTTGCCGGAATCGGCCAGCAATCCGGCGAGTGCGATAGAGGTGGTGGTTTTACCCACTCCGCCTTTTTGATTGGCTACAGCCCAGACTCTCATAACTCGTTTTCCATCCGGATCGAACCAGACCGGGAAAGGCCGTGTCGGCATGACCGACGACGGAGAATTGACGACACCGCAAGCGGCACCTAACGACTCTCACTGGAAGCAGATTGTGTGCCAGAGTGCTGCGCCACTCCGGCAGCGCGGGCATTACTACTCCCTACCCCGCTGATGCTGCGCCGCACATCGAGATTGCGGGAAATGACCAGTATCACCCGGCGATTACGCGCGCGGCCCTCCGCTGTCGCGTTGTCGGCTATAGGCTGAAACTCACCGTAGCCCACCGCGGCCAGACGCGATGGATCGACGCCATCGGCCGCGAGCATCCGCACCACGCTACCGGCGCGTGCTGCGGAAAGCTCCCAGTTGGTCGGAAACTTGTTCGTGCTGATCGGCAGGTTATCGGTGAAACCTTCCACATGTATCGGGTTATCGAAGGGCGCCAGAATCCCGGCAACCCTCTCCAATAAGTCGAACGCATGATCGTTGGGCAACGCATCGCCGCTGGGGAACAGCAGACTGGAATTCAGCTCGATCTCCACCCAGAGCTCGTTGCCGCGTACGGTGAGCTGTTTCGCGTCGATGAGATCGGCGAAGGCCTCTTGCATGCTCTGCATGATGCTCTGTAGCGGGTCGATCGGCTCTCGTGATGATTGCGGTTCGTCTACTTGCGAGACGTCGGGTTCAGTGGTGCGGGGCCGCTCTTCGCCGATCGGGATCGGCTTGACCGCCCGGTCGACCTGATTGAAAACCCCGACAAGCGAGTCGGAGAGGATCTTGTATTTGCCCTCGTTGAGCGAGGAGATCGAATACATCACCACGAAGAAAGCGAACAGCAGCGTGATGAAATCTGCGTAAGAAACCAGCCAGCGTTCGTGGTTCTCTGGCTCCTCATGTGCTCTGCGTCGGGCCATGGTCAGACCCCTCGCAAAGGATACGAGCGGCCAGGCACAGCTACACACACCATCGGAACGGCGGCATAACAGCGATGAGTGGCTGTGATCGGAGCGCTTGCCATGTTCGTTCTCGTGTCTGCGGCGGCGAAATTGCGCGCCGTAGGCGGTCAGTCCATGAAGCCTTGCAGCTTCATTTCTATCGAGCGGGGGTTTTCGCCTTCGGCAATCGATAGAACACCTTCGAGCAACATCTCGCGGTAGGTGGTGTGTTTCTGCACCACGCTCTTAAGCTTGTTACCCATCGGCAATACCAGCAGGTTGGCGAAGGCGACGCCGTAGATGGTGGCAACGAATGCAACGGCTATGCCACTCCCCAGCTGACTGGGGTCGGCGAGATTGCCCATCACATGGATCAGCCCCATTACGGCTCCGATGATCCCTACCGTGGGCGAGTAACCGCCCATGCTTTCGAACACTTTCGCCGCACGGAGATCGCGGGTTTCCTGGGTGTACAAATCGACTTCGAGGATGCTGCGAATCACTTCCGGCTCCGCGCCATCGACCAGCAACTGCAAGCCCTTGCGGGCATAGGGGTCGGACTCGGTTTCGGCGATCGGCTCGAGGCCCAGCAACCCTTCCTTGCGCGCCGTGGCGCTCCAGCCAGTCACCAGGCTGATGCCACGGGCCATATCAACGCGCGGCGGGAAGAATATCCAGCCGACAATCGACATGGCGCGCATGAACACGGCCATAGGCGTCTGCAGCAGTACCGCGCCGAGCGTACCGCCCAGCACGATCAGGGCGGCGGGGCCATTGAGCAATGCCGAGACGTGACCGCCTTCGAGAAAATTACCCCCGACGATGGCGACGAACGCGAGGACCAGCCCGATCAGGCTGAGTACATCCATCAGATACACGCCTCGCTCAAATGGCGGCCGATGTCATCGAGGCCATAGACGGCGTCGCTGAGGTTGGCCTTGGCCACCGCCATCGGCATGCCATAAATGACGCAGCTGGCTTCGTCTTGCGTCCACACCTGGCTGCCGCTCTGCTTGAGCATGCGCGCGCCTTCCCGGCCATCGGCGCCCATGCCGGTCAGCACGACCGCCAATACCTTGTCGTTGAACGCCTTGGCGGCGGAGCCGAAGGTCACGTCCACGCAGGGCCGATAATGCAGACGCTCATCACCGGGCAGGATGCGCACCGCACCGCGTCCGTCGACCATCATCTGCTTGCCGCCCGGCGCCAACAGTGCGAGTCCGGGACGCAGCAGGTCGCCGTCTTCGGCTTCCTTGACGCGGATCTTGCAGAGCTTGTCCAGACGCTCGGCGAACGCCTTGGTAAAGGCCGCCGGCATATGCTGGATCAACACGATAGGAGCCGGAAAACTGGCAGGCAGCTGAGCCAGCACACGCTGAAGCGCTACCGGGCCGCCCGTCGAGGTGCCGATGGCCACCAGTCGATACGCCTTGCGCCGAGGCGCCGCCGACGCCTGTGCGGGGGCTGCGGTGCGTGGCGCCGCTGGAGCCGATCCCGAAGAAGTAGCCGCAGGACGAACTGCCGGTGCTACGGCTGCCGCGGTGCTGCTATAGCGGCGATTGCTGCGCGATATCGTGTTGACCTTCTCGCACAGCAGTCGCTTGACCTTCTCCGGGTTACGGGAAATATCTTCGAAATTCTTCGGCAGGAAATCCACCGCTCCCGCATCCAGCGCATCAAGGGTTACCCGTGCGCCTTCGTGGGTAAGCGAGGAAAACATCAAAACCGGCGTCGGGCAGCGCTGCATGATCTGTCGCACGGCGGTGATGCCGTCCATCATCGGCATCTCGTAATCCATCGTGATTACGTCGGGCTTCAGTTCGATGGCCTTATCGATGGCTTCGCGCCCGTTGGTGGCGGTTCCGATCACTTGAATATTCGGGTCGGAAGAAAGGATCTCCGAGACACGGCGGCGGAAGAAGCCGGAATCGTCCACCACCAGGACCTTGACTGCCATAACACACTCCTAGGGTCTGTTGACGCTTCGGCGCGAGCCGCGTTGCTGCGCCAAATGACGCCAGGCAAGGCGCGGGACGCAGGTAATGGTTGTTCCCTTGCCAAGTCCCGCAACGCCGCATGGCGTCATTTGCCGCGCAACCCTTCGCGCCGGGCCTGTTTTTGCGCGGCGCGGCGTTATTCGTCGTTCATTTGGAATAACCAAACTTCTCTCCTCATGCCTTGCTCCGCGCAAAAACAGGCTCCGGCGCGGCCGCAAACGAAACGTCAACAGACCCTAGCGACGGCGGCCCGCTCGGGGCCGCTGCGAACCGATCAGATCCGGCGCGCGTAGCGCTTGAGCATGCTCGGAACATCGAGGATCAAGGCGATGCGGCCATCGCCGGTGATGGTCGCGCCGGACATGCCCGGTGTGCCCTGCAGCATCTTGCCCAACGGCTTGATGACTACTTCCTCCTGGCCCACCAGCTGATCGACGACGAAGCCGATGCTCTGATTGCCGACGTTCAGAATCACCACATGGCCCTCGCGCTGCTCCTCCTGCTCGGCACCACGCACCAACCAGCGTTTGAGGTAGAACAGCGGCAGCGCCTTGTCGCGCACGATCACCACTTCCTGGCCGTCCACCACGTTGGTGCGGGACAGATCAAGGTGGAATATCTCGTTGACACTCACCAGCGGGAACGCGAACGCCTGGTTGCCGAGCATCACCATGAGCGTGGGCATGATCGCCAGCGTCAACGGTACCTTGATGACCACACGCGAGCCCTGGCCCTTGGCGGAAAACACGTTGACCGTGCCGTTGAGCTGGGAAATCTTGGTCTTGACCACGTCCATGCCGACACCGCGGCCGGACACGTCGGAGATCTCCGATTTGGTAGAGAAGCCCGGTGCGAAGATCAGGTTGTAGCATTCCAGGTCGTTCAGGCGGTCGGCCGCATCCTTGTCCAGCAAGCCTTTCTCGACCGCCTTGGCACGCAGAACCTCGGCGTCCATTCCTTTGCCATCGTCGGTGATAAGTAGCAGGATGTGGTCGCCTTCCTGCTCGGCCGACAGCACGACCTTGCCGGTGCGAGGCTTGCCGGCTGCTTCGCGCTCCTCCGGCGTCTCGATACCGTGGTCGACGGCGTTGCGCACCAAGTGCACCAGCGGATCGGCCAGTGCTTCGACGAGGTTCTTGTCCAGATCGGTTTCTTCACCGACCAGTTCCAGGTTGATCTCTTTTTTGAGGCTGCGGGCCAGATCCCGAACCAGTCGCGGAAAGCGCCCGAAGACCTTCTTGATTGGCTGCATGCGCGTTTTCATCACGGCACTTTGCAGATCGGCGGTCACCACATCCAGATTGGATACGGCCTTGGCCATGGCTTCGTCGCCGCTATTGGAGCCCAGGCGCACCAGACGGTTACGCACCAGCACCAGCTCGCCGACCATGTTCATGATTTCATCGAGCCGCGCGGTATCGACCCGCACAGTAGTCTCGGCTTCGCTCGCCGGCTTTTCGGGTGCAGGGGCAGCTTTGGCTGCCGTGTCCGTTTTGGCCGGAGCAGCGGCGGCTTTGCCTGGCGCTGCCGCAGGCGCGGATTTCGCGGGCGCGCTTTTCTTTGCAGAGGATGCAGCGGCGACAGGAGCGGCCGGAGCAGGTGTTGGAATTACGGGCGCCGCTTCGGGTTCGAACTTACCTTTGCCGTGCAACTGGTCCAGCAGGGCTTCGAACTCGTCGTCGGTGATTTCATCACCCCCTGCTGCAGCAGGCTTGTTCGCCTCGACAGGCGGCGCAGGCGCAGCAGAAGCCGGCTCGGAGAAGTGACCCTTGCCGTGCAGCTGGTCGAGCAACGCCTCGAATTCGTCGTCGGTAATCTCGTCGCTGACAGGCGCTTCAGCGAGCGGTGCGGCCGATGCCGGAATGGGCTCCGCCGCAAACTGGCCTTTGCCATGAAGCTGATCAAGCAAGGATTCGAATTCGTCGTCAGTGATCTCATCGCTGACGCTTGCGGTCGAGGCCTCGGCGGAATTTTCCAGCGCGCCAAGGAACTGCTCGAATTCGTTGTCCGCCGTCGCGGCTTCGGGCTCGGGCTCGGGCTCGACAAGGGTCTCGACGACCGGCTCGTCCCCGGCCGGTTCGGCCAGACGCGTCAGCGCCGCCAGCAGTTCTGGAGTCGCCGGGGTTACCGTGGTGCGCTCTCTAACCTGGGCAAACATTTCATTGACGGAATCCAATGCCTGCAGCACGACATCCATCAATTCCGAGTCGACGCGACGCTCACCCTTGCGCAGGATGTCGAAGACGTTTTCAGCAATATGACAGCACTCGACCAGCTCATGTAGCTGGAGAAAGCCGGCACCGCCTTTTACCGTATGGAAACCGCGAAAAATCGCATTGAGCAAGGCGGTGTCATCGGGGCTGCTTTCCAGCTCCACCAGCTGCTCTGACAATAGTTCGAGAATCTCGCCGGCCTCTACCAGGAAGTCCTGGAGGATTTCTTCATCGGCGTCGAAGCTCATATTCACCTTCCCCTAAAAGCCCAGGCTCGAAAGCAGATCATCGACATCGTCCTGCCCGGATACGACATCCTCACGTATATCGGCATGCATCTGCGGACCTTCACCATTGGAAGGCTCTTTTTCTTGTTTTTTCTTTTCCTGCTCGACGCGCATCGCTTCGCGGTCATGCTGAATGCCCGCTACGCGGTCGACTTGGCCGGCCATCAACACGAGATTGAGCAGGTTGCTTTCGAGCTCAGTGATCAGCCGGGTCACCCGCTTGATCACCTGACCGGTCAAGTCCTGGAAATCCTGCGCCAACATGATTTCACTGAGATTCTGCGACAGCTGGCTGCTGTCGCTCAGGGAGCGTTGCAGATACTGGTCAATGCGGCGAACCAGCTCCCGAAACTCCTCGGCGTTCATATCTCTGCGCATGAAGCGCTGCCAGTCGGCGACCAGGCTTTGCGCTTCGTAACTGACGTAGTTCACCAGCGGCGCCGACTCCTCGACCAGATCCATGGTGCGGTTGGCGGCCTTTTCGGTCATTTCCACGACATAGGAAAGACGATCGGTGGCGTCGGTGATGGGTGACGGATCGCCGCCCGTAGCGCAGGTATCCATCTCGAGCTTGACGATGGCGTTATGCAGCTCGCGGGTCAGCTTGCCGACTTCCTGGTAAAGCCCGTTATTACGGGCCTGATTGAGCTCGTTGAACATCTGTGCCGCTTCGTCGAAGCGGCCCTGCTGCAAACTCTCGATCAGTTGGGGTGCGTGAGCCTTCAGAGTCGCTTCGAACTCCGCCAGGCTTTGGTCTGCTTGCGTCATAGTGCCCTCGCGGCGTTACTGCTTCAGCCGTTGACGCGCTCGAAGATCTTTTCGATCTTCTCTTTGAGCACTTGAGCCGTGAATGGCTTGACCACATAACCGTTTACGCCCGCCTGCGCGGCCTCGATGATCTGGTCGCGTTTCGCCTCGGCGGTGACCATCAATACGGGCAGATGCTTCAGGCGCTCGTCGGCACGGACGGCACGCAGCAGATCGATGCCGCTCATGCCGGGCATGTTCCAGTCAGTGACGAGGAAATCGAAGCCGCCGCTCTTGAGCATCGGCAGCGCGGTGGTGCCGTCATCTGCCTCGGCAGTGTTGGTAAAGCCCAGATCGCGCAAGAGGTTCTTGATGATCCGTCTCATGGTCGAGAAATCATCGACGATGAGGATTTTCATATTCTTGTCCAAGTAAACCTCCGTAAATCCCGAATCCCCAGAACCTGCTCACGGTCTGTTGCGGGCCTCATGAATGAAGCTCGTAAGCGGCCTATAGTGCTTTTTTGCGAATCGATCAGCGCCCGCGCCACTCGCCAAGGCGAGCCCGCAGGCGCGCCGCGCACTGACTGTGCAACTGGCTCACTCGCGATTCGCTGACCCCTAGCACCTGGCCGATTTCCTTCAAATTCAATTCTTCGTCGTAATACAGCGAAAGCACCAGCTTTTCACGCTCGGGCAGGTTGCCGATGGCCTCGGCCAGCGCCTGCTGAAAACGCTCGTCTTCAAGATCGCGGGACGGCTCCGGATGGGCGCTGGCGGCATCCTCTCCAAACTCCCCGTGCTCACCTTCCTGCAGCAAATCATCGAAGCTGAACAAGCGGCTGCCCAGAGTGTCGCCCAGAATGCCGTAGTACTCATCGAGACTCAATTTAAGTTCGGCCGCAACGTCCTGATCTTTAGCATCGCGACCGGTTCTGGCTTCGATCGCCCGGATCGCTTCGCTGACCATGCGTGAATTGCGGTGCACCGAACGCGGCGCCCAGTCGCCCTTGCGGACCTCGTCGAGCATTGCGCCGCGGATGCGGATACCGGCGTAGGTCTCGAAACTCGCACCTTTTCCGGCGTCATACTTCTTCGACGCCTCGAGCAAGCCGATCATGCCGGCCTGCATCAGGTCATCGACCTGCACACTGGCCGGCAAGCGCGCCAGCAGGTGATAGGCGATGCGCTTGACCAACGGCGCGTACTGATCGATGAGTTGGTATTGCGAGTCTTTTGCCTGAGCTTTGCTGTAATACATAACGAGTCCAGCCGCGGTCAGTCGTTAGGCTCTGTGGCGGGCCTGACGAGGCGCTCCACAAAGAACTCCAAATGGCCCCGCGGCGTCGCCGGCAATGGCCAGGTATCCACCTTCTGCGCAATGGCCTTGATCGCCAGCGAGCATTTGGCTCGCGGATAGGCCTCATAAACGGCGCGCTGTTTCTGTACCGCCTTGCGTACCGCCTCGTCGTACGGAACCGCGCCGACGTATTGCAACGCTACATCGAGGAACCGCTCGGTCACCTTGCTCAGCTTGGCGAACAGGTTGCGGCCCTCCTGGGGCGCGTGTGCCATGTTCGCCAACACACGGAAACGGCTGATGCCATAGTCACGATTGAGCAGCTTGATCAACGCGTAAGCGTCGGTGATCGAAGTAGGCTCGTCGGTCACCACCAGCAAAATCTCCTGCGCGGCCCGAACGAAACTCACGACACCGTCGCCAATGCCTGCCGCGGTGTCGATGATCAGCACGTCGATATCGTTGCCGAGATCGCTGAACGCCTGGATCAGTCCTGAATGCTGCAGTGTAGACAGCTGCACCATGCTTTGCGTGCCGGATGCCGCGGGCACGACGCGGATGCCACCCGGCCCCTGAATCAATACGTCACGCAGGTCGCATTCGCCCGCAATGACATCGGCCAGCGTTCGCTTGGCGGTCAAACCCAGCAGTACGTCGACGTTGGCCAAGCCAAGGTCGGCATCGAGCAGCACCACCCGACGACCAAGATCGGCCAGCGCCAGCGCCAGATTGACCGACACGTTGGTCTTGCCGACGCCACCCTTGCCGCCGGTAACTGCAATAACCTGTACGGGATGCATACCCATTTTCACACGCCTATATCTTGCTTGAGCCCTTGGGCCTTCGATGCGTTCAGCCCGAACGCGTCTTCTTTGTGTGTATCACGGAGCAAAGCGTTCATCCGACCTTCCGTGAAGAACCGTTGTACAGACCGGAGAACATGTCGGCCATGGTTTCCTCGCTGGGATTCTCCTCCGATTGCAGGCTCACCGCGCGACTGACCAGCTGATGACTGCGCGGCAGTTGCAGATCGTCGGGGATGCGCGGCCCATCGGTGAGGTACGCGATCGGCAGATGCTGGCTAATGGTGAGGCCGAGCACGTCACCCAGGCTACCGGCTTCATCAAGTTTAGTCAGAATGCAGCCGGCCAGCCCACAACGGCGATAGTGATGCCAGGTCGCCTTGAGCACCTGGCTCTGGCTGGTCGCCGGCAGCACCAGGTAGTTCTTCGATTTGATACCGCGGTCGGCCAAGGTATCGAGTTGCGCGCGCATCATCGGATCATTGGCCGGCAGCCCTGCGGTATCGATAAGGATCAGGCGCTTGCGGGCCAGCGGCTCCAGTGACTTGCTCAGCGGCTGGCTGGGATCGATCTGAATGACCGGCACGTCGAGGATGCGGCCCAGGGTCTTCAGCTGCTCCTGCGCACCGATGCGGAAGTTATCCATGCTCGCCAGGGCGATGCTCTGGGCGCCGTGCTTGAGCACGTAGCGCGCCGCGAGTTTCGCCAGCGTGGTGGTCTTGCCGGCACCGGCCGGACCGACCAGCGCAATGATGCCGCCCTCTTCCAGCGGCTCGACCTTGGTGACCTTGACCGCCTGGGCCAGGTGCGCCAGCACCATTCGCCAGGCCTGGCGCGGCTCGGACACATTCGCAACCTTTTCCAGCAAGGCGCGCGACAGGTCGGCGGGCAGGCCGATACGTTGCAGCCGGCGCCAGAGATTGGCCTGCTGCGGACGGCGGTTCTGCTCGTGGCCCCAGGCAATCGAGCCGAGCTGCATTTCGATCAGCTCACGCAGCCCCTGAAGCTCGGACTGCATGGCTTCCATCGCACGCGAGTCAGCCGCTGCCGGAGCAGCGACCGGCTTCGGCTGAGCGACCGCTGTCGGCTTCTCGTCAAGCAGTTGACGATCCTGGCCAGCGGCACTGCGCGACGGCGCGCTCAGCTCGGCATGGGCGCTGGCGATACGGGCCTGGGTTTTGCGCAGCTCGGCTTCCAGGGCCGCGTTCGGCTTCTTGGGCGCAGCGGGCTCCATCGGGTAATCAAGCATGGCCGTCAGCTCGACGCCGCCAGCGACACGACGGTTGCCCGTGATCACGGCATCGGCGCCCAGCTCGTCACGAATCATCTTCATGGCGATACGCATGTCGGCTGCGAAGAAACGTTTGACCTGCATGGCCTGTACCCTCGATTAATTCTGACCCACCGTCGAAACGATGGTGACCTGCTTGTTATCCGGTATTTCCTGGTAGGCGAGGACATGGATGTTCGGTACCGCGAGCCGGGCGAAGCGCGACAGCATCGCGCGGACCGGACCCGCCACCAGCAGAATCGCCGGCTTACCCAACATTTCCTGACGCTGTGCCGCCTCTACCAGGGAACGCTGCAATTTTTCGGCCATTCCGGGCTCCAGAAGAATGCCATCTTCGGAGCCCTGACCAGCCTTCTGCAGACTGTTGAGCAATATCTGTTCCAACCTGGGCTCAAGCGTGATCACAGGCAGCTGCGGCTCAAGCCCTACAACGTTCTGCACAATTGCGCGGGAGAGCGCGACCCGCACGGCAGCCACCATGGCGGCGGGATCTTGACTCTTGACGGCGACGTTGGCGATGGCCTCGGCAATGGTGCGAATGTCGCGTACCGGCACCTGCTCCTGCAGCAGCGCCTGCAACACCTTGAGCAAGGTGGACAGGGAAATCATCCCAGGCACCAGCTCTTCGGCGAGCTTTGGCGAGCTCTTGGCCAGCAACTGCATCAGTTGCTGCACTTCTTCATGACCCAGCAACTCGTGGGCATGCTTGTGCAGGACCTGGTTCAGGTGAGTCGCAACCACGGTGCTAGCATCGACCACGGTGTAACCGAGCGACTGCGCCTGATCGCGCTGGCCGGGCTCGATCCACACCGCCTCCAGGCCGAACGCCGGGTCTTTGGCGGCGATGCCGTTGAGCGGCCCGAAAACCTGCCCCGGATTGATCGCCAGCTCGCGATCCGGATAGACCTCGGCTTCGGCCAGGCTCACCCCCATCAGCGTCAAACGATAGGCGTTGGGCAACAGATCGAGGTTGTCGCGGATATGCACCGAGGGCATCAGGAAGCCGAGATCCTGCGAGAGCTTCTTGCGTACGCCCTTGATTCGCGCCAACAGCTGCCCACCCTGGTTGCGATCGACCAGCGGAATCAGCCGGTAACCCACCTCCAGGCCGACCATATCGACAGGCGTCACATCATCCCAACCCAGTTCCTTGGTTTCTGCCGCGCGCTGCGCAGGCAGCGTTTCCAACTGCTTCTGCTCTTCCTGCTCGGTTTGCTGCTTGACCTGCTTCTGGCGATGCCAGATCCAGTAAGCACCGCCCGCGGCAACCGCGCCGAGACCGAGAAAAGACATATGCGGCATGCCTGGCACCAAACCCATGGCAATCATGATGCCGGCGGACACCGCCAGCGCCTTGGGCGAGGCGAACATCTGCCGGTTGACTTGCTGGCCCATGTCCTCGGAGCTGGTCACGCGAGTCACCATGATGGCGGCTGCGGTCGATAGCAGCAGCGAAGGGATCTGCGCGACGAGGCCGTCACCAATGGTCAGCAAGGCGTAAACCTGACCCGCCTCGCTGAAGCTCATGCCGTGCTGCGCCATACCGATGCCGACGCCGCCGATGAGGTTGATGAACAGAATCAGCAGGCCGGCGATGGCGTCGCCACGCACGAACTTGCTGGCACCGTCCATCGAGCCATAGAAATCCGCCTCGGAAGCCACTTCGACGCGGCGCTTTTTGGCTTCGGCCTGGTCGATGAGTCCGGCGTTGAGGTCAGCGTCGATCGCCATCTGCTTGCCAGGCATCGCGTCGAGGGTAAAGCGCGCGCTCACCTCGGAAATCCGCCCGGCGCCCTTGGTGACCACCACGAAGTTGATAATCATCAGGATCGCGAAGACGACGATACCGACCACGTAGTTGCCGCCGATCACCACGTTGCCGAAGGCCTCGATCACGTGTCCGGCTGCGGAGCCACCCTCGTGGCCATTGATCAACACCACCCGAGTCGAGGCCACGTTCAGCGCCAATCGCATCAACGTGGCGACCAGCAGGATCGTCGGGAACACCGCAAAATCAAGCGGCCTCAGCGCATAGACACTGACCAGCAGCACGACGATGGACAGCGCGATGTTGAAGGTGAACAGCAGATCCAGCAGGAACGGCGGCACCGACAGCATCATCATGCCCATCATCACAAGCAGCAGCAGCGGCACGCCAAGGTTGCCGCGACCTGCGCCCGCCAGGCCATTGCGAATGTTGATGAGTTGCGTGCGATCCAATGTAGACCCCGGCAAAGCAGACCAAAGAATTGACGCGAAGCGCGCCCTGCCGAGGCTATAGCAAGAAGGAGTCCAACTTGCTCAAGACCACTGAGTTCGGTTCGGGCGGCGCGCACCGTCCAGGACGATGCCGACTGGCATAGCGGTATTCGAACCGACCGGGGACTGGGCAGTCTCACTCCTAGCATCGTCGCCAGCCCGAAGCGTGGCTGACGGTGCTGCGACTGGCGGCCCTGCCGCTTTATTCACCTACCAGGAGTTTTGCCATGAAACAGTGGATTATCGCGGCGCTTGCCGGCTGCACGGCCATGGGCCTGCATGCCGAAACCCTCAGCGTACCGGTCAAGGCCGTGACCGCCCAAGGCGTTGGCGAATCCGTCGGCACCGTCAAGATCGAAAGCAGCCAGTACGGGCTGGTATTCCGTCCCGAACTGTCGGGCCTGGAATCCGGCGCCCATGGTTTCCATATTCACGCAAAAGGCGATTGCGGGCCGGCCGACAAGGACGGCGAAGCCGTCGCGGCAGGCGCAGCAGGTGGTCATTGGGATCCGCAGAACACCGGCAAGCATGGCGAGCCCTGGGGCGACGGCCATATGGGCGATCTTCCGGCGCTGATGGTCGACGGTGCCGGCAACGCCAGCCAGCCGGTTCTCGCGCCCCGCCTGAAAAGCCTTGGCGACATCAAAGGCCTGGCGCTGATGGTCCACAAGGGTGGCGACAACCATTCCGACCATCCACAGCCGCTTGGCGGCGGCGGCGCTCGGGTTGCCTGCGGGGTGATTGAGTAAGAGCAGCTGGAAGTACGTAGCACGTAGGGTGGGCTTTAGCCCTCCAGACCCAGGCTACAGTGCTGCGGTGGCGGTGGCGGTGGCGGTGGGCTGAAGCGGAGCGCCGCCCGGCCCACCAGATTCGAGCTACCTTCCTGCGGTGGGCTGAAGCCCACCCTACGACAACTACGAAGGTTCAAACTCGAACGCAGCTTTCGGGCCACTCATTCATCCCTTCGCAGATCTGGCGGAATCGGCAGATTGCCCAGCGGATCCGGCCGTTTGCCCTTGCCGGAACGGTACTGGCGTAGCTGATAGACGTACGCCAATACCTGCGCCACGGCCAGATAGAGCCCCGCCGGGATTTCCTGGTCAAGTTCCGTGGAGTAGTACACCGCCCGCGCCAGTGCCGGAGATTCGAGTACCGTCACCTGATGCTCGTTGGCGATCTCGCGAATCTTCAAGGCCACGAAATCGCCGCCCTTGGCCACCAGCATCGGCGCCCCGCCTTTGTCGCCGTCGTATTTCAGCGCCACAGCGAAGTGGGTCGGGTTGGTGATGACCACATCGGCTTCCGGCACCGCCTGCATCATCCGGCGCTGAGCGGCATCGCGCTGCAGCTGGCGTATCCGCGATTTGACTTCGGGTTTGCCTTCGCTGTCCTTGTACTCGTCGCGCACTTCCTGCTTGGTCATCATCAGCTTCTGCTTGTTGTCCCAGAGCTGAAACGGCACGTCCACCGCGGCAATCAGGATCAGACCGCAGGCCATCCACAGCGCGCACCAGCCCACCACCTCGGCGCTGTGCATGATGGCCAGATCCAACGGCTGTTTGGCGATGGACAGCAGGTCGTCCTGATAGGCGTTGAGCACCGCCAGTGCCACCAGCAACACCACGAGAAACTTGCCCAGCGCCTTCAGCAGCTCGACCAGCGCCTTGGTCGAGAACATCCGTTTCAGACCGGGGCCGGGGTTCATGCGGCTGAACTTGGGCGCCATCGCCTTACCCGAGAACAACCAGCCGCCCAACGAGATCGGCCCGATAATGGACACGATCAGCAGCACGATCAGCAGCGGCATGATGGCCTCCAGCGCAATCATCCCGCTGCTCATCAGCAGTTGCACCATGGCGCTCTCATCCAGCAGCGTTTCGCGGCTGAGCTCGAAATTGCTTTGCATCATGGCCATCAGGCTACCGGCCAGGCTGCCGCCAGAGGCCAGCAAACCGCCGATGCCACCTAGCGTCACCGCGACGGTGCTCAGTTCACGGGAACGGGCGAGCTGACCTTTTTCGCGGGATTCACGGAGGCGTTTCTCCGTGGGTTCCTCGCTTTTATCGGCACCGCTTTCGCTCTCAGCCATGCGCGGCCTCCGGCAGCTGTGAACAAGACATTGGCATCAGCGTAGTCCGATCAGTTCGCGAAGCATGCCTAACGCCTCGCTGACGAAAGTCTGGTACTGCGCGAGGATATCGGCCATGCCGATCCAGACCACGATCAGGCCGAGCACCAAGGTCAGCGGAAAACCGATCGAAAAGATGTTCAACTGCGGCGCGGCGCGCGTCATCAGACCGAAGGCCAGATTCACCACCAGCAGCGCGGTAATCGCCGGCAACACCAGCAGCAGTCCGGCCCCCAGCACCCAGCCCAGTTTGCCCGCCACTTCCCAGAAATGATTGGTGCCGACCAGCCAGCCGCCGATCGGCAGAGTGGTGAAGCTTTCGGTGAGGATTTCCAGCACGACCAAGTGGCCGTTCATCGCCAGGAACAGCAGGATCACCAGCATGTTGAAGAATTGGCCGATCACCGGCACCGAAACACCATTGGCCGGGTCGACCATCGACGCGAAACCCAGCCCCATCTGCATAGCGAGCAGCTGCCCCGAGACGATGAACAGCTGAAAAAACAACTGCAGCACGAAGCCCAGCATCACCCCGATCAAAATCTGTTCGGCAATCAGCACCAATGCCTGCGCGCTCAGCGCCTCCACCACCGGCACTGGCGGCAACCCGGGAACCAACACGATCGAAATGGCGAGCGCCAGGTAAAGCCGCACCCGCATCGGCACCAGCTGGGTACCGATGATCGGCATGCTCATCAGCAGCGCCGCGATGCGAAACAGCGGCAGCAGGAACTGCCCGACCCAGGCGCCGATCTGCGCATCGCTGAGTTCAAGCATCGGGGCGCACCATGCGGGCGGTGATCATCACGACTAGCCGATGATCAATGGAATGTTCTGAATCAAGCCTTGGGTGTACTCCATCAGTTCCCTGACCAGCCAGGGCCCGGCCCAGATCAACGTCAGCAGCATCACCAGCAGGCGCGGCAGAAAGCTCAGCGTCTGTTCGTTAATCTGCGTGGCGGCCTGGAACATCGCCACCACCAGCCCCACCAGCAGACTCGGGACCACCAGCACACCGACGATCATGGCCGTCATCCACAAGCCTTCGCGAAACAGATCCACCGCAACTTCGGGTGTCATGGGCGTCTTCCTCGCGCTAAAGCGTGCCGAAACTGCCGGCGAGCGTGCCGATGATCAAACCCCAGCCGTCAATCAGCACGAACAGCATGATCTTGAACGGCAACGAGATGATCAGTGGCGACAGCATCATCATGCCCATCGCCATCAGTACGCTGGCCACCACCATGTCGATGATCAGAAACGGAATGAAGATCATGAAGCCAATCTGGAACGCGGTTTTCAGCTCGGAAGTCACGAATGCCGGTACCAGAATCGTCAGGGGAGCGGCATCCGGCGACTGGATGTCGGTGCGCCGCGAAAGCCGTACGAACAACTCGAGATCGCTTTCGCGGGTTTGCGCGAGCATGAAGTTCTTCAGCGGCACCTCAGCCCGAGCGATCGCATCCTGCGCGGATAATTGCTCGTTCAGATAGGGTTGCACCGCCTCGTTGTTTATCCGTTCGAACACCGGCGCCATGATGAACAGTGTCAAAAAGATCGTCAGGCCGACGAGGATCTGGTTCGAGGGCGTCTGTTGCAGGCCCAACGCCTGACGCAGAATGGAAAAGACGATGATGATCCGCGTGAAGCTGGTCATCAGCATGACGAACGCCGGAATGAAGCTCAGCGCCGTCATGATCAGCAGAATCTGCAGGCTGACCGAATATTCCTGCTGCCCCTCGGCGTCGGTGCTCAACGTGATGGCCGGGATCGACAGCGGGTTATCGCCCTGGGTAATCAGACCGCCGGCATCCTGCCCCACAGCAAAAGGAGCGGCCAATACCAGCAGGACCGCCAGCAACAATCGAAGCATCAGGGTTTGTCCTTCTGATCCCGGCCGAGCAATTCCATCAGGCGCTGGGCAAATTCGGGGTTTGCCGGCTCCGCATCCGGCAGATGAACCGGCTCTTCCAGTACATGCAGCGGCGTAATGCGCCCGGCACTCAGGCCGAGCAGTACCTGCTCGCTACCGACCTGTACCAGCACCAGGCGCTCGCGTGGCCCAAGGGCGTGGCTGGAGATCAGCTTGATGGCTTGGTTGCTGCGCGGATTGATCTGTTGCATCCGACGCAGCAGCCAGGCAAGCAGAAAGATCAGCCCGATCACCAGCAACAGGCCGAACAGCAGCTTGGTCATCTGCGTGCCCATGCCCGTGCTGCTCATGCTTGCCGCGGGTTCGGCGGCCATTGCCGGCAATGCCAGCGCGAGCGAAAGGAAAACCAGGGCTTTCATCTCAGCGCAACTTCTTGATGCGTTCGCTTGGACTGATCACGTCAGTCAGACGAATGCCGAACTTCTCATTCACCACCACTACTTCGCCGTGGGCGATCAGCGTGCCGTTGACCAGCACGTCCAGCGGCTCGCCGGCCAGGCGGTCGAGCTCCACCACCGAGCCCTGGTTGAGCTGCAGTAGATTGCGAATGCTGATCTCGGTGCTGCCGACTTCCATGGAGATGGAAACCGGAATATCGAGGATCACGTCCAGGTTCGGGCCGTCGAGACCGGCCGTTGCGGCCGACTTCGGACCGCTGCCAAACTCCTCCAATGGCGCACGTGGCGGTGCCGGCGCGGTGGCCGGCCCCTGATTCAGCAGCGCATCGATATCGTCCTGGTTGGCATCGCCCGCCTCGGCCAGCGCCGATGCCCATTCATCGGCCAGCGCCTGCTCTTCGGCGGAAGTGTTTTCGTGTTCGTCTGCCATCGTTAGTCCTCGACCGGCTGGTAAATGAATTGAAAGCTATCAACGTGGCCGCAATACGGACTCGAGCACCTGCAGGGCCAGATTGCCCTTGTGCGCGCCGAGCTTGACCTTGAAGGCGGGCATGCCGTTGGCGCGCATGATCATGTCATCCGGCATTTCCACCGGAATCACATCGCCCGGCTGCATGTTGAGAATGTCGCGCAGCTTCAGCTGACGCCGCACCACCGTCGCGCTGAGCGGCACGTTCACGTCGAGGACGTCTTCGCGCAAGGCGTTGACCCAGCGCTCGTCCTGATCGCTGACATCCGACTGGAAACCGGCATCGAGCATTTCGCGGATCGGCTCGATCATCGAGTACGGCATGGTCACATGGAAGTCGCCACCGCCGCTTTCGAGCTCGATATGAAAGGTCGACACCACCACCACTTCGCTCGGGCTGACGATGTTGGCCAGCGCCGGGTTCACCTCCGAATGCACGTATTCGAAGTTGACGTCGAGCACCGCATGCCATGCTTCCTTCAGATCGACGAAGGCCTGATCCAGCACCATGCGCACGACGCGCAACTCGGTCGGCGTGAATTCGCGCCCCTCGATCTTGGCGTGGCGCCCGTCGCCGCCGAAGAAGTTGTCCACCAGCTTGAACACCAGCTTGGCGTCGAGGATGAACAGGGATGTGCCGCGCAACGGCTTGATCTTCACTAGATTGAGGCTGGTCGGTACGTACAGCGAATGCACGTACTCGCCGAATTTCATTACCTGCACGCCACCGACCGACACATCGGCCGAGCGGCGCAGCAGGTTGAACATACTGATGCGGGTGTAGCGGGCAAAACGCTCGTTGACCATCTCCAGCGTGGGCATGCGCCCGCGGACGATGCGGTCCTGGCTGGTCAGGTCGTAACTCTTGATGCTGCCCGGTTCGGAATCGCTTTCGGTATCGACCAGACCGTCGTCGACTCCATGCAGGAGCGCATCGATCTCGTCTTGCGAAAGCAGGTCTTGAACAGCCATCTACAACGACCCCTATTGCAATACGAAGTTGGTGAACAGCACTTGCTCGATGGCAAGTTTGCCGATTTCCTTCTGTGCCAGCTCCTGAACGCTGGCTGTGGCCTGCTGCCGAAGCATCTCCTGCCCGACCGGTGTAGCCAGGCTGGCGAACTCCTGACTGGAAAACAGCATGACCAGTTGATTGCGCAACAGCGGCATGTGTTCCTTCAGCGCGTCGAGTGCCGCCTGATCACGCGACATCAGCGCCACGCTAACCTGCATGTAACGCTGCCGGCCACCGGTGTTGGAAAAATTGACGATGAATGCCGGCGCCAACACTTCGTAGATCGCTGGCTGACGCAGCGGTGCAGTCGGCGTATCCGAAGCGGCTTCCGGCTGTGCTTCAGTATCGCCCCGACTCATGAAGTAGAACGTGCCGCCGATCGACAATCCGACCGCCAGCAGCAGGCCGAGTACGATCAGGACAATCAGCTTGAGCTTGCCTTTGCCACCGCTCGTAGCCGCCGGGCTCGGTACGTCTGGGGGTCCCTGTTTCTTAGCCATGCCAAATATCCGTCATCACAAGGTGATTTCACTCGCAACGAAGCGCTACGAGCAACTGCTGTGCCAGTATCGGCCAGGGACGCGGAGCCGTAAACGACTGCAACAAGCCCGCGCTGATTTGTAGACGAATAGTTGGCGCGAAGTCCGCGTTCGCCGCAAGGGCGCGCCTCTGACGAACAGCGTCGGCGTAGGACTAGGGCAACGGACTTTTTAGTGGGAGGCCAGACCTCCGGGTCTGGCGTTTGTGTGCAGCGTCTTGGGCCGGGCGCGAGCCCGGCTCCCTAGGTCAATCACAAAGCACTCAGGCGTAGTAATCCACCAGACCGCGATCGCCCCCGGAACGGCTCGTGCTGACTTCAAGCGTGCCGCCAACGATTTCCTCATCCCCGGTAGCCGATACGCCGGCTACGCTCCGGCTGCGCGACTCGCTACCGTCGCCCTGCCAGCCCTTGGACTGATCGGAAACATTCACATCCATGGTCATGCCCTGCTGCGCGAACATATCCCGCAGGCGCTGCATCTGCCCTTCCAATGCGTCGCGTACGCCAGCGTGAGGGCTGAGGAACGTGACCTGTGTCTGAGTCTGATCCTTGTTCATGTCGATACGGATCTCCATACGACCCAACTCGGCGGGATCGAGCTGAATCTCAGCGGACTTGAGGTTCTGACTCGACAACCACATCACCCTGTCGACCACCGCTTCGCTCCAGCCTGACTGCTGCATCTGCACCGGCTGGCCCGGCACCATCGTCAGCCGCTGCGCCTGCTGAGCCTGGGTCTGCTGTGCAATCGCCTGGGTCAGCGGGTTGAGCCGATTGGCCGCCATATCGGTGGCGCTCGTGCGGCTCTCCTTCGGGGCATCCAGCTTGTCCAGCAGATCACTGAAACTTTCCTCCAGCGAGAGCTCGTCGGACTCTTCCGTCAGTTCCTCGCCCACCAACAGGCTCGCCGAGAGCGTTTCCTGGGTTTGCTCGGAGGCTTCATTCGGCATCACGGCGTTGGCGAACGGACTCTTCTGAGCAGCGGATTGGATATCCAGGGAGCGCGTGCCCACCATAGCCGGCTCGGCCTCTGCTTCAGCGGACTCTACGCCGGCCTGAGTTAGCCCCAGCCCAGCCAGAAACTCGCTGCCGGTCGGCGGCTGCGTGGCCAGCGATTCGTCACTGACTGGCACCTGCCCGCCCATGCCGAACAACAGCAACGGATCGAGCTCGGCCTCGCCATCTTGCGGGGCGTCATCGGCCATCTCGGCGTCAGCAGGCAATTCATTGCCGGCTTCGGCCACGGGCGGCTTTTCGCTGCCGCCAACCTCGGCGGTTTCCTGACTCGGCTTTTCGCCAGCCGGCTTGTCCCGGACAGGTTTTGCCGAAGAGTCCTGACGTTCGACCGGCTTGGGCTGGCGCTCCTTGGCGTAGACGTTGGCGAAGCTGGAAGGCTCGTCCCGACTGGGCTGGCGGGCGGCCTGAGGGGACGCGCCCGCTGCCTTTGCGACAGCCGTGGGAGCCTTGATGTTGAGCAATAGATCGGGGGAAACGGCCATGGGTCTTCCGCTCAGGATGATGACATTGCGTTTACTCAAGCAAAGTCCAGGCCATACGCTTTATAGACGCCTGTATCCGTAGCCCGGCCACCGAAGGTACACGCCAATGCACCCGCCAGTCAGCCGAGCCCGCCGTAGCGCTGGCGTTCGGCTCGGTAGAGAATCCGTACGATGGCAAATTCACGCTCGATGCGTTCGATCAAGTGGGGGGCTTCGTCGATCTGTTCGAGCCGCGCCGCTTCTTCCAACTGGCGACAGAGATCCGCCAGTAACGCTGCGCCCATGTTGCTGCAACTGCCCTTGAAGCTGTGGGCAGCCTGACGCAGGTTTTCCGCCTGACCGCTGCGGCAGGCCTGCTGAAGCAACCACAGCCGCTCTTCCGAATCGACCAGAAAGGTATCCAGTAGCACCGGATACTCCGCCTCCATCACCTCTTGAAGGGTCGCCAGCACGCTAGTGTCGAGATGATCGACCATCGATAGGCTCCTGGCTGGAAAGCAGCGAATTATGCATGAGCGGCCCAATGGAACTCGACATTCAGAACCTTGCCGTCCGGCTCCCAGTAGAAGCGTTCACTCATCTGACGAATCATCCGCAGCCCCCGCCCGCCCAGGCATCCGGCACAGTACTGCTGGTCCAGCGCCCGCTGCACATCGAATCCCGGTCCGCTGTCGCGCACCGCGATGCGTAGATAGCCTCGGGTCTCTTCGGACTTGACGCTCAGCTCGATGGACACTGAGCCTTCGGTCAGCTCACCCAGTCGCCGCTGGCGTTCCTGATAGTAGTTGGCAAAACCGTCGGCGTCGCACTTCATGGAGGAATCGAGCAGCAGCACGCCATGCTCCAGCGCATTGGCATAAAGCTCGGTCAGCACCGTGTAAATCGCGCCGGCACGGTGGCGCAGGGGTGTTATCTGCAACAGCAGCTGCATGGTCATCGGCAGTGGGTTGTACTCGCGCAAGCTGCTGGGGCGCAGCTCGAAACTGGCGGACCAATCCCTCGCACGCAACTCTGGCGCGCCGAGTGGGAAAACAGCCGGCGATTGCGCCGCAACGGCATCCTCCGCCTCGATCATGCTCACTTCGACGAGGCTCAGGTCGTCAAGTATTTGACCGTGGAAATCATGCAGCGCGGCTTGAATTTCATCCAACAAGGTCGAGGGCTCGGTGTTGGCATCCATGACCGCCAACAGCCGCTGCTCGCCGAACAATTCATCATCGGCACTGGTGCTCTCCAGCACACCATCGGACATCAGCAGCAGGCGATCACCGATCGCCAGTGGCAAGGTCTCGAGACTGTCATCGAAATGGAGCGCATCGAGTACGCCAAGCGGCAAATGCCTGGAGCGCAGCGGCAGCCGCTCGCCCTTCGCGGCCCTGAGCAGATAACCATCCGGCAGCCCGCCGTTCCAGACGCGCAACATGCCCTGCTTGAGGTTGATATCCAGCAAGGCGGCACAACAGAACATTTCCACCGGCAGGATCAGCTTCAACTTGGCGTTGAGCTCGCAGAGGATCTCTCCGCTGGAATAGCCTTTGGCGGTCATTCCGTAAAAGGTCTCGGCCAGCGGCATGGCACCGATGGCGGCCGGCAGCCCATGGCCGGTGAAGTCTCCCAGCAGCACGAACATCCTGCCGGCAGGCGCATGCGCGGCAAGCAGCAGGTCGCCATTGAACAGCGCGCGCGGAGACTGTCGATAACGGATGTTGGGTGCGCTCAGGCAACCGGCATGCGCCACCTTGTCGAAGATCGCCTTGGCGGCGCGTTGCTCGTCGAGCAATTGCTGATTGCGTCGCGCGATGAGATCACGCTGCTCCAGCACCGTCGCCTGCAGCCTGCGCAGACGATGCATGGCCTGGATCTTCGCTTCGAGGATGACCGGGTTGTAGGGCTTGGCGAGAAAATCATCGCCCCCCGCTTCGAGGCAGCGCACCAGCGCTTCGTGCTCGGTGAGCGAGGTGAGAAAGATGATCGGCACCAGCTCGTTGCCGGCCAGCTGTTTGATCTGCCGCGCGGCCTCGAAGCCGTCCATCACCGGCATCAGCGCGTCCATCAGCACCAGTTGTGGCCGTTCGCTCTCGAACAGTCGGACCGCTTCTGCACCGTTGGACGCCGTAGTTACACGATGCCCCTGACGACCGACGATGGCGGCCAGCAGCATGCGGTCGGCCGCGCCATCCTCGGCGATGAGTATGGAGAGCCGGCGAGGCATCAGGCTATCGCGAACAGTTGTTCGAAATTGGATACCGAAAGGACCTTTCGCACATCTGGGTTGCAGTTGATCAGGCGGATATCGGCCTTATCGCTGCCGGCGTGATCGCGCAGCAGCAGCAACATCCCGAGGGCCGAACTGTCGAGATAGGTCGCGCCAGCGAGGTCGATCACGTAGCGCTTGGGCGTGCAATCAGCACGCTGATAGGCATCGCGGAATGCTTGATGAGCATTGAAATCGAAGCGCCCCTGGATGGTAATCGTCAGCTCCTGTCCATCTGCCGATAGCTGTGAACTGATGGTCATGTAGCACTCCTGATCCAAGCGGAAACGTGGCAGCCGTGTTTTGCCGGACGAACGAGGCGCATCCGCCGGCGCCTTTTAGGGCTGGCCGTACTGCAGTAAACAAACTGATGAAGATTTAGCACCCAAACCCCGGCACAGCAAGCATCAATCCTGTCTGGGCCGACTTGCCAGCCGCTGCGAGAATTCGTCGAGCAGCTTTTGCTCGCGCTTGTCGGCCGCCGTTCTCGCTTCCTGAATATAGCGATCGACCAATTTGCGCAGCCCATCGAGCCGTGCGCGTCGCTGCTGCCACTGCTCGCGGAGCTTGTCGAGATTGTTGCGATGCCAGTCGACACTGCGCTGCTGCTGAGCGATGGCCGATTCGAGCTGTGAAAGGAACCGCTGATAATTGACCAGCCATTGCCCGGATACGCCCTGGCTGCCCTGGCTCATCCATTGCTGCTGGTAGTCGCTGAAGTACTGGCGCAGCTCGCCCAACTTGGTTTCGGCCTGGGACAGTTGGGTTTGCCCCTGTCCAAATTGCCCCGCGGCGTCGCGCTCGGCCCGTTCAGCCATGTCGATCACGGGCGCCAGCCGCGCGGCACGACTCGTCGCCAAGGTTTAGCCTGCGGCCTTGGGATTGAAGACGTTGATCAGTGCGACCTCGCTCTGCGCCAGGGGTTCGGCTTCGTCCAGACCCTGCCGGAGATAGCGGACCATCTCCGCCTGCCTCGCGATGGCCAGATCGGTTTCCGGATCGCCACCCGGTACGTACGCGCCGACGCTGATCAGATCGCGGCTCTGCTGATAGCGCGACCACAGCTGCTTGAACCGCTGCGAGCTGCGCACATGTTCGGGACTGACCACCTGCGGCATGACCCGGCTGATAGAGGCCTCGATGTCGATCGCCGGGTAATGGCCCTCTTCAGCCAGCCGTCGCGACAACACGATGTGGCCGTCGAGCACGCCCCGCGCGGAGTCGGCGATGGGGTCCTGCTGATCATCACCCTCGGACAGCACGGTATAGAACGCCGTGATCGAACCGCCGCCCGCCTCGGCGTTTCCAGCGCGCTCCACCAGACTCGGCAGCTTGGCGAACACCGAAGGCGGGTAACCCTTGGTCGCCGGGGGCTCGCCGATGGCCAGCGCGATTTCCCGTTGGGCCTGGGCGAAGCGGGTCAGCGAATCCATCAACAACAGGACGTTCTTGCCCTTGTCACGGAAATATTCGGCGATGCGCGTGCAATACATTGCCGCGCGCAGGCGCATCAAGGGCGCATCGTCCGCAGGCGAAGCGACAACTACGGAGCGCTTGATACTCTCTTCGGTGAGGATGTTTTCGATGAATTCCTTAACCTCACGGCCACGCTCGCCGATCAGCCCGACGACGATGATGTCCGCCTCAGTGAAGCGGGTCATCATGCCTAGCAACACCGACTTGCCCACACCGGTACCGGCGAACAAGCCAAGACGTTGCCCGCGGCCGACCGTCAACAGGCCATTGATGCAGCGGATGCCGACATCCAGCGGCTCGCTGATCGGGTGGCGGTTGAGCGGGTTGATCACTGGCCCGTCCATCGGCACCCAGTCCTCGGCCTTCATTCCGCCCTTACCATCCAGGGCGCGGCCGGCACCGTCGAGCACGCGCCCCAGCATCGACGTGCCCATCGGCAGGCGTCCGGTATTGGCCAGCGGCACGACACGCGCGCCCGGCGCGATGCCGGCCAGGCTGCCAACCGGCATCAGATAAAGTTTGCCGGCGGAAAAGCCCATGACCTCGGCTTCGACCTGGGTCGGGTGGTAGCTGTCGTCGTTGATCACCAGGCAGCGGCTGCCGACGGCGGCACGCAGGCCTTCGGCCTCCAGCGTCAGGCCGACCATACGCAACAGCCGACCCTCGAGGATCGGCTGGCTGGGTAGCTTGATCGCCTCGCTGTAGGTCTCGAAGCGTTTGGCGAAGCTGGTGCGTTCAAGGCGCATCTGAGCTGTCCAGATCCAGGTGCAGATCCGCTTCCGGCGGGCTGGTGGCGTTTTCCCGCTGCTGTTCGAATAGCTGCTTGATCGCCTGACTCAGCCGCGTTTCGACGCTGGCGTCGATGCGACTCTGTTCGGTTTCGATCCGGCAGCCGCCCGGCAGCAGATCGCTGTCTTCGACGATTCGCCAGGTTTCTTCGTGGCGCTCGCGCAGCGCCTTGACCAGCTCGAAATCCTGCGGATTGATGTGGATGCGCACGTTGCTGGCGCCCATCGGCAACAGCTTCAGGGCGTCCCGAAGCACTTGGCGGATCTGGCTGGAATCGATCAGCAAGTCGCGCTGAATCACCTCGCGTGTCAGCTGACAGATCAACGTGACCATGGCGTGTTCGAGGTTGCGATCCTGATCGGCGATGGGCTCGAGCAATTGCGTCATCACCTGCTCAAGGCTCGCGAGTTTGGGCGCCAGCGCCGCGTCGGCTTCCTGCCGGGCTTTCAGTTGTCCGGCATGAAAGCCGTCCTTCTCGCCCGTGCTGAAACCTTCGTTGTAGGCCTCCTGGCGAATCGCTTCGAGTTCGTCGAGCGTCAGCGGTTTGACTTCCTCGACCGGGACGTCCTCGCTGTGCGACAGGTCCTGGTCCGCACCCGATTCCTCGAGCGCCTCCGGCTCCGCCGGTTCCCCGCCTAGCGGGTCGAAGCTCGGCAAGGCCCAGCGATCGAAGAGATTGACGTCCTTCGCGCGGATCACATCGCTGGGATTTTCCTTGGACATACGGCTCGCTTAGACCTAGATCATTTCTTCGCCGCCTTTGCCGCCGAGAACGATTTCCCCGGCTTCGGCCATGCGGCGGGCAATGGTGAGAATTTCCTTTTGGGCGCCCTCGACTTCGCTGATGCGCACCGGCCCCTTGGCTTCCAGGTCGTCGCGCAGCAGTTCTCCGGCGCGCTTGGACATGTTCTTGAATATCTTCTCCTTGATCGCTTCGTCCGCGCCCTTGAGCGCCATGACCAGCACATCGGAGGATACTTCACGCATGAGCGCCTGGATGCCCCGGTCATCGACATCCGCCAGGTTGTCGAAGACGAACATCAGGTCTTCGATCTGCGACGACAGATCTTCGTCGACATCGCGGATGGCGTCCATCAGCTGGCCTTCGACCGAGCTGTCGAGGTAGTTCATGATGTCCGCCGCGCGCTTGACGCCACCCAGCGTCGCGCGGGTGGTATTGGAGTTGCCAGAGAACTGCTTCTCCAGGATCAGATTAAGCTCCTTCAACGCCGCCGGCTGGACGGTGTTGAGCGAGGACACGCGCAGCACGATGTCGAGCCGCACCTTGTGATCGAAATGCGACAGCACCTCGCCCGCCTGGTCGGGGTCGAGATAAGCCACCACGATCGCCTGGATCTGTGGATGCTCGTAGCGAATCACGTCGGCGACCGCGCGCGGCTCCATCCACTTGAGGCTGTCCAGGCCACTGGTGTTACCGCCCAGCAGAATGCGATCGATCAGGCCGCCCGCCTTGTCCTCGCCCAGCGCCTGGGTGAGCATCTTGCGGATGTAACCGTCGGAGCCGACCCCGAGGCTGGTCTGGTCGCCAACGATCTCGACGAACTCTCCCATCACCTGTTCTATCTGGTTTTTCTGGACGTTGCGCAATTGCGCCATGGCGGTGCCGACCTTCTGTACCTCTTTGGGACCGAGATGGCGCAGAACCTGCGCAGCATCGGCTTCACCCAGCGAGAGCAACAGAATTGCGGCTTTATCGACCTTGTTCAGCTTGGCTGGAACTCGTGCATCACTCATCTTCGTTGATCCACTCTTTGACGACCTGAGCCACCCGGCCCGGATCCTCTGCTACCAGATTCTTGATGGCATTCAGTTGCGCATCGTACCCCTCGGTCGGGCTCGGCAGCATGATGCTCTGCGGCCCGCTCAGGCTGACCCGATCATTGCTCAGCGCACCATCCAAACCGTCCATGTCAGCCAGTTCGCCGTCACTACCGACAGGCTGATGCTCCTTGCCCTTTCCAGCATTGGTCAGGTTGTTCAGTACGGGCCGCAGCACACCGAACACCAGCACCAGGATGAACAGTACTCCAAGCACTTGCTTGACGATGTCCCAGAACCACGGCTGCGAGTAGAACGGGACGTCGATGAAGGTCTCTTCTAGCGAGTCGGCGGCGAAGGGTGCGTTGATCACACTGACGCTGTCGCCACGGCTGGCGTCGAAACCAACGGCGTCCTGCACCAGACGGGTGAAGCGCGCCAATTCTTCGGCGGTCCGCGGCACACGAGTGGTCTGCCCATCAGCAGAGACCGTCACCTGGTCGTCGAGTACCACCGCAACCGACAGGCGGCGCAGGCGACCTTGTTGCTGCTTGGTGTAACTGATGGAACGGTCCAGCTCGTAATTACGGGTCGCTTGCTCACGCTTGTCTGCCGGATACGGCGCCAGCATCGGCTGGCCGGTCGCCGGGTCCATGATCTGCTGACCATTGGCGTCCAGCAAAGGTTGCCCCGGTGCGACCGCACCCGCGGCGGCTTGTCCAGCCAGCGCATTTTCCGGCGCGGTGGCAGGGCCTGGAGGCTGATTGCTCAGCGCACCCGGAACGCCTTGCGGGCCGACGCTGCTCTGGCGCTGTTCGCTGACGCTCTGCTCGCTGCGCAGCGCCGGCTGATCCGGGTTGAAGGTTTCGGACGTCGATTCGACGGCGCTGAAATCCACATCGGCGGAGACTTCGGCCTTGTAGCGACCGCTGCCCAGCACCGGTTGCAGGATGTTGTGCACGCGCTGGGTGTAGAGGCTTTCCATCCGACGGCTGTAGTCGAACTGCTTGCCGGCCATGCTCAGCTCGGTCAGCCCCTGCTGGTCGGACAGCAGGTTGCCCTTCTGATCCACCACGGTGATTTGCGACTTGGTCAGCTCCGGCACGCTGGTAGCGACGAGGTTGATGATCGCCATCACCTGACTCGGCTCGAGGTTGCGGCCCGGATAGAGTTCGACCAGCACGGAAGCGCTCGGCTTGCGCTCGTCGCGCACGAATACAGAACTCTTCGGAATCGCCAGATGCACGCGCGCCGCTTTGACGTTGTTCAGGCTGGAGACGGTACGAGCCAGCTCCCCTTCCAGACCACGACGGTAGCGGGTGGCTTCCATGAACTGGCTGGTACCGAGGCCCTGCTCCTTGTCGAGAATCTCGAAGCCGATGTTGCTATCAGTCGGTGCAACGCCAGCGCTGGCGAGTTTCAGCCGCGCACGGGCGAGATCATCGGCCTTGACCAGCAAGGCGCCGGAATTGGGCTCGACGGTGTAAGCGATGTCGGCAGCAGCGAGGGTTTCCATCACCTGGTTGGCGTCCATCCCGGCGAGGCTGCCGAGCAGCGGACGGTAGTCCGGCTGTTGCGACCAGAGCACCACGGCAAAGCCGATGGCGACGCTCGCAGCCAGCCCGACCAACAGGCCGACCTGCCGCAACATCGTCATTTCGGAAAGGTTTTCCAGGAAGGACAGGCCAAACAGCGGCTTCTTCGGAGCGTCCGAATCGACCGTTACAGGAACTTTGCTAAGCGCTTCAGCCATTATTCAAACCCTGCCTTAAACCGGCATCTGCATGATGTCTTGATACGCCTGGACCAGTTTGTTACGCACCTGGGTCATGGCCTGCATGGAAACGCTGGCTTTCTGCGAAGCGATCATGACCTCGGTCAGATCGATGCCGCCCTGCCCCATCTCGAAGGCGGTCGCCAGTTGGCTGGAAGCTTGCTGGGTTTCACTCACTTTATTGACGGCCTGGCCGAGCATGTCGGAAAAGCTCGGAGCGCCAACCTCGGGGGTAGCGGTCACGGGCTTGGCGCGCGCCATCGCATCGGTCTGCATGGCCCGCATTTCCAGCATCAAGCGATTGAATTCGATACCCTGGCTCATCATTCCTCCAACAGCCGCGGTTTTTTGACGCTTCGCAGCAAGCACAGGGGTAATTGCAACATCGGTGCCAGATAAGTTCGTGGCTAGCCGCTTGCGACTGCTCGGTAGTCCAGCTTCCAGCGCTTATCGATTCTGTAACGTAGATCGTCCCATCGACTGTATGGTGACGCATGCGACCGGCGCCCCTAGGCTAGGCCGAAAAAACCCAACAGAGATAACCATGCCGGACGCCGCCCACTCGCTATCCCGCCCATTCGCCGACAGTTCGGCTTCGACCGTCGTGGCGGGTTTCATTGCCATGCTTACCGGCTATACCAGTTCGCTGGTCCTGATGTTCCAGGCCGGACAGGCAGCAGGGCTCAGCGGGGCGGAGATTTCCTCGTGGATCTGGGCGCTGTCGATCGGCATGGCGGTGTGCAGCATCGGCCTGTCACTGCGCTATCGCACGCCAGTGGTGGTCGCCTGGTCGACTCCCGGCGCGGCGCTGCTGATCAGTAGCTTGCCCGGCGTCCCTTATGGCGAGGCGATTGGTGCCTTCATCTTCGCGTCGGTGCTGATTGCGGTATGTGGACTTACCGGCAGCTTCGAACGCCTGATGCGCAAGGTACCCGCCTCGCTGGCGGCGGCGCTGCTGGCCGGCGTGCTGTTCAACATCGGCAGCGAGATCTTCCGCGCCGTAGACGTCCAGCCTGCGCTGGTGCTGAGCATGCTCTTCAGTTACCTGCTGGCCAAGCGTCTGGTGCCGCGCTACGCCGTGCTCTCGGCGCTGATTGTTGGCTGTGTGCTCGCCGGCGTGCTGGGGCTGCTGGACTTCAGCGATCTGAGCCTGGAAATCGCGGTACCGGTGTGGACCACGCCGAGCCTGTCTTTCGCGGCCATTTTCAGCATCGGCATACCGCTGTTCGTGATCGCCATGGCATCGCAGAACATGCCGGGGCTGGCCGTGCTGCGCGCCGAGGGCTATCAGGTGCCGGCCTCGCCGCTGATTTCGGTCACCGGTATCGCGTCGGTTCTGCTCGCCCCGTTCGGCTCGCATGGTGTCCATCTGGCTGCGATCACCATGGCGATCTGCGCGGGTCCCGAAGCGCATCCCGATCCCGCCCGGCGCTATACGGCCGCGGTATGGTGCGGGGTGTTCTACGGCATCGCCGGCATTTTCGGGGCGACGCTGGCAGCGCTGTTCGCGGCCTTTCCGGCAGCACTGGTGCTGTCCATCGCGGCGTTGGCGTTGCTCGGTTCGATCGGCAGCGGCCTGACCCAAGCCATGCAGACGCCGCACGAGCGCGAAGCGGCGCTGATTACCTTTATGGTCACCGCTTCCGGACTGACGCTGTTTGGGATTGGCGCGGCGCTGTGGGGGTTGATTGCTGGGGTGGTGACGTTGGTGATCTTGGGGAGGCGGGTTTGAAAACGCGTGCTGTTTTCAGAAACAGATGGCATGAATCGCTTTGCCGGGATGATTGCTGAGTGTGCTGACAGTTCAGGTTTCGCCCTGCTGGGCGAGTCCCTTTTTCTTGTTTGGCCAAGAAAAAGGAACCTAAAAGAAGGCCGCCCCAACATCCGGCCTCCTGAAGGGGAACAGGGTCCGAGTTGCCTGAAAGATCGTTGATGCTTTGCTTAGCTTCTTTTGCACGAACCGTCAGGCGACATCAATCGCCCCTTTCAGGAGGGTGAGCGCAATCGTCGCGGAAGGGAGCGAGCCGCATGGATGCGGCGAGAGGCTTAAAGGGCCATGGATGGCCCTTGTAAGCCGGCCCCTGGAGCGACGATGGAGCGAACGAACCCCGGCGCAGCCGGGGCCGGATGCAGGGGCAAGACCTTTTGGTTTCTTTTGGGGCGACTGCCAAAAGAAACTCGCCCAGCAGGGCGAAACCAAGCCATCAAACAACTCAATAAACACTTATAAACCCAAACCTTCCAAACACAGGGATTGCCCGAACCAAAACCCTAAATAGCCGTCGCCCCACCATCCACCGCCAACGCATGGCCAGTGGTGAAAGCCGCACCGTCGCTACAGAGATAAAGCACCGCAGCAGCGATTTCCTCAACCTTGCCGACCCGCCCAACCGGATGCATGGCCGCCGCGAACTCCGCCTTGCGCGGGTCCGCCTCATAGGCACGGCGGAACATATCGGTATCGATCACCGCCGGACACACCGCATTCACGCGAATGCCCTTCTTGGCATATTCGATCGCCGCCGACTTGGTCAGTCCGATCACCGCATGCTTGGACGCCGCATAAATGCTCATTTTCGGCGCCGCACCAAGCCCAGCAACCGACGCGGTGTTGACGATGGCACCTCCGCCCTGCGCCAGCATCACCGGCAGCTGGTGCTTCATGCACAACCAGACACCCTTGACGTTGACGCCCATGATGGCGTCGAACTCCGCCTCGCTGCCTTCAGCCAGACGGCCCTTCTCGATCTCGATGCCGGCGTTGTTGAACGCATAGTCGATGCGCCCGAAGGTCGTGACGGCCTGCTCGACCATCGCCTTGACCTGCTCGTCGCGAGTGACATCGCACCGCACAAATATCGCCTCGCCGCCGGCTTCGCGAATGGCTTCGGCGCATGCCGCACCGCCCATCTCATCCAGATCCGCCACCACCACCTTCAACCCCTGCTCGGCGAACGCCAGCGCCGTCGCGCGGCCAATGCCCGCCGCAGCTCCCGTTATCAACGCGACCTGACCGGAAAAAGACATGCTCATGCTAGATACCCTAATCGATTGAAATGAAGGCGCCGAGTCCGAAAAATGACCACAAGCCAAACGCGGGTCATGGTTATACCGCCATCCCAGGCACGGATTAAGGGTTCAAGGGCGATATCACTCAGGCGGATGCCACTGCATTCCAAGATTCTCGCCTTGCTTGCGCGACCGGCCTCGGCGGGCTAAACCAAGGTTCTTACATAGACCGAGGTTTACATGGACACGACCAATCGCCAGTTCCTTTTGGCCAAGCGCCCGATCGGCGCGCCAAGCCGCGACACCTTCGAATTCGTCGAGAATCCCGTGGGTGCGCCCGGGCCCGGCCAGATATTGGTCAAGGTGGAGTATCTGTCGCTGGACCCGGCCATGCGCGGCTGGATGAACGATGCCAAATCCTATATCCCGCCGGTCGGCATTGGCGAAGTGATGCGCGCGTTGGGCGTGGGCAAGGTGATCGCCTCGCAGCATCCTCATTTCGCCGAAGGCGATTACGTCAACGGCGCGTTGGGCGTGCAGGACTATTTCCTCGGCGAGCCGAAAGGCTTCTACAAGGTCGATCCGAACCAGGCACCGCTGCCGCGCTACCTGTCGGCGCTAGGCATGACCGGAATGACCGCTTACTTTGGCCTGCTGGCGGTGGGCGAGCCGAAGGCCGGCGAAACCGTGGTGCTGTCCGGCGCTGCCGGTGCGGTGGGCAGCGTAGCCGGGCAGATCGCGAAGATAAAAGGGTGTCGCGTGGTCGGCATCGCAGGCGGCGCCGACAAGTGCCGCTTCCTTACCGAGGAGCTCGGTTTCGATGCGGCCATCGACTACAAGAGTGAAGACGTCGCCGCCGGCCTGAAACGCACCTGCCCGAAGGGCGTCGACGTATTTTTCGATAATGTCGGCGGCGATATTCTCGACGCAGTGCTGACGCGCATTACCGTCGGAGCCCGCATCGTCATCTGCGGCGCCATCAGTCAGTACAACAACAAGGAGGCGGTCAAGGGGCCGGCGAATTACCTGTCCCTGTTGGTCAACCGCGCGCGCATGCAGGGCATGGTGGTGATGGATTACGTGCCGCGTTACCCCGAGGCCATGACAGACATGGCTGGCTGGATGCAGAGCGGCGAGCTGAAGAGCAAGGAAGATATCGTCGAGGGGCTGGAAACCTTCCCCGACACGCTGATGAAGCTCTTCACCGGCGGCAACTTCGGCAAGCTGGTGTTGAAGGTCAGCTAAGCCGTATGGACCGAGCCGGCCGCGTCAGGCGACCGGCTCATCATTCACGCCAGCTCGGCGACTACTGCGGCCAGCGCCTGGGCCGGATCGGCCGCCTGCGCAATAGGGCGACCGATTACCAGATAATCCGAACCCGCCGCCATGGCCTCGGCTGGCGTGAGAATCCGCCGCTGATCATCCGCCTTGCTGCCAGCCGGACGAATGCCCGGCGTCACCAACTGCAGCCGGGCGAATTGCGCCTTCAATGTTTGGGCCTCCTGCGCCGAACAGACCAGGCCGTCCAACCCGGCCTCCTCCGCCAGGCCTGCCAGACGCAACACCTGCTGCTGCGGTGCTAGGTCGAGGCCGATATCGGCAAGGTCGGCCTGCTCCATGCTAGTCAGCACCGTGACGCCGATCAGCAGCGGCTTCGCCCCGCTCGCCTTGTCCAGCGTTTCGCGACACGCCGCCATCATCCGCAGGCCACCCGAACAGTGCACGTTGACCATCCACACGCCCAGCTCCGCCGCCGCCTTGACCGCCATCGCCGTGGTGTTGGGGATGTCATGGAATTTCAGATCGAGAAACACCTCGAATCCTTGTGCCTGTAGCGCTTCGACTATTTGCGGACCACAACGGGTGAACAGCTCCTTGCCGACCTTGACGCGACAAAGCGCCGGATCGAGTTGGCCGGCCAGCGCCAACGCAGCATCACGGGACGGAAAATCGAGCGCAACGATGATGGGAGTCTGGCAAGTCATAGCGATTCCTCGGCAAATTTTCGGCGCGCATTGTCGCAGAAAAAACATCGTCCAGGCGGCACGCGAGGGCGTCGCCCGCCAGGCAGTCCAATCACATAATGGCGCCGCTACGGTTCGTGACGTAAGGTGAAATGAACCGCGTCGTCATCAGGAGTAAAGAACATGCCTTGGTATATCTGGTTATTGCTGGCCCTGGTGCTCGGTACGATCGTTGGCGGGCTTTTGATGCTGCGCGCCGGCGCCCGCAAGATCCCGCTCACCGAAGAGCAGAAACAACGAATTGCCCAACGCAACGCCGAAGCGGATGCCGAAGACGCGCGGAACAGGTAGCGCCTGCTGGACAGCCAACCGCCGGTCATGTCCCACCCACCCCATCACGCCGGCTGGCCCGGCAGTAAAAAGGGGGGGCTTTTAGGCCTTCATCCAAGTAATCCGTCTGCCTCCTTTGAAGGAAGCATCAATGGCATCAGTTTTCTCTTCGTTCGGAGCCGGCAGCCCGAAGGCGCAGGTCGCTTTCTCCCGACGGATTCTGCCCGGCATCGCCTGCCTACTGGCCGCAGCCCTGCTCGCCGCGGCGATCGCGGTGATACACATCGCCCGCACCATCGATCACGACGCCCTGGCTCTGGAACATTTTCTCGCTGGCAAAGCATTCGAGGCGCAGATGAATGGCATGTCCCGCCATGTCGCCGACAATGGATTCTGGGGCGACGCCTACGCCAACCTGAGCAAAGAGGTCAATCTGAACTGGGCCTACGAGCAGGCGAACCTCGGCCCTTCGCTGTATGACGATTTCGGCTATGAGGCGGTGTTGGTGATCGACGCCAGCGGTGAAACGACCTACTCGGTCATTCGCGGGGAGCTGGTGCGTATCGATGCGCGCGCCTGGCTTGGCAACGGACTCGACACATTGCTCGCCCAGGCCCGCGAAGCGCTGGAACAGGGAGAGACCGCCGTCGGCATGCTTTGGGCCGAAGGCCACCCGGCCATGGTGGCCGCCGCCGTGATGACGTCCGGCGACAGCGACGTCGAGGAAATGGACGATCCCGCCTCGATCCTGGTTTTCGCCGATGTGTTGGAGCCAAAAAGATTGCTCGACTTGGGTCAGGCTTATGCGATCAACGGCCTGCGCCTGAACGGCGAAACCGCCCGGAGCAAGGATGAAGTGCTTGCCCTGCGGACGCTTGATGGATCGCCCCTATCATTTACCTGGACGCTATCCCGGCCTGGCCGGTATCTGCTGTGGATGACCTTGCCGGTGCTCGCGGCGGTCACCCTTGGCCTTGGTCTGCTTGCCTGGTTGCTGCTGCGCCAGGCGATGAAGACCGTAAGAATCATGGACGTCAACTACGAGCGCCTGGCAAGAAGCCGTAGCGCACTGGCCGCCAGCGAAGAGCGCTTCCGCGACGTAGCGGAAGCTGCATCGGACTGGATCTGGGAAACCGACCAGAATGCCCGCCTGACGTACCTCTCCCGGCGTTTCGAGGAGATTACCGGCCATGATCCAGCCGCCTGGATTGGCCGCCCCTTGATCGACCTTCTGATCACTGATCACGCGGCGCTGCAGGACTGGCTGGCCGCTCCGCACAAGACACCATTGCGCTGCAGTTACCACGCGGCGAACGCCTGCGAGCGCCACTGCCGGCTTTCCGCCCGTGGGATCTACCGAAACGACGAGCTGTTGGGCTACCGAGGCACCGCCAGTGATGTCACCGAGGAAACCCGAGCCCAGGCACGCGTTCAGTACCTTTCGCAGCACGACGCCCTGACCGGCCTGCCCAATCGAAACCACTTGCGCGACTATCTGGACACCAAACTCGCCTCGCTCACCAGCGCATCCCGACTGACCGTCCTGTATATCGATCTGGACCGTTTCAAGCCGGTGAACGACACACTGGGCCACAGTGCTGGCGACGAGGTACTGACCGGCGTATCCAGCCGCCTGACGCAGTGCATCAGAGCAGACGACCTGGTCGCGCGCCTAGGCGGCGACGAGTTCGTCATGGTGATGAGTCGCCTGCAGCACAACGAAGACATCGAGCAGCTTTGCGCGCGCGTCGTCGATGCGATCAGCGAACCCTTTTTCTATGAACGTACACAAATTCATATCGGTGCCAGCATCGGTATCGCGATAGCGCCTACCGATGCGACGCAAGCCAACGAGCTGCTGCGCTGTGCGGATATCGCCTTGTATCAGGCCAAGGCGGGTGGTCGAGGGACCTGGCGGTTCTATGGCAGCGAGATGGATAAACGACTGCTGGAGCGACGCCGACAGGAAGACGACCTACGTCAAGCGATCAGCGAGGATCAGTTCGAGGTTCATTACCAGCCTCGATATTTCGGCGACGGCATGCACATCATCGGCGCAGAGGCCCTGCTGCGCTGGAAACATCCCGCTCACGGCCTGCTGCTGCCCGAGCATTTCATTCCGCTGGCAGAAGAAACCGGGCTGATAGATCCGCTCGGCGAATGGGTGCTACGTCAGGCCTGCATCGAGGCGGCAAGCTGGACAAGCGACATCATGGTTTCAGTCAACCTTTCGCCCTTACAGTTACGCAACGATGAGCTGGTTGAAGTAGTTCAAGCGGCGCTGGAACAGAGCGGGCTTGCGGCCAATCGCCTCGAACTCGAAGTAACCGAAACAGCGCTGCTCCAGGAAAGCCAGCGCACACTGGCGGTGCTCAGCGAGCTAAAAACACTTGGCGTAAGGCTTGCCATGGATGACTTCGGTACTGGCTATTCATCGCTCAGCAACCTGCGCAACTACCCGTTCGACACCATCAAGATCGATGGCAGCTTCGTTTCCGGCATGGAGCACTCCGTCGAGGACCACTCCATCGTCAAGGCGCTGATCGAACTCGGGCATGGCTTGCGCATGCGCGTCACGGCCGAGGGCGTTGAAACCTCGGAACAATTGAAACGACTTCTCGCCAATGGATGCAGCGAAATGCAGGGTTTCTACATGAGCCATCCGCTCATGACCACGGACTTCCGTGCCCTGTTGAGCGGCGTCGAGACCGAGCCATAGGTCGGAACCCTGCATAACGGTGCCCGACCGGTCAGCGCTTGAGTTCGAAATTGATCTGAGCCCCGTCGATCAGCGCGTCGTCGCGTTCCAGCCCCGGCAACAGACTGCCGCTCATTTGCACCGAGCGAGAGTCCTCGCCTGATTCGAACAACGGCGGCAGTAGCTTCAAGGCCGCTGCGTCCGGGGCAGGTTCGAGCTCCTCGGCCCAATCCTCGGGAAGGCTCAAATCCAGCTCCGGCTCGGGCAACTTGACCTGCTCGACCGCGACCTTTTTCTTCGGCGCGGCCGAAACGGCCTTCGATTCGGTTGCCGGCACGACTCGCTCGGATGGCAGCTCTTCGGGATCGCCGGTAGTAATAGGCTCGAGTTCGATCTCGATTTTAGGTGGGATATCAGTTTCTCGTTGCACGGGCGCGGTTGCGGCGTTGCGATCGACCGAAGGCTGGACCTCAGGCGCAGCCGGTGGACCAGGCTGGGACGGTAGATCGTCTCCATCACAGGCGCTCAGAAAAAGCAGCGCAAGCAGCAAACTCGACCATTTCATCTGCCAACGCCCTCCTTCCAGACGATGTAAAACCACGGCACTCGACCAACCGATTTCCCCGCAGTTAACGCACACGCATGACAGCCTGTTTGCCGTGCCTTGCTCTAGGTTCCCGCCTACCCGATCGGTTCACTAACCTGCCGACATAGCTCCCCTGCCAGCTCGCCAAGGGTCTTCAATGCCCGCTCCGCTTCGGTCGTCAACGGCAATGCGCAGTTGAGCCTCACACAGTGGTTGAACTGCTCGGTGTTACTGAAAATAAGACCGGGCGCAATGCTGATTCCGCGCTTCAGGGCCTGCTGATGCAATTCCTTGGCATTGACCCGAGCCGGCAGGCTGACCCAGAGGATGAAACCGCCCGTTGGCCGCGTCATTTGCGTGCCCTCTGGAAAGTAACGCTGCACCGCCAACTGAACGGCACTTAGATTCTTTCGATACTCATGGCGGATGTATCGCAGATGGCGATCGTATCCACCATTTTCCAGATACGCCGAAACCGCCATCTGTGTGACGCTGCAGGCCGAATGCGTACTGAACGTCTGCAGGCGCTGTATTTCTTCTCGATAACGACCGGGAACGATCCAGCCGATGCGCACACCTGGCGAGATCGTCTTGGAGAAGCTCGAGCAGTAGATCACTCGCCCCTCTCGATCATTGGATTTGAGCGCCTTGATCGATCCCGCATCGAACAGTAGCTCGCCGTAGATATCGTCCTCAACGATTTGGATGTCGAAACTCGCCGCCAGTTTCAACAACTGCTTCTGCCGCGCGTCGGGTACGCTGCCTCCCAGCGGATTGCTCAAGCGCGCCGTCAAGACCAAGGCTTTGATTGGCCATTGGCTGGCGGCCAGCTGCAGCGCTTCCAGGCTGAGTCCGGTATCCGGATCGCAGGGAATTTCGATGACCTTGAGCCCGAGCAGGTCGGCCAACTGCAGCAACCCGTAGTAGCTGGGCGACTCGGCCGCGATCAGGTCGCCCGGTTTGGTCAGCACCCGCAACGACATCTGCAGCGCGTCGACACAACCATGGGTGATCACCACTTCGTCCGGCCCGACGACCACGCCGGCGTCGCGCATGCGAATCGCCACTTGCCGGCGCAACGGCTCGTAACCGGGGCTGAACATATAGCTGAACGCCCGCTGGCTCTGAAAGCGAGTGACCTTGGCGAGCTGTTGATGCAGGGCGCGAGCCGGCAAGTAGTCCACATGAGGCACCGCGGCCCCCAGCGGAATGAGCCCGTCGCGGCGTGATTCGCTGAGAACCTGATTGATGATGCTGCTGCGTGTGACCAGGGTTGGCCGCTCGACCTGCGCAATATCCGGTGTGGGCGCGGTCAGCGCCGGCGTGTGGTGGACGTAGAAGCCTGATTGCGGACGCGCCCGGATCATTCCCTGATCTTCGAGATTGGCATAGGCCTGCAGGACCGTCGCATGGCTGACATTCAGCTGCATGCTCATCTTGCGCACCGAGGGCACGCGCTCGCCCGGACGGTAGACGCCGCGGCGAATGTCTTCGGCAAGCTGGTGTGCGATGCGCTGATAAAGCAACAGATTGGTCATTTCGTCCGGCTCCGGCAACTGAACCATAACAGTAGTACAACACCGTTATACGAAACCAATACAGTTACCGGCGAACTCGCCGACACAGTCAGTTACGTTTGCCGCCAATTGATCAACGAGCGCTGCCCAGCTGCCCTTGTTCGTTCGAAAACAAGATCTCGACCCGCCGGTTCTGCGCACGGCCACGCGCCGACGCGTTCTCCGCGACGCGGTATTGCTCGCCGTAGCCGACCATTTCCATGCGCGCTGCGTCGATCCCCAGGCTCTGCAGAAAATTACCCACCGATTGGGCGCGTGCCTGAGACAAGACGAGATTTTCGGCCGCACCGCCCCGGTTGTCGGTGTACCCCTCGATGCGGATCTTGCGCTTGGGATTGAGTTGTAGAAAATGCACGACCTTGAGCAAGGTGCGATTGGCCGATGATCCCAGTTCGGCGCTGTTGGCCCTGAACAAGACATCGCCCAGAGTCATCACCAAGCCGCGCTCGGTTTCGGCTGCCGCCAGGCCAATCATCTGGTCTTCGAGCCAACGGCCCTGTTGCTGCAGATCGAGCAGCTTGGCTTCCTGCAGAGCCTGGCGCAGGCGCTCCCATTCCATCGCCTGCTGGGTGGCGAGCCGCTGATTCTGCAATTGCTCGCTGTGCTGGCGAGCGATCTCGCTGTAGCGCTTGCCGAGATAGGCGTAATGGCCAACATCTTCCGTGCTGCCCCAATAGCTGGCAAACCGCTTGGCTCTATCCAGCGATTCGGCCGCGCGCATCACATCTTTGGGCGCATCTTGAAGCACCTGTTGGTCCTCACTGACGCTTTGGAACATGGCAGCCGCTTGTTCCAGTTGCTGTTGCGATGCGTGCGTGGCGCAACCCTGGAGCCCGACGAGCAACGCCAGCAATACAGAGGCCAGAAGAATAGGCTTCACTGCAAGGCCCTCAATTGCTCACGGAGCCGTTCGATGCGGCGGTTCACTTCTGCCAGTTCTTGCTGGCTTTTATCGTTGAGCACCTTTGCCTCCGCCAGCCGAGCGTCCAGTTCAGCTTTCTCGGCTTGCAGGCGTGCTTCCCGATAATCTTCGTCTTTCATCGCAGCGACGGCAGCTGCGAACGCTTGTTCGGCCAATACCAACTCTGGAGTCGCCTGCGAAGCACCAACTGAACGAGCCTGGATCAACGCCTGCTCGGTCAGACGCAGCTGTTCGGTGGGTGCCGGATCGCTGGCGCAGCCGGCCATCATCGCCAGCACCAGCATGCATGGAAGAAGTCTTATCAAGATTGGATTCCTAGCGTTGCGAATCGCCTGACGGTGCCGGTTGGCGTTGTTTCCACCGCTCGAGATTCTCTACCAGCAGTTGCTGCGGCACGCCGGCGGCGCGCAATTCTGTCATTTTTATTGCGAGCTGTCCGCGTAGCCAAGGGCCGTTGCAGGCCGAATCGTGTGCCACAGCGAAATGCATGCCGCGGCTACCGACCGATGGCTCAAGCCGCTGCATGTCGTCCAGCACCCCCTGCGATCCAGCTTGCGCGACGGCACTGTAGCGCTCATGCAGTATGTAATCGGCCTGGCCAGCCATCAGCCTTTTCACGGCTTCCGCCAGGGAGGGAGCCGAACTCAAGCGAAGATTGTTCTTCGCATAGGTCGCTAACTCACCACCGAAACGCGTCGCTGCGACATAGGCGCCAGGCCTGTCCTTTAGATCGTCTCGACCGGAATAGAAAAAACCCGGCTCGTTGCGTACCCAAGCGGCCGTTTCCAGAACGGTGATGGAAGGATGGATGAAGTCTAGGTGCGCCAGTTCTTTCGGGCTGAGCAGCGCATCGGCCAGCAGATCTACCCGGCCGCTGCGAACCTCCTCGAGCGCCTTGCCGCTATCGCCGGTGTAAAGAACCTCGAGTTTCAGATCGAGCGAGTCGGTGATCTTCTTCAGCAGCTCGGCGTTCGCGCCCACCAGACGCTTGGGGTTCTGCGGGTCGCGCCACAGGAATGGCGGGTTATCCGCGCCACCGGTCGCGATTAGCCGGTCGCACTTCGAAGCCGCCGCGCCCGCTGCAAAGGGTGTTGCCAGCAGCAAGGCGATCAAAGCGAACTGAACGGCACTGCGCATCGAGAACCTCATCATTCGAATTCGGACAGGCACCCATCGGCGCCAGACGGGATGTTACCACTGGCCGCCGCAGCCGAGCGCCCACAAAAAACCCGCTGCGAGAGCGGGTTCTTTTGAGGCGGCTCGATTAAACGAGCTGCTCGAGCTCCGGCACGATCTCGAACAAGTCACCCACCAGGCCGTAATCGGCGACCTGGAAGATTGGCGCTTCTTCGTCCTTGTTGATCGCGACGATCACTTTGGAGTCTTTCATACCGGCCAGGTGCTGAATGGCCCCCGAGATACCCACGGCGATGTACAGCTGCGGCGCAACGATCTTGCCGGTCTGACCGACCTGCATGTCGTTCGGTACGAAGCCGGCGTCGACCGCCGCGCGCGAGGCGCCAACGGCAGCGCCGAGCTTGTCGGCCAGCGAGTACAGGTGCTTGAAGTTCTCACCGTTCTGCATGCCGCGACCGCCAGAGACAACGATCTTGGCAGCGGTCAGCTCGGGACGGTCGGACTTGGCCAGTTCTTCACCCACGAACGAAGAAATGCCCTTGTCGCCAGTGCCCGAAACCTGCTCGACGGCAGCCGAACCACCTTCTGCCTTGACCGGATCGAAACCGGTGGCACGCACGGTGATCACCTTGATCGGCGCGCTGGATTGCACTGTGGCAATGGCGTTACCGGCATAGATCGGGCGCTTGAAGGTATCAGCGCTCTCGACGGCGATGATCTCGGAGATCTGGTCGACGTCCAGCTGCGCTGCAACCCGCGGCAGGGAGTTCTTGCCGTTAGTGGTCGCGGCAGCCAGTACGTGGCTGTAGGCGGCCGGCGAGGCTCCTTGCGCCAGGCCGGCAATCAGCGGCGCGACGTTTTCCGGCAGCTGGTGGGCGTAGGCTGCATCGTCGGCGACCAGTACCTTGGTCACACCTTCGATCTTGGCAGCTGCTTCGCCGATGGCACCGCAGCCGCTACCAGCGACCAGTACATGAATGTCGCCGCCAATGGTTTGGGCGGCAATCCGCTTTGCGGCAGCCACAGTGTTGAGGGTCGCAGCAGCCAGAACGGCGTTGTTGTGTTCAGCGATAACCAGGATAGTCATTTAGATTACCTTCGCCTCGTTCTTCAGTTTCTCGACCAGTTCAGCCACGGACTTGACCTTGATGCCCGCGCTACGGGCAGCCGGTGCTTCGACTTTCAGGGTCTTCACGGTGGAGGTGGTGGTGACACCCAGCGCGTCTGGAGTCAGAACTTCCAACGGCTTCTTCTTGGCCTTCATGATGTTCGGCAACGACGCATAGCGCGGCTCGTTCAGGCGCAGGTCGGTAGTAACGATCGCCGGCAGGTTCAGCGCAACGGTCTGTGCGCCGCCGTCGATTTCGCGCTCGACTTTGACCTTGTCGCCTTCCACTTCGACTTTCGAGGCGAAGGTGCCCTGGGCGTAGCCAGTCAACGCGCCGAGCATCTGGCCGGTCTGGTTGTTGTCGCTGTCGATGGCCTGCTTGCCAAGGATGACCAGCTGCGGCTGCTCCTTGTCGACGACCGCTTTGAGCAGCTTGGCCACGGCCAGGGAGTTGAGTTCTTCGGTCGATTCGACCAGCACAGCGCGATCGGCGCCCAGTGCCAGCGCGGTGCGCAGCTGCTCTTGGGCAGCGGTCGGACCAATGGAAACCACGACGATTTCGCTCGCCACGCCCTTTTCTTTCAGGCGCACGGCTTCTTCCACGGCGATTTCGCAGAAGGGGTTCATCGACATCTTGACGTTGGCGAGGTCGACGCCGGAGTTGTCCGCCTTGACGCGAACCTTGACGTTGTAATCGACCACTCGTTTGACAGCTACAAGAACCTTCATGGATTCCTCGTTACTCTCCGGTGAATAGAATTTCGCCGAGGCGAACCGAGCCGTGCTCGAGATCCGGGCCATCGATCGGCCATGGACTGTTCGGCGAGCGCAAACTGCCCGTATCTTGACTGCAGGCAATAGCCGGGGTCAATAACGCATATACCCAGCTATAAACGCAGTTTCGCCATACTAAACAGGCTCGAGGAAAATTCAAACAAACGTTTGTATTGGACCCTTTACGGCGGCTATATATAATGCGCCAGCTCGGCTTGATCAGGGACACGATCCAGCCCTCCATCTATAGAACAATCAAGCCTTGAGTAGGAGATAGCCAATGGAACGCGAATACATGGAATTCGACGTAGTCATCGTCGGCGCCGGCCCCGCGGGCCTGTCCGCTGCCTGCCGACTGAAGCAGCGAGCCGCTGATGCCGGAAAGGAAATCAGCGTTTGCGTCGTCGAGAAGGGTTCCGAAGTAGGCGCCCACATTCTGTCTGGCGCCGTGTTCGAGCCGCGCGCGCTGAATGAACTGTTCCCCAACTGGAAAGAACTCGAAGCGCCGCTCAACACCCCGGTCAAGCGCGACGACATCTATCTGCTCAAGAACGCCGAAGCGGCTCGCAAGCTGCCCAATGCACTGGTCCCCAAAACCATGCATAACGAGGGCAACTACATCATTTCGCTCGGCAACCTTTGCCGCTGGCTGGCCCAGCAGGCAGAGAACCTGGGTGTCGAAATCTACCCAGGCTTTGCCGCCCAGGAAGCACTCATCGACGACCAAGGCGTGGTTCGCGGCATTCTTACCGGTGACCTCGGCGTGGACCGTGAAGGCAACCCGAAGGAAGGCATGTATACACCCGGCATGGAACTGCGCGCAAAATACACGCTGTTCGCCGAAGGCTGCCGCGGTCATATCGGCAAGCAGCTGATCAATCGTTTCCAGCTCAATGCCAATGTCGATCCGCAACATTACGGCATCGGCATCAAGGAGCTGTGGGACATCGACCCGGCCAAGCACGAACAGGGCCTGGTCGTGCATACCGCAGGCTGGCCACTCGACGACGAAAACACCGGCGGCTCTTTCCTTTATCACTTGGAAAACAACCAAGTGGTGGTCGGCCTGATCGTCGACCTGTCCTACAGCAACCCGTTCCTATCCCCATTCGATGAATTCCAGCGCTACAAGCATCACCCAGTGATCAAGCAGTACCTGGAAGGCGGCAAGCGTGTTTCCTATGGTGCACGTGCCATCGCCAAGGGCGGCATCAATAGCTTGCCGAAGATGGTTTTCAACGGTGGCGCACTGATCGGCTGCGACGCCGGCACACTGAATTTCGCCAAGATCAAGGGCAGCCATACCGCAATGAAGTCCGGCATGCTGGCCGCCGAAGCGGTGGCTGACGCCTTGTTCGCGGGCCGCGAGGGTGGTGACGAGCTGACCGGCTACGAAGAAGGCTTCAAGGCCAGCTGGCTCTACCAGGAGCTATACGCCAGCCGCAATTTCGGCGCTGCGATTCACAAGTGGGGTGCGGTTAAGGGTGGCGCGTTCAACTTCATCGATCAGAACATCTTCGGCGGCAAGATTCCGTTCACGCTGCATGACACCAAGCCGGATTACGCATGCCTGAAGACCGCAGCAGAATCGAAGAAGATCGACTATCCCAAGCCTGACGGCAAGCTCAGCTTCGACAAGCTCAGCTCGGTGTTCCTCTCCAACACCAACCATGAAGAAGAGCAGCCGGTTCACCTCAAGCTGACCGATCCAAGCATTCCCATCGAGAAGAATCTGCCACTGTACGACGAGCCCGCGCAGCGCTACTGCCCGGCCGGCGTCTATGAAGTGGTAGCCAATGACGATGGCAGCAAGCGCTTTCAGATCAACGCGCAGAACTGCGTGCACTGCAAGACCTGCGACATCAAGGACCCTGCCCAGAACATCACCTGGGTAGCGCCGGAGGGAACCGGGGGGCCCAACTACCCCAACATGTAAAACAAGAAAGGCTCCTGCGGGAGCCTTTTTCATATCCATTGTTTCGGCTGGTCCAAAATGCGTATCGGACGGATCGCCTCATTCAATCATGACTATTCAGCGCGCCCGATCGGAAAGAATTGCCCGCTACTCCAGACACCCAGCCAACCGGCACTGTCAATTTCTCGCGGCACGGCCAGCTCCACCAGCTGATAGAAGACGTTGCGATGAATCAGCGCTTCGAGGTTGGCACGCATATGTACATAGGGCGCCGGCTCCTGGGTCGCCGGGTCGAACTCGACGCGTATGGGATGCTCCGGCCCTGCTTCGGCTTCATCGCCGACATTGGTGACGAAGCGAAGCACCTGCGCCTCGCCACTCCCCTCCACTTCCAGCCCAACCGCCACGAAAGGCGCATCGTCCACCTTGATGCCAACCTTTTCTACCGGCGTCACCAGAAAGTAATCATCGCCGTCGCGCCGGATGACCGTGGAAAACAGCCGTACCATCGCAGGCCTGCCGATCGGCGTGCCCATGTAGAACCAGCTGCCGTCACGGGCGATTCGCATGTCCAGATCGCCACAGAACGGCGGGTTCCACAGGTGTACCGGCGGCATGCCCTTCTTCTCGGCCTTCGGAATCTGGCTCAGCAGATCCGCAGCTTTCCCAGAATTGCTCATAAGCGACTCCTCAGCGACTAAGGCCTGTCAGGCGCCGGGCATAGTCGCGCAAAGGCGGCCCCAACAGTACCTGTGGTGTCGCGTCATAAATGTTCAACAGTCCGCCACGGCTTCGAATACGCGCCGTATCGACCAAATATCTAGTGCCGGTCTCGATGAGCATCAGCTGAATCACGCTGGTGTCCACACCCAGACGATCCAGAGCGCGCTGATCGTTGAACTCATCGAAACTACCGATGCGGTCGTCTGCAGCGGCAAAACGTGTGTATAGCAAGTAATGGGCACCTGCGGAGGCCGCCTGGTTCAACGCTTCCTCCAACCCGGCAGGTTCAGGGGCACGACGGACGAGCGGAAAGTACTCGACGAAGCCCTTGAACGCCTCCTCGGCAACCACGTTTGGCCGCGGATAGGCATCGCCCGGCGGGACGAAGTGGCCCTGAGCGATGTAGATGAACGAATCGGGCTGCAGACGCCAGGATGCCGATCTCACCGTCTCACTGTGATTGAGAATGCCCACGTCTCGCAGTTGATGGCGAGTACCCTCAGCCATATCGCTGACCTTCATACACCCGCTCAATAGCAACACGGCTGCGATAAGGCTCCACACTTTCATCATCGTTCCTGCCTCTGACGGAAAACCGGCGGATAGCAAAGCGATGCAGCAAACGAGCCAGTTCTACGCAAGCGCTAAGACCACCTCGCCATGCATAGCGCAGCGGATTTGCAATGGCGCTGCGGTCTGCGCCGACAAACCGCCTGCCCGGGTTAAAAACATTCTTTGGGCGCTCGATAGCGGACGTATATCCGCAGCGAAACACGAATGCATTCCGACGATAGAAAACACGTTCAACAAAGAGCGCTTACTGAGCGCAGCTCTTTCTGACGAAAGCCGCCCTAACACCGCGGGAAACTGCAACAAGCGTAGTCAAATACGCCAGCTGCGGTCGAGTCAAAGTCGCAGTGGTCGTCCCGGTAACTTGTTCCATTTCTTAAGCACTGCAATGGAGTGAAGCTGGCTCGATCAACCGCGCGTGGCGATTCCGTCGCACGGCTGGTGACTGATCGAGTCATAAGCCTGACGAAACGGATCTGGAGGCTTAATGACCAATCAAGAACAACTGGCCCTGCTTGAGGAGCTCTTGCTTGCGCGTGGTCCCGCAGGCCAGGAGGAAGAGGTCAGGGAAATCTGCCGGCGCGAATTGGAACAGTGCTGCGACGAGGTCTGGCAGGATCCAGCAGCAAACCTCATCGGCCGCATCAAGGCTGTCGGCGTTCCGCGTGATGAAGCGGAGCGCCTTTCAACGCGCGTGATGGCCCATCAGGATGAGATTGCGATGGTCGTCAAACGCATAGACGCTGATGGTCGCTTGAGAGTTGTGGCGCTGGGCGGGGCGTTTCCAGTCAACTTCGGCATGTGTCCGGTGGATATTCTCGCAGACACACAAACGGTTGCCGGCGCGCTGTCCTTCGGTACCATGCACGGGACGAGCGAGTCGAGCCAGTCGATGCACGTGCTCAAGGGAGACGTGCAATGGACCGACGTGCATGTGATTACCCGATACAGCAAGGCGGAACTCGGCGAGCTAGGCGTGCGCGCCGGCACGCGGGTGGTGCTGAGCCAGCATTGGCGCAAGCCATTCCTAATACGAGATTGCGTTGCAGCCCACTTCCTCGATGACCGAGCGCCTGTCGTCGCGGCGCTCGTAGCTGCCAGGCGCCTGGCAGAGCGACGGGATGAGTTGCGCGGTGACGTGCTAATTGTCCTGACGACCAATGAAGAGGAAACCAACTCCGGGGCGCAGTACGCAGCCCGGACCTTGCCGGGCTCGGTGTGCATCGCGCTTGAGGTCGGGCCGATAGCCGCCGAGTACGATACGCGCCTGGCCCTCGGCCCCATCGTGCTGACCGGTGATGAGAAGGGCTACTACTCAAAGCAGGTATCGGATGGCCTGCTTAAAGCGGCTGAACGCTGCGGTTACTGTCCACAGCCTGCCTTAATGCCCGGATTCGCGTCGGATGCCAGTGCCGTGCTCGGTTCGGGATCCTCACCCCGCGCCGCTTGCCTGGCGATTCCAACCGAGAACACGCACGGCTACGAGGTCATCTTGCAAGAGAGCATGGATGCGTGTGCCAGAACGCTGGTCGATTATCTGGTTTCACTCGAATAGCGCGCCGCATTTGCCGGTCGTCGGGATACAAGCTTGTTGCCATTCCGTCATTCGGAGAGCGTCCCCCAACCGGAACGACCGGCTCGATATCGCGGATGGGGATGCACTCAACGGGTTACAGCTCTGTTTGCCCGGCGCCTTTCACCTGACGCGGTGGGCTAATCGCGCTTGCGCTTATTACCCATGCGCACACCAATATCCATTAGGAACTGGAAGAAACCTTCCTGATCCTCCAGCACGTTGCTCCAGAACGGCGAGTGATAAAGCGCTACCGCACCATGCACCAGCGCCCAGGCGGCGCAATAGTGAAAATAGGGAGGCACATCTTCCAGCTTGCCTTCGGAAATGCGGCCCTTGATCAGCTGGGTCAGATGCTCGAAGTTGGAGGCGCGAATGCGGTGAAGCTCCTCGACCATATCCGGCACCTGATTGCCCTTGACGACTTTCTCCTCGAGACGGTCGAACAGGCGATAACGCTGCGGATCACCCATGCGGAACTCGAAATAGGCACGCGACAGCGCCTCTTTGTCCTGGTCTAGGTTGGGCGCATGCAGAAGCTCATTCAGATCCCGCTCGTAATCGAGCATAAGCCGCAGGTAAATCTCCGCCTTGGATTTGAAATGCTTGTAGATGGTGCCTTTGCCGATGCCAACCATGTCAGCGATCATCTCGACGGTAACGCTGTCCTCTCCCTGCTCCAAGAACAGCTGGAGCGCAGTATCGAGAATCTCTTGCTCGCGACGGCGGAATTCGCGGACCTTCCGGGGTTCAGTTTGCATAAGAAGCTGCAGCTCAGAGTAGAAGCAGACGATTATGCCTATCCAGTCAGAAAATGCACGGAACATTCCCATGAGCACATTGAATGACGAATTTCCTCAGATCGAAGGCTTGCGGTACCTGAACCATGCTGCGGTCGCGCCCTGGCCGCGCCGAGCCGCCGACGCCGTCACTGCGTTCGCCCAGCAGAACACAACGCTCGGCGCGCGCGACTATCCGCAATGGCTTGCGGTCGAAACCAGCCTGCGCGGCCGCCTGGCCAGATTGCTCAACGCTCCGTCGTCGGCTGATATCGCCTTGGTCAAGAACACTTCCGAGGCGCTTTCGTTCGTGGCATTCGGCCTGGACTGGAGAGCAGGTGACCAGATCGTTATCAGTAACGAAGAGTTCCCGTCCAACCGCGTGGTCTGGGAGGCATTGAAACCTCAGGGTGTCGAAGTGCTACAGGTCAACCTGAAGGGCGATGATCCTGAGGCTGACCTGTTGGCCGCCTGCGGTCCGAAGGTGCGCCTGATGGCGATCAGCGCCGTGCAGTACGCCAGCGGATTGCGGCTTGACTTGCCGCGCCTTGGCGAAGGCTGCGAACAACGCGGAGTCCTGCTCTGTATCGATGCGATCCAACAGTTGGGAGCCCAACCATTCGACGTTCAGCGATACCGCTGCGCCTTCGCCATGGCCGATGGCCACAAATGGCTTCTGGGTCCCGAGGGGCTCGGCGTCTTTTACTGCCGCTGCGATCTGCGCGCCAAGCTGAAACTTCATGAATACGGCTGGCACATGCTCGAACATGCTGGCGACTACGAGCGCAGCGATTGGCAGCCAGCCCGCAGCGCACGTCGCTTCGAATGCGGCAGTCCGAATCTGCTAGGGGCCATGGCGCTGGACGCCAGCCTGTCCCTGCTCGAAGAAGTCGGCATGAACGAAGTAGGCTTAGCGCTAGCAGAGCGCGTCGACTTTCTGCAGCACGAACTGTCAGCCATGCCCGGCGTCGAGCTACTGAGTCCTGCCGACCCGACGCGGCGCGCCGGCATCATCACATTCAAGATCGATGGTTGGGACAATCAAGCATTGTTCGAACGCCTCAAGGCGGAGCAGATCGTCTGCGCGCTTCGTGGCGGAGGGATACGGTTTTCGCCACACTTCTACACGCGCCCGGAGGTCATCGAGCAGTCGCTGGCAGTGATTCGTGGCCTGCTCGCAAAGTGAGCGCAATCAAGGTACGGGCAGCTATTCCAAATCCGTTTAAGAACGGCATCAATCGCGCCTGCAAAGTTACCGATCAGGACCAATACTTCAAGCACTGGCCGCGCAATCCCCCAATGCTCGGCCAGCTGAGGGAGCGAGGAACGTGACCTCATACTCCTAATGGTCTTGACCCGGCTCCTTTGAGGCCGGGTTTTTTTTGCCTAGCCAGCTGAACGGCTCTTCAGGCATGCCTGGCGCGCCGACTGACGAGCCGAAGCTGAAAGCAGACCCAGATGAATAGCGCCCAGAACGGAATGGCGATAATCGACGTACGGAGCCCCGGCATCGAGAGCATGATGGCTGCGATCAGGGCCACGAACGCCAGACAAAGGTAGTTGCTGAACGGGTACCAAAACGCCCTGAACGAAGGTTGGACGCCCTGCTCCCTCATCGCCTTGCGGAATTTCAGATGAGCAAGACTGATCATTGCCCAGTTGATCAGCAGCGCAGCAACCACAAGCGACATCAACAGTTCGAGCGCATTCTGGGGAAGCAAGTAGTTCACCAATACGCAGAGCATGGTCACTGCCGCCGAGAAAGCGATCGCCAGCACCGGCACCCCACGACGATTCACAGTCATCAATACTTTGGGCGCATCGCCCTGCTCGGCCAGGCCATAGAGCATCCGGCTGTTGCAGTAAACGCCGCTGTTGTAGACAGAAAGCGCCGCTGTCAGCACCACGAAATTCAGGACATGCGCAGCGGTATCACTACCTATCAGTGAGAATATCTGCACGAAGGGGCTACCGCTGTAAGGATCGCCAGCGGCCCCCAGCGTTTCCAGCAGGCTGTCCCAGGGATACAGCGCCAGCAGCACACTCAGCGCTCCGATATAGAAAATCAGGATGCGGTAGACAACCTGATTGATGGCCTTGGGAATGACGGTTTTCGGATCCGATGCTTCAGCAGCGGTGATCCCGACCAGTTCAAGCCCGCCAAAGGAAAACATGATGATCGCCAGCGCCATGACCATACCGCTGATGCCGTTGGGAAAGAATCCGCCATGGCTCCACAGGTTGCTGAAGCTGGCCTGCTCGCCGCCTTTGCCGCTCAGCAACAGATAGAGGCCCAACGCGATCATGCCGACGATGGCGCCGACTTTGATGATCGCGAACCAAAACTCGGTTTCACCGAAGGCCTTCACGTTTACCAGATTGATGAGGTTGATCAGCACGAAGAATGCCGCCGCAGTGGCCCAGGTCGGCACTTCCGGCCACCAGAACTGCACGTATTTACCGACCGCGGTTAGCTCAGCCATCCCCACCAACACATAGAGCACCCAGTAATTCCAGCCCGAAAGAAAGCCAGCGTAGGGTGCCCAGTACTTATGCGCAAAGTGGCTGAAGGAGCCGGCAACCGGCTCCTCGACGATCATTTCGCCCAGCTGCCGCATGATCAGAAAGGCGATCAATCCTGCAATGGCGTAGCCGAGAATCATCGACGGACCGGCACTGCGAAGCACGCCTGCCGAACCGAGAAAGAGCCCCGTGCCGATAGCGCCACCGAGCGCGATGAGCTGGATGTGCCGGTTTTTTAGGCCGCGCTGAAGCGGCCCGGTATGCAGCGAATCGCTGGACATGGCGTCACCTTGTTGGGTCTGTGACGAGAAACGGCGCGGCCCGTGATGAGTGGAGATACGGAGCCAAGCGGAACCATCGTGTCCGCATGCCGATTGTCGACATGCGCACCGAAGCGGCGCGAATTGTACACGGCATCAGCGATCAAGAGATTCAAACAAGCGCATCGCTTCGACTGATAGGTGTTAATCAGCCACGGACCCGAGCCAAGGGAAACAACCGCTTGAAGTTATTCGTGGTTTGCTCAGCCAGGACCTCGAAATCGACACCACGCAACTGCGCAAGAAACTCGGCGACCTCACGTACGTACTGCGGAAGGTTCGGTTTACCACGGTAGGGAATCGGAGCCAGATAGGGCGAATCCGTCTCGACCAGCAAGCGATCCGCTGGGACGCGGCGGGCGACGTCGCGAAGTGCGTCGGCATTTCGAAAGGTGACGATCCCGGACAGCGAGATGTAGAACCCAAGATCCAGCGCGGCCTTCGCCATCTCCCAGTCCTCCGTGAAGCAGTGCAGTACTCCAGCCTGCGGCAACGCCGCTTCGCCAAGCAGTTCCAGCGTGTCGGCACGAGCCGCACGGGTGTGAACGATTACCGGCTTGCCGCTCGCTTTCGCCGCGTCCAGGTGAAGACGAAAGGATTGTCGCTGCAACGCAGCAGCTTCCGGTTCGTAGTGGTAATCCAGGCCCGTCTCACCGATTGCCACGACATGAGGGTGTTCCAATTCCTGCAGCAGCCACTCAAGCGCGGGTTCCGCACCCGGATCGAGGTCCAGCGGATGTACACCGACCGAGCAGTCGACATCGTCGTAACGCTCTGCCAAAGCCTTTACAGCCGCCGTATTGTCGGCACTGACGCCAATGCAGAGAAAGTGGCCAACGCCACGTTCACGCGCAGCGACCAGGGCCGCATCAAGAGAACCTTGATGCGCAGTGAGATCGAGACGATCGAGATGACAGTGGGAATCTACCAGCATTTGAACACGCTACTCATCAAGCCATGACCGGCGTGCATTGTAGAAGAAAGGAAGCTGCAAGCGATCAGAGAGGGCTGCGCTGGAGCTCGCTTACATCGTGTGTGTCGGTCGATCGGACTTCATCGCGCCGGCCAGATAGGTTTCGATCTTGTTACGAGCGGTTGAATCGCCTTCGTTGAATTGCACGCCGATACCGGCTGCCCGGTTGCCCTGCGCACCCTTAGGTGTAATCCACACGACCTTGCCGGCGACCGGAATCTTTTCCGGCTCATCCATCAGACTCAGCAGCATGAACACTTCGTCGCCGAGCTTGTAGGATTTGTTGGTGGGGATGAACAACCCGCCATGCTTGATGAATGGCATGAACGCGGCATAGAGCACCGACTTGTCCTTGATCGTCAGAGACAGAATGCCGTTACGCGGACCAAGGTTTGCAGGCAGACTCATGCGGTATTCCCTAACGACTATTCCAAAGGATTCTAGCTTGGTCCGGACAAGCTTGCCCACTGCACCAAGAGCGCTTCGAGAAGCAAGACACGGTTGAGGTTGGCTTTACCCAGCACTTTCTGTCGATGGGCCAGTAGCCAGTCCTGCAACGCTAGCAGCTTGGCAGGTGAGGTTTTCTGCGCCAGGTACTGAATGACCTTCTGCATATCGGCGGCGCCAAGCTCTTCCTCATCACCGGTCATCTGAAAACGCAGAATCAGGTGGGCCCATTCACAGAACCAGTCGAACAACAGAATCAGCGATAGCGGGTTCCAGGCTTCGGCCAACTGACTGGGCGATTGCTGCCGTTTTAGCAGCTTCTTCACCCCATCCACCACCTGCACACGCATCTCCAGCACGCCTACAGCGTGCAGTTTGAGCGCCGCCAAGGGCGAATCCGCCGCAAGCGTCAACAGCTCCTCGCGCTGAGCCGCCGACAGCTCCGGAAGCTTGCCTGCAAGCCAGTCCAGGCTTTGCTGACGGACCGGCAACGGGCAGCTCTGCTGAACACAGCGGCTTTTGATCGTCGGTAGCAATCGACTGGGCTGATGACTGATCAACAGCAACACGGTATTGCCTGCTGGTTCTTCGAGGCTCTTGAGGAGCGCGTTGGCAGCGTTCAGATTCATCGCCTCGGCCGGTTCGAGCAGCACCACCTTGCGCCCGCCGAGCTGCGCGGTCTGGCTGACAAATCCGACCAGTTGGCGGACCTGATCGACACGAATCGCCTTGTCCGCTTCTTCCGGCTCCAGAATGTAATGATCGGGGTGGGTTTGAGCGGCAAGCAGCATGCAGCTCTTGCACTGCCCACAGGCTCCGCTCGGCGCCGGCTGTTGACACAGCAAGAGTGCCATCAGGCGTTCGGCCAGCGCGCGCTTGCCGATGCCGGCCGGACCGTGCAGCAGGTAGGCGTGGGCATGTTGCTGGCGGCCTGCGAGCAAGCGCCACAGATCGGTTTGCCACGAAAGGATGCCTTCAGCCACGGGCACGCTCGAACAGCTCAGGCAACAGCGCGTCCAGATCCTGCTGCACTGCGGATAATGGCTGCCCCGCATCGATCACGCGATAGCGTTGCGGAGCCTGGCGGGCGCGGTCGAGATAAGCGCTACGCACGGCCTCGAAGAACTCCAGCCCTTCCTGCTCGAAGCGATCGAGACGCCCGCGCGCGGCGGCACGGCTCAGCCCGACTTCCACAGGCAGATCGAAGATCAGCGTCAGGTCCGGACGCATGTCACCCTGCACGAAACACTCAAGCTGCTCGATGCGCTGAACCGACTGGCCACGCCCACCGCCTTGATAGGCATAGGTGGCATCGGTGAACCGATCACATAGCACAATGGCGCCCCGCGTCAGCGCAGGTCGAATGACTTGAGCCAGATGCTGCGCCCGCGCCGCGAACATCAACAGCAACTCCGTGTCGCTGGACATGGGCTCATCCGCAGGCGTCAAAAGGAGGTCCCGGATTCGTTCGGCCAGCGGCGTCCCGCCGGGTTCTCGGGTCAGTACGACATCAAGTCCCCGGTCGCGAAGACACTGAGCGAGATAGTCACGGTTGGTGCTCTTGCCCGCACCTTCCGGCCCTTCCAGGGTAATAAAGAGTCCTGTCACTGGTTAGTCTCGGTCGGTGCCGGAGCTTGCTGCGGCGGTGGGCTGGAGCGATAGTCGGCGCGGCGCTTGAGCTGATATTCACGCACCGCACGGTTGTGCTCGCTCAACGACTCGCTGAAAACATGGCTACCGTCGCCACGCGCCACAAAATAAAGGCTTTTTCCGTCGACCGGATGTAACGCAGCATGAATGGCCTCGCGCCCGACCATAGCAATCGGCGTCGGTGGCAACCCGCTGTTGGTATAGGTGTTATAAGGCGTCGGCCTGCGTAGATCGTTACGGGTAATCCGACCTTTGTATCGCTCGCCCATGCCGTAGATGACGGTAGGATCGGTCTGCAGCAACATGCCCCGCTCCAGCCTGCGCACGAAGACGCCGGCAATCTCGCCGCGCTCCGATGGCACACCGGTTTCCTTTTCGATGATCGAAGCCATGATCAATGCCTCGTACGGATCCTGATAAGGCAAACCTTCGCTGCGCTGCTGCCACTCTTGCGCCAGAACGGTTTCCAGGCGCGTAAAGGCCAGCTTAAGCAAATCGAGGTCGGTTACACCCCGGGTGAAATTGTAGGTATCGGGGAAGAAGCGTCCTTCAGGATGCAGACCGGGACGGCCGAGCCGCTCCATGACTTCGTTATCGGACAGACCTTTGATCGTTTGTTGGATCGTAGGCATTGTCTCCAGCGCCACGCGAACCTGGCGAAAGCTCCAGCCCTCGACGATTGTCAAAGCGTATTGCACAACCTCGCCGCGCTGCCACAGCCCGATCATGTCGCGCGCGGTCATCGCTGGTTGCAATCGATACTCCCCGCTATGCAATGTTTGCCCGGAGAGATTCAGCCGCCAGTACAACCTCAGCCAGAACGAGTCGCTTAGCGTTCCCTCTTGCTCCAGCCTTTGGAACAAGCCACTGGGCGTATCACCGGATCGGACCTCCAGCGTGTGCGCCTCGCTGAGCTGCAACGGCTGCTCTAACGTGGCGTGGAGTTTCCAGGCGGCCAGGCCGAGCGCCAGCGCGGCGACCAGCACAGCGCCCAGGAATGCGAAAGTCAGTTTTCGAATCACGTATTACTCGACAGATCATCAACCAGGCGTTGAAGTTTACGTGTGAGCGGACCTACCGGCCAGACGCGCGCTTCCAACTGCCGCACCGGCCAGATGCCATACAGGCTGTTGCACACGAAGACTTCGTCAGCACCGAGCATTCGCTCGAGCGAGAGATCACAGACCTGGAGCGGCATTCCGGCCTGTCGCGCCCGATCGAGAATCTCTTCACGCATCACGCCAGCCACGCCACATCGCTCGAGCGATGGCGTCAGCAGTACACCGGTTTCAACGATGAACAGGTTACTGAAAACAGCCTCGACGATACGTCCAGAGGTATCGCGCATCAATCCTTCGGCAAAAGCTGGGTCATGCCATTCGGCGCGCGCCAGTACCTGCTCCAGGCGATTCAGATGTTTCAGCCCAGCGAGAGCTGGCTGCTCGGCAAGACGAGTTTTACAGGGGTACAGGCGCACGCCCACCGTAGAGTGTTCAGGCGCGTAGGCCGGCAGCGGCGCGCCCGTCAGCACTGTCCGGGGCCGACAGGCTAACGGCGGACCGTAGCCCCGCTGACCATCGCCGCGCGTCAGAATCAACTTGGCTACACCCGTCTCCAGCACGGCGCTGAACGCCATGATCTGCGAACGCAGAGCATCTACATCAAAAGGGATAGCGAAACGCTGGCAACCGAGACCGAGGCGATTCAGATGACGATCGAGCAACTCCGGTCGCCTGTTCACTACCTTTATGGTTTCGAACAGGCCGTCACCGTATGCGAATCCGCGATCATGAACGGGCAGCCCATTGGCAGGCTGTCCGTCTACCCAGCTCAATGTCACTCGGCGAACCGGCGAAAAACCAGAGAGCCGTTGGTGCCACCGAATCCAAAGGAGTTGGAGACAGCGATATCGATCGCTCTCTGCTTCGCTTCGTGAGGTACGAAATCCAAATCGCAGCCGTCATCGGGCTCGTCGAGGTTGATGGTTGGCGGCGCAACTTGGTCGCGAAGGGCAAGCACGCTGAAAATCGCCTCGACAGCACCCGCTGCACCTAGCAAATGACCGACCATCGATTTCGTCGAGCTGACCGAAAGTTCATAAGCATGGCTGCCGAACACGGTTTTGATCGCCGCGGCTTCGGCCTTGTCGCCGGCCGGCGTGGAAGTGCCGTGAGCGTTGATGTAATCCACCTGAGCCGCATCGATCCGGGCATCCTGAATAGCGTTGCGGATGCAGCGAGCAGCACCAGCGCCGTCATCCGGCGGCGAGGTCATGTGGAAGGCATCGGCGCTCATACCGAAACCGATTAGCTCGGCGTAGATCTTCGCGCCGCGTGCCTTGGCATGTTCGAGTTCTTCCAGAACCAGTGCGCCGGCGCCGTCGGACAATACGAAGCCATCACGGTCCTTGTCCCACGGACGACTGGCTGCGGCCGGATCATCGTTGCGGGTGGACAGAGCGCGCGCTGCGGCGAATCCGCCGATGCCGAGACCGCTGGTGGCCATTTCCGAGCCGCCAGCAACCATGACGTCGGCTTCGCCGTAAGCGATATTGCGTGCAGCCATGCCAATGCAATGTGAACCGGTAGTGCAAGCCGTGGCGATCGCATAATTGGGCCCCTGCAGACCCAGATGGATCGATAGGAAACCCGAAACCATATTGATGATCGAGCCAGGCACGAAAAACGGCGAAATTCGTCGCGGGCCTTGTTCGAATAAGGCCTTGCAGCTGTTTTCAATATTGGTCAGGCCGCCGATTCCCGAGCCCATGGCGACACCGATGCGCTCACGGTTGGCATCGGTAACTTCCAGTCCGGAATCACGTACAGCTTGAAAGCTGGCTGCCAAACCGTACTGGATAAACAGGTCGAGCTTGCGCGCTTCTTTTGCAGGCAGATACTGTTCGACATCGAAGTTCTTGACCGATCCACCAAAGCGCGTGGAATAGGTAGAAAGGTCCATATGTTCTATTGGGCCGATGCCACTGCGGCCGGCGAGAATCCCCTGCCAGCTGCTCGGCACATCGTTACCCAGCGGTGATAGCATCCCCATCCCGGTGATTACGACGCGTCTACGCGACACAGCAATTCTCCTTACGTCTATATTTGGCTCGTTCCACTCTTCAACGTTCGCAACGGACGGAAGACGAACCATCAGGCATCGCACAGGTGCACGACCAGCCGATTTTAACTATCTCAAACAAAAGCCGCACTGCCCCGTTCAGAGGCAGTGCGGCTTACTGGTTCGAAGCAGGATTACAACTTACTGCGCGTGGGCGTTGATGTAATCGATAGCTTCTTGAACAGTGGTGATCTTCTCGGCTTGCTCGTCCGGGATTTCAGTCTCGAATTCCTCTTCCAGAGCCATGACCAGCTCAACGGTATCAAGGGAGTCGGCACCCAGGTCTTCGACGAAGGAAGCGCTGTTGGTGACTTCCTCTTCCTTGACGCCAAGCTGCTCGGCAACGATTTTCTTGACGCGTTCTTCGATGGTGCTCATACCTTGTTTTCACTCCTATGGAAAAATCAGGCAGCTGATCTGCGCGGTAGTGTATAGAAAGCGTTTTCCGCATTTCAAGCTGAAAGCGGGCAAGCATGAACCTGCTTTCAACCTTCTGTCTATAAGCTAACCGCAGTTTTATAACGAAACGAATCAGCCGTTATGACTGCATGCTTGCGTTAGACGTCACATTAGCTCATGTACATGCCGCCATTCACCGGAACCGTGGCCCCGGTAACGTAGGCAGCGCCGTCAGAAGCAAGGAAAGCGACGACCTTGGCAATCTCTTCCGCCTGCCCAAGGCGACCCAGCGGGATCTGCCCCAGCAAAGCGTCACGCTGAGCGTCTGGCAGCTCACGCGTCATGTCTGTATCGATGAAACCTGGCGCCACGGCATTGACCGTGATACCACGCGAGCCGACCTCACGAGCCAGTGCGCGACTGAAACCTTCGAGCCCGGCCTTGGCCGCAGCGTAGTTTACCTGCCCCGCGTTACCCATCGCACCTACTACGGAACCAATACTGATGATCCGTCCCCAGCGCGCCTTGGTCATACCGCGCAAAACCCCCTTGGTCAGGCGATAGAGACTGCTGAGATTCGTATCGATGACATCGTGCCATTCATCGTCTTTCATCCGCAGCATCAGATTGTCACGAGTAATGCCGGCGTTGTTGACCAGGATGGCCGGCTGACCGAGATGCTGCTGGATGTGCTCCAGCGTGGCCGCTACCGACTCGTCACTGGAAACATCCAGCACCAGACCGGCACCTTCGATACCGTTCTCCTTGAGCGTCTCGGCGATGCGCTCAGCTCCGGCAGACGAAGTCGCCGTGCCGATCACGATGGCGCCCTGACGACCAAGCTCCAACGCGATGGCCTGACCAATACCACGACTGGCGCCCGTTACCAGAGCAACCTTGCCTTGCAGATTCATAGATGTCTCCTTGTTCAGACCAGAGCGCCACGAGCGGCAGCAAAGGCCTCCGGGGCGTCCAGATTGTAAGTGTTGATGCCTTTGACGCACCGCTTGTTGAGACCGGAGAGCACCTTGCCCGGACCGCATTCGACCAGCTCGGTCACGCCCTGCGCATTCAACGCAACAACGGTCTCGACCCAGCGAACCGGGCTGTAGAGCTGGGCCAGCAGGTCACGCTTGAGCGTATCGAGATCCGAAACGATCGCCGCGCTGACATTCTGGACCAATGGAATCTCCGGAGCCCGCCAGGCCGCCCCAGTGACGGAATCGGCAAAACGCTCTGCTGCCGGACGCATCAAGTCGCAATGCGACGGCACGCTGACCGGCAATGGCATCGCTCGTTTGGCGCCTTTGGCCTTGCAGGCATCGATAGCACGCTCGACAGCCGCGGCGCTGCCCGCGATCACGACTTGGCCCGGCGCATTGAAATTGACCGCGCTGACGACCTCACCCTGCCCAGCTTCGCTGCAAGCCGCCAGGACATCCGCGTCTTCCAGTCCAAGTATCGCCGCCATACCACCAGTGCCGGCCGGAACAGCTTGCTGCATGAGCTGACCGCGTAGCTCGACGAGCCTCACCGCATCAGAGAATGGCAAACTACCTGCCGCGACCAGCGCTGAATATTCGCCAAGGCTGTGCCCGGCGACGAATGCCGGCTTCGCGCCGTCTTCGGCCATCCACAAGCGCCACAGCGCAATCGAGGCAGTGAGAATGGCCGGTTGGGTCTTGTCGGTCTGATTCAGATGCTCTTCTGGGCCCTGCTGAGACAGTGCCCAGAGGTCGTAACCAAGCACCGAAGAGGCCTCGGCAAAGGTATCGATGATCAGGGACTGCCGTGCGCCGTGCTCGGCGAGCATGCCGAGGGCCTGGGATCCTTGGCCTGGAAAGACGAATGCAAGTGATGCGGACATGAAAACGGCTCTCTTGTGGTTGTTCGTCAGAATGAATACGCCGCGGGGACGCACCGAATTTTCAGTTGGATGGCGAGCTGCCGGCAGCGGTCACATCACCAGCGCCGCTTATTGACCGATTGGTCACGAGCAGGTGCTCGAGCCGACTATGCAATTGCTCCGGCAAATTATGCTGAACGTCCCGAGCCGCGCGCAGGATCGCCGACCGGAATCCCTCCGCGCCCGCACTACCGTGGCTCTTGACCACGATACCCTGAAGCCCGAGAAAGCTCGCACCGTTGTACTGCGCCGGCCGTAGATCGGCGCGCAACTGCCGCAACAATGGCAACACCAATGCCCCCACCGCGCGTGAAATCAACGAGCGACGGAAAAGCGCTTCGACACGCAAGGCGACCATATGCGCCAATCCTTCGCTGGACTTGAGCAGGATATTCCCAACAAAGCCATCGCACACCGCCACGTCGGTTTCTCCACGAAACAGCCCGTCGCCCTCGATGAAGCCTCGATAGTTGATATCGCCAGCTTGCTGCAAAAGCCCAGCAGCCGCCTTGACCTGCTGGTTGCCCTTGATGTCTTCGGTGCCGACATTGAGTAACGAAACCCGCGGACGCTCGATACCGAGACTCTCTGCCGCAACCGACCCCATTACCGCGAACTGATAGAGCTGCTCGGCAGTGCAGTCCACATTCGCGCCAAGATCAAGCAACAAGCAGACACCCTCGATCGTGGGTATTGCAGCCATCATGGCCGGACGATCGACACCAGGCAGCGTTTTCAATACGTGACGAGCAAGCGCCATCAGGGCACCCGTATTGCCGGCGCTGACACAGGCCTGAGCATGACCGTCACGCACCAACTCCAGCGCAACACGCATGGAAGAGCGCGGTTTGGCACGCAACGCCTGCGTCGGGCGTTCATCCATGCCAATCACCTCGTCGGCGCTGACAATCGCCAGACGAGCGCGATCCACAGCCGGATGCCGAGCAATGATTTCTTCAAGAACTGGAGATTGGCCAACCAGGGCCAGGTGCAGCGAGGGAATTTCAGCCAGGCACTGGAGGCTGGCCGGAACAATGCAGTGGGGACCGAAGTCCCCACCCATTGCATCGATCGCTATGATCGGAGCAGACAAGATTTACTCGTCAGCGCCCTTGTCGATCACTTTACGACCACGGTAGAAACCTTCCGGGGAAACGTGGTGACGCAGGTGAACTTCACCGGTGCTCTTTTCCACGGACAGGGCGTTCGGCACGAGCGCGTCGTGCGAGCGACGCATGTCACGGGCGGAACGAGATTTTTTGTTCTGCTGAACAGCCATTGGATCAACTCCTAAACGTTTGGGTCACGCTTTAACTGAGCCAGTACGCTGAACGGGTTGGACCGCGATACCTCGTCCTCATTCGGCTCGGGCTCATCAGGCCCAACCGGCGGCTGGCAAACTTCTTGGTCATGGAGTGGAACAATCGGAAGAGCAAGCAGAAGCTCCTCTTCAACCAGCGCCAGCAGATCCAACGGATCTTCTCCCACTTCCAGCACGTCATAGCCCTTAGGCAGGTGCTGACTGCTCGCGCCTTCATTCACCACGGCGTAGACGCATTCGCTGTGAATAGGCAGAACAACCGGCTCAAGACAACGCTGGCAAATCATCGTGACCTCAACATCCAGCGCACTGTGAATTACCACTGTGTGCTGCTCGTCGCGCCCGAAAACTAAACTGGCGCGCACCACACCCTTGTCATCCTCGAGAGGATCGACGAGCCGCTTCAGCTCCGACAATTGCAGCTCACCCTTCAAAGTGGCCGCTCGGTCAGCGAGCTTGCGCGGTTCAACGTGCGGTGGTATTGGTCCTTTCAACATAAGCGCGGCATTCTAGGGACGCACCCCTCGACTGTCAAAGGAATTCAATCCCACAATCGAGCTTAGCCGACCGGCAACCAGACACCCATATAAAGGAAGAAAAATGCGCCGCCTGCTTCTCGCCTCCAGCTCGCCCTATCGACGCGAACTGCTTTCACGACTGCGGCTGACTTTCGACTGTAGCGCCCCGCAAATAAATGAAACCGCACGCCCAGGCGAGCTACCCGAACATCTGGTACGCCGATTGGCCAGTGAAAAGGCTCGAGCCTTGGCAGCCACCTACCCGGATCATTTGATCATCGGCTCCGACCAAGTCGCCGTCTTGGGACAACGAATCCTAGGCAAACCTCACACATTCGAACGAGCAACGCAGCAACTGCGAGCCTGCAGCGGCAAAGGCGTAAGCTTTCTGACAGGACTGGCACTACTGGACAGCCGAAGCGGAGCCATCCAGGTCGACTGCACGCCGTTTACGGTGCGCTTCAGAGAGCTCAACGATCAACAGATCGAGCGCTACCTGCAAGCCGAACAGCCTTTTGACTGCGCAGGCAGCTTCAAGGCCGAAGGACTGGGGGTTAGCCTGTTCCAAGCCACGGAAGGCCCCGATGCCACGAGTCTGATCGGGCTCCCCCTGATTCGATTGGTCGACATGCTCAATAACGCTGGGATCGAGGTGCCCTGACAGCTAGCGCAGCTGCGGCCCTTGAAACCCCATCCACAAAGCCAGCTGTGAACCGACGCTGGCACCCAGCTTCTTCGTAAAACGATCCAGAGCGGAATCTTTGACGGTGAAGTCCATCAGCTCTTCCTCTCCGATCACCTCGCGCGCAACGTAGCTGGTGCTTCCAAGCCCATCGATCAGGCCGAGCTCCAGCGCCTGTTCACCAGACCAGATAAGCCCGGAAAACAGCTCGGGATGCTCAGCGACCCGCAAACGATCTCCGCGACCCCGCTTGACGCTTTCGATGAACTGGCGATGAGTGGTTCCCAGCACACCTCGCCAGAATTCGGTTTCCTCCGGTTTTTCCGGCTGGAATGGATCAAGAAACGCCTTGTGCTCACCCGAGGTGTAGACCCGGCGCTCCACCCCAAGCTTATCCATCGTTTCGACGAATCCGAAGGTAGCCGCCGTGACTCCTATGGAACCGACCAGGCTCGACTTGTCCGCATAGATTTCATCCGCGGCGCTAGCGATGTAGTAGGCGCCCGACGCACCCAGATCGGTAATCACTGCATAGACCTTGACGGCAGGATATTCGCCACGCAACCGGCGAATCTCGTCGTAAATGTAGCCAGACTGCACTGGGCTACCGCCCGGGCTATTGATCCGCAACACCACGCCCCTGGTGCTGGAATCTTCGAAGGCCGCTCTCAGCGCCCCGACAATATTGTCCGCACTCGCCGACTCCTCATCGGCAATCATTCCACGGACGTTGATTACCGCAGTATGGCTACCGCTCGCACCTTTGCCGTCACCGACTTGCAACAACGGGGAGAACAGCAAAAGAGCGCCAAAGAGATAGATGAAGGTCAACAGCTTGAAGAATATTCCCCAGCGCCGAGCTCGCCGCTGTTCCTGCACACCGGCAAGCAAGGTCTTTTCCAGTACCTTCCAGCTGTTGCGCTCTTCCTTGTCCTCAGACTCGACTACGGGCGCGCTCCATTCATCCGACATATTCAACTACCTCGAGAGCGGTATCAGTGGAGCACAGCCAGTCACCGAGCTCCGAAAAGTGATTGATGGACATGCACGGCGCACAGGCCTGCAATACTTCAAGAGTCTGCGCACCATAGGAGACAGCGACACTATCTACCCCCGCCCGCCTGGCCATCTCGAGATCGAACAACGAGTCCCCGATCATCAAGGCCCGCTCAGGACGGACGCCGCAGTGCGCCAAAATCTCGTGAATCATCAACGGATCAGGCTTACTCGCGGTCTCATCCGCGCAGCGGGTCACATCGAAAAAATCGCTCCAACCCTGACCTGCGAGCACCCTATCCAACCCGCGCCGCCCTTTTCCAGTCGCAACGGCAAGCAGGTGTCCCTGCTCGCGTAACTGCTGCAATGCCAGCGCAACCCCCGGATAGAGCATCGATGGCTTAGCTTCCAGTAGAAGATAATGATCGGCATAGGCACGACGAAACGCCTCGACCCTTTTCACATCCGTCACATGCGGATACAGCGCGGCGATCGCCTCGGGCAAACCGAGCCCGATGATGCCTTTGATGATGTCTTCGTCAAGGGCGGGCAGGCTACAGTTCGCCGCCGCGACGGAAATCGACTCGACGATGCGCCCGATCGAGTCCACCAGGGTTCCATCCCAGTCGAAGATCAACAGGTCGTATCTATTCACCAAGCCGCTCCAACGTTCGCGCCCAGGTATCATCGACCGGCGCCTCTAGGCTCAGTTCACCACCGTCCGGCAGAGGCACCTTCAAGGCATAGGCGTGGAGAAACAGGCGTTTGCCGCCCAGCTCACGGATAACTCGGGAAAACTCTTCATCACCATATTTGCTGTCACCAGCGATGCCATGACCGGCATGACGCGCATGCACACGAATTTGATGAGTACGTCCCGTCACCGGCTTAGCCTCGACCAGCGTGGCAAAGTCACCGAAACGACGTAGCACACGGAAAAGCGTCAGCGCCTCCTTGCCGTCCTCGGTGACCTCGACCATCCGTTCACCTGAGCGCAAGGTATTTTTCAGCAGTGGCGCATTCACCTGCCTCTTACCGGCATCCCAGCGGCCACGCACCAGTGCCATGTAGCGCTTGTCGACACCGTCTCCGCGCAGCGCCTGATGCAGATGGCGCAACATGCTGCGTTTTTTGGCAATCATCAGCAGCCCGGACGTATCCCGATCCAGGCGATGCACCAATTCCAGCTCCTTTGCGTCCGGGCGCAGCTGGCGCAGCGCTTCGATGACACCAAAGCTGAGACCGCTGCCACCATGCACCGCGATCCCTGCAGGCTTGTTCAGTACGATCAACGCCTTATCTTCGTAGACGATCGCTGCTTCCAGCCGCTCGAGCAGCCCCTGCGCCAGCGGAACCGGCTCGTCCCGCTCTGACAGCCGAAGCGGCGGCACACGAACGACGTCACCCGCCTGGAGTTTGTATTCGGGCTTAATCCGCCCCTTGTTCACACGCACCTCGCCTTTACGCAGGATGCGGTAAATCAGCGTCTTGGGCACGCCCTTGAGCTGAGTACGGAGAAAATTGTCGATGCGCTGGCCGGCAAGCTCCGGCGAGACCTCGAGCAGTTGCACGCCGGAGGTCTGAGAGGGGGTATTGGTCATCCGCGGATGATAGCAATTTTCCCTTATTTGAAGCACCGAAACATTGCTGTTATAGTCCAGACGCCGCCAAAAGCGGCCAAGTCGAGGGATGCCAGCGAAACCGCCATTCCCGACTCAGCACTGTTCGAGGACGTGAGGCCGTCCGACGGAGCTTCTCTCAGTAGCAGAGGCACCGAAACAAGCCTTGAAGACATGATGCGTGCCCCCGCTGGGGAATCGCGATAATCGATAACCCGCTCCCGGACTCTGTGAGCGGCACCCGATTTTCAAAGTATGAGTGTTGGGTGGAGATGCACAGCCATCGGATTGCGTAGCAAAGGCTTTCACAGACGCTTCATTCCGTCCGCTACCGATTGCTGATTCCTCCTCCCCGAACAATTGCCTCTGTTCCGACAGAAGCAGGAGACGTCGTCGCGACGCCGGCCCAACTGGCCTCACATCGCTGGACACTGGAGTGCCTTACAACCATTCCTGACTCACCTGACACCGACCGCGAGAGTCGTGTGTGCCGAACGCCGTTTCCGCTGCCCTGGAAACCGACGGTACTACATGAAAAGAATGCTGATTAACGCAACTCAACCCGAAGAGTTGCGTGTTGCACTGGTCGACGGCCAGCGCCTGTTCGATCTCGATATCGAATCTGGCGCCCGCGAGCAGAAGAAGGCCAACATCTATAAGGGCAAGATCACTCGCGTCGAGCCCAGCCTTGAAGCCGCTTTCGTTGATTTCGGAGCCGACCGCCACGGCTTCCTCCCCCTCAAGGAAATTTCCCGCGAGTACTTCAAAAAGGCTCCGGAAGGCCGCGTTAATATCAAGGACGTTCTGAGCGAAGGTCAGGAAGTCATCGTCCAGGTCGAGAAGGAAGAGCGCGGCAACAAGGGCGCTGCTCTGACCACCTTCATCAGCCTGGCTGGCCGCTATCTGGTACTGATGCCGAACAACCCGCGAGCAGGCGGTATTTCCCGCCGCATCGAGGGCGAAGAGCGTAACGAGCTGCGCGAAGCGTTGAACGGCCTCAACGTACCCGCTGACATGGGGCTGATCGTCCGCACCGCCGGCCTTGGTCGCTCCAGTGAAGAGATGCAATGGGACCTGGACTACCTGCTGCAGCTATGGAGCGCAGTCAAGGAAGCCTCCCAGGACCGCCCCGCTCCCTTCCTGATCTACCAAGAATCCAACGTCATCATCCGCGCCATCCGCGACTACCTGCGCCAGGACATTGGCGAGGTGTTGATCGATAGCGTCGAAGCGCAGAACGAAGCCCTTTCGTTCATCCAGCAAGTGATGCCGCAGTACGCCAGCAAGATCAAGCTGTACGAAGACAGCGTGCCGCTGTTCAACCGCTTCCAGATCGAAAGCCAGATCGAAACCGCCTTCCAGCGCGAAGTGAAGTTGCCGTCCGGCGGATCCATCGTCATCGACCCCACCGAAGCCCTGGTGTCCATCGACATCAACTCGGCACGCGCCACCAAAGGCGGCGATATCGAAGAAACCGCGCTGCAGACCAACTTGGAGGCAGCCGAGGAGATCGCTCGTCAGCTGCGCCTGCGTGACATCGGTGGTCTTATCGTTATCGATTTCATCGACATGACTCCAGCGAAAAACCAGCGCGCCGTGGAAGAGAAGGTACGCGAGGCTCTCGAAGCCGACCGCGCACGCATTCAGGTCGGTCGCATCTCGCGCTTTGGCTTGCTGGAAATGTCCCGTCAGCGTCTGCGTCCATCGCTCGGCGAAACCAGCGGCATCGTCTGCCCTCGTTGCAACGGCCAAGGCATCATCCGTGACGTCGAGTCACTCTCCCTGGCCATCCTGCGCCTGATCGAAGAGGAAGCACTCAAGGACCGCACCGCCGAAGTTCGCGCCCGCGTGCCGTTCCAGGTCGCAGCCTTCCTGCTCAACGAAAAGCGCAATGCCATTACCAAGATCGAACTGCGCACCCGCGCGCGGATCTTCATTCTGCCGGACGATCACCTGGAAACGCCGCACTTCGAAGTGCAGCGTTTGCGTGACGACAGCCCGGAAATCGTCGCCGGCCAGGCCAGCTACGAGATGAGCCCGACCGAGGTCGAGGAAGCTCAGCCAGTCAGCTCTACACGTACGCTGGTTCGCCAGGAAGCCGCAGTGAAAACTGCACCACAGCGCACCGCCCCTGCACCGACGCCCGCCCCCGCGCCAATAGCAGCTGCGCCTGTCGCTCCGGAGCCGAGCCTGTTCAAGGGGCTGGTCAAATCCCTGGTTGGCCTCTTCGCCGGCAAGCAGGAAGTTCCGACGGTCGAAGCCGAGAAGAAACCTGCCGCGAGCAGCCGCCCGCAACGCAACGATGAGCGCCGTAGCGGTCGTCAACAAAACCGCCGTCGCGACGCACGCGGTAATCGTGACGAAGAGCGCAAGCCACGCGAGGAACGTGCTCCGCGCGAAGAGCGCGCCCCTCGCGAAGAACGTCAGGCCCGCGAAGAGCGTCAGCCGCGCCCGCCACGCGAAGAGCGCAAGCCACGCGAAGCCCGTGAGTCGATCGAGGCCAACGATAGCCCTTCGCAGCAGCAGCCACGCCGCGAACGCACCCCTCGTGAAGACCGTCAGCCCCGCGAAGAGCGCAAGCGCGAACTGCGCGCACCGCTCGACGAACCAACGCAGACCGCTCCAAACGCCGGCACCGGTGAGGAAACTACCGAGCGTAAGCCGCGCCCGCCTCGCGAGGATCGCAAGCCGCGCGCGGAGCAAAGCGTGAGCGCGGAAGAGTTGCAACAGAACGAAACGACTGAGAACGCCCAGGACGAGCAGGATTCGACCGAGAACGGTGATCGCCCACGGCGCCGTTCCCGTGGCCAGCGTCGTCGCAGCAACCGCCGTGATCGTCAGCGCGACGCTAACGGGAACGAGATCGACGGCGAAAGCGAGACCACCACAGCCGAAGTCAACGAAAGCAATGCTCCGGTGAAATCCGAGCAGGTCGCCATTGCTGCGACCGCAGCGGCTCTCGCTGCTAACACTGCCGATACCGATACGGCGCCAGCTGTAGCCCAGGCAGACGTCGAGGCTGCTCCACAAGCACCGATACAAGCTGAAACGGCCAACGAGACCGCTGCCGAAACCGAAGTGGCTGAGCCAGCCGAAAGCGTCGCACCGATTGCTCAGGCAGACACCGTTGAGGTATTCGCTGCGCAAGCCGAGCCTGCCCCTGCGTCTGCCCCACAGGTAGCCGGTCAGCCTGAGTCGATCGTGAGCGAGCCCACGCCCACTGAAGCAGCCGCACCTGTCGCTGAGCAGCCTGCTCCGGCGTCGATCGAGCCGGCACCAGCCCCGACCATGACCGGTCGTGCGCCTAACGATCCGCGCGAGGTACGTCGTCGCCGCCTCGAGCAGGAGCGTCTGGCAAAGGAAGCCGCTGAAACTGAAGCAAAAGCAGTCGAAACTCGGGCTCAGACAGCAACCGAAACTCAAGCCGAAGCAGACTTGTCGTCAGACCTGGCCAGCCCGGAGATCGTGAGCGCGCCAATTGGCGATGCACCAGCCGAACAAACGGCCAGCGCAGCCAGCGGCGAGGAAAAGATTGCTGAAGCCGCCCCACAGCCTGAGCAGTTCACAACAGAGCCGGAAGTCGAACAAGTCTTCGCCGAGACCACGCAACCCGAGGCAGAGCCGTTCAAGCCCGCCACGCAAGCGGATCCTGAGGCTGACGAAGCCGACGAGCAGGACGACGACAAGAAGCGTCAGAGCTGATAGCCACAGCTGTTGAAGCCCTGCATGCAGGGCCTCCAACTAAAAGCCCCGGTTTCTAGCCGGGGCTTTTTATTTGAGCGGCTTCGCTTCGCTGCGAGCAGGCTAACCGCCACGCATTCAGGCTCGCCAAAAATGACGAACCCCACTCTTAAGTGGGGTTCGTCATTTCACTCCCGCAGGGAGCGGGCATTTCTCATGGCGTCATCAGGCGCGATCGATGCCTTTTTTCAGGGTGTCCTTGGCTTCTCCCTTCACCTGCTGCGCCTCACCCTTGACTTCCTGACGTTGCCCTTCGTTCTTCATGCGCTGGTTGTCGGTAGCCTCACCGAGCCCTTGTTTTACTTTTCCGGCCGCTTCATTGAGGTTGCCTTTCATTTTGTCTTCAGAGCTGCTCATGGCATGTTCCTCTCGCTTCGTGGGTTATGAACAATGGACCGAGCCAATCGCGCGATAGTTTCGCTTTTCCGAAAAGCGGTATCGACACGCTTCCAGGCCAGAAAGGTTCAACCGCTACGTGCTTTTTTCATCAGCCGGTTGAACAGCGGTCGTCCGGCCAGGTGAAAAAATAGCGGCGCGCCAACGATCAGATAGAAGTAATAGGTAACGAAGCGCCAGACAAGGATGGCGGCCGCAGCGGTTGATTTGCCTACCAAAGGCGCGAGCAAGGCAGCCGATGCCAACTCGGCACTGCCTGCACCACCCGGCAACAAGCTCAACTGCCCGGCAGTAAGGGCCAGTAGCTGGATGATGAAGGTCCACGCCCAGGCGAGTTGGCTACCCAACCCCTGCAGGGTGAGGTAAAGCACGCTGTAACGCAGCAGCCAGTGCAGTGTCGTCAGTACGAACACGCCAAGCAGGATCGCCCGCGGCAGCCGGAAACAATCCAACAGAGCATTGCGGAAGCTCAACACCTTGCGCGCCCAGAAGCGCTTTCGTGGGGCCTTCATGCCCAGACGACCGGCCAGCCAACCGTTGATCAAAAATACCTGCCGATGGAAACGCCCAAGCAACGCCAGCAGCACCATCAGGCCGAGCAGCAACGCAGCGCTGAAACCCAGCAGGCTGGCGATATAGGTGTTGATCGAGTGAGTTACCGCGTAAATCAACACACCCACCAGCGCGCAGCTGAAGAACAGTAGATCGGCCAATTGTTCGACGGCAAAGGTTGCGGTGCCCTTGGCAGGCGTCACGCCCTGGCGAAGCAACAATGCCATCATCGTCAGCGGCCCGCCGGCCCCGCCCGGCGTGGCGCAGATTGCAAACTCGGTGGCGATGACGATGCCCAGCGCGCGAGGCTGCCGCAGGCGACGGCGCCCGATCAGCAGTCGCAACCGAAACGCATTGAGATACCAGCCGAGCACGATCATGCCAAGCATCGCCAACAACAGCCCCGGCGGGAAGCGCAGCAACCGCTCGAACAGTCCGCTGCCGCCCAACAGAAACGGAACCAGTGCCGCGATCAGCAAGGCGCCGAACAATAGCCACCAGCGGCGGTTCATGCCACGGCGCTCGATACAGGTGCGTGCCGGCGCAACCACTCGATTTTGGTCATTGGCGTTCTTCCTTCCGCCAGCAGCCGAGCCAGCAAATCAAGCCAGTAGCGACGAGAAAACTCGTGGCGCATATCGACCGGATGCAGCCCGAGACGCAACACCGCTGCCTGACGGTGCCGGCTGAGCATTTTTTCACTGACTAGATGTGACATGCCGCGGCGCCAGGCGCTGCGCGCGCTCCAGACCAAGCCGGGTGCGTCTATTGCGGTGTAATCGGGCAACAGGTAGAAATGCCCCGGATCGCTGGTATAGCTCAGACCAGTTGCCGCCAAGGCCTGCCGCGCGCCGGTACCCAACAACCACGCCGGCGCGACGAAACCGTGCAAGGGCCACTGGTTTCGCTCGAACAGCTCGATGCCTCGCTGCAGACGCCTGGCTGCCTCGTGCCGATTCAGCGAATAGAACTCGCCTTCATGCGTAAACACCCGGCGCATGAACCACTCGCGAGGCGTGCGAGGCGCCGGCGCCTCGTCTGCGTGATGGTAGCCGTGCAGTATCAGCTCATCACCGCGGGCGAGACGCCCATCGAGCATATGCCTGAATTGATGATGGTCTTCGAGTCGGTTGCGGTGATGGAAATCCGGCACCACCAACCAGGAAATCGGAATCCGGCCCAGCGCATCGACGGCTTCGACAAAGGGTTCGTAGTCAGGCCAGGTTTCCGGCGCCACGTCATGCAGCACCAGCATCAGGCTGCGCTCAGCCATGCACGGCGACCGGCAGATCGACAGTCCCCATTACCGCGTGATAGTGCGCCAGCAGACCAGCCACTACGGCGTCCCAGGCATGATGAGCTTCGACGTGCTGGCGGGCTTGGGCACCCAGTAAGCGTGGGTCGTCCTCGAAGATCTCGCGCACCGTCTGCGCCATCGCCAGTGCATCCAGCGGGCGGCACAGGCGGCCGGTATGAAACGGCACCAGCTCAGGCAATGCACCGGCTCGCGCAGCAACCACCGGAATGCCACAGGCCATGGCTTCCAGTGCTACCAGCCCGAACGTTTCCTGGTTACCGGCATGCAGCAACACATCGCAGCTGGCCATATAACGCGCCACGTCGGCTGCCGGACAGAAACGGTCGATCACCGTAACGTTCTCCGGCACCCGGTGAGGCATGCGCGACCCAACCAACAACAGATGGTAGGGCTTGCCAAGTGACCGAGCGGTGTCCAGCAGGACATCGATGTTCTTCTCTCTGGAACCGCGTCCGGCAAAGATCATCAGCCGCGCCTCGTCTGGCAACCCCAGCTTCCGGCGCAGTTCAGGATCGCGTCGGTCCGGGCGGAAGGTTTCCAGATCCACGCCCAAGGGCTGCACATAGACATCGCCGACGCCAAGGTCCTGCAGCTTTTCGGCCATTATCCGACTCGGCGCAAGCACACGGTCGAAGCCGCTGTACAGCCGCGAGACGTAGCCGTTCATGTTCGTGCCCAGCCACCCGCCGATGCGGTTGCTTACCAGCAGCGGCAGGTCGGAGTGATAGAACCCGATGACCGGAACGTCGAGACGTCGTCCCGCGTCCAGCGCCGCCCAGGCGGTCATGTACGGATCACCGACTTCGATCACATCGGGGCGCAAGATGCGCAACTGATTGCGCCACGGAGCGCGCCGTACCGGGAAACGGTAGCCCTTGCCGAAAGGCAGCGCCGGTGCGGGTATCTGATAAATACCGCCGTTATGGCTATGACTGTCGCCCGGCACCAAGATGCTGTGGCGCACCCCCGAATACAGTTGCAGCCGGCGGTGTTTGGCCTCGAGATAGGTACGCACCCCACCACTGGCGGGGGCGTAGAACATTGTCATGTCGGCGATATGCAAGATGGAGCGTCTCCGTAAGGTCTCGATGCAGCACCCTCGGAAGACGAGCGACGGCTAACTCGCTCAGCCGGAACCCGCCGTGGCTAGCGCCGGCTGCGCCCGAAAGATTCTGCAATGAAATCAATGGACCACCAGCCTTGACAGTTGTTCGCGCGAGCCGAGTCGGCGACCTTAGCCATCGACGCGCTTGTCCCCCTCATCCTTGCCCTCGGACGACGCATGCTCGATGACAGCATTCATCTCCGCTCCGAACAGCAGCACCGCTGCGGAAATATAGAAGTAGAGCAGCAGCACGATGACCGCCCCGATACTGCCGTAGGTGGCGTCGTAGTTGCCGAAGTTCTGCACGTAGATACCGAAGCCCACCGATGCGGCAATCCAGACGATGACCGCCAGCACTGAACCCGGCGTGATGAAGCGAAACTCCTGCTCGACGTCTGGCGTGACGTAATACAGCAACGCCACGACCAGCATCATCAGAAACACGATTACCGGCCAGCGCAGCCACGTCCACAGCGTTACCACAATGTCCCTCAGGCCTACCTGCTCGGCGAGCCACTCGATCACCTGCGGTCCAGTCACCATCAAACCTGCCATCGAGAGCAGAATCAGCGCCAGGCCGACGGTATAAACGACCGCCAACAGCATCAGCTTCCAGGTCGGCCGGCCCTCCTTGACGTCGTAGGCCTTGTTCATGGCATTCATCAGCGAGCGAACGCCGATCGACGCGGACCACAACGCAACAAGAATACCTATCGATAGCAGCCCGCTTTTCTGCTCCTGCATCTGGTCGATCACCGGATTGACCAGCTGCAGTGCATCGGGCGGAAGCATCAGCGATACCTGCTCGCGCAGCCAGGCGAAGAAATCCTCAAGATTGAGCATGCCCAGCATGGCAATCAGAAACAGCAGGAAGGGGAACAACGAAAAAATCGCTCGATAGGCCAGCGCCGATGCATAGGTCGTCATGTCATCGTTGCTGAACTCCTTCACGGTGCGTTTCAGCAACTCGAAACTGCCGATGCCGCGCGTATCCAGCAATGCCATTGCGTTACCCCCGAGCTGATAAAAACCGAAACCATCAAAAAATGGGACGACCGGACCGTACAAGAGTTCTCCTACGGCCGCTCCGGCTGTCGCCCAGACAGAGACTCGTGAAATCCGCCTGCGCCGGTATCCATGACGTACCGGAGTGGCCCGCGTTATCGGCCTGAGCGGAGCGTAATTGTTGCGTGTGGCGACGGTAACCAAGGAACTTTCGGCCTCGCCAACGCTCTTGATGGAGTCTCAGTTCAGTGCATCGCTGACTGCAGGCGCAACCGCGCAGCGCAACGACCGGAACATGCGGTTGATCTGTCGGCGAATCTCGGCTCGCCCCGAAAATTGCCACGCGGATACGCCAGATATGGCTTATGCCGCTTTCGCGGCCGCAGGAGCATCGAATGAAATCGGGATATGCAACGGACGCCCCACAGCCACGAATGAGCGCAGACCTTCTCAAATACGCCCGTTTGATCTTTACCAAAGGCAGCGGCGCCGCGGCTACGCTCGGCCTGAATATTCTGCTGGCGCGCCTATTGGTTCCCGAGCTCGCCGGTACGGTGTTCTTTTGCGTCGCCTTGGGCATCTTTCTTTCGCTGCTGGCGCGGCTTGGGTTGGACATCGCCTGTCTGAAGAGTATTTCTTCATTGAGCGATGGCCAGCAACGTCGCTACTTTCACCGTGCGCTGGGCCTCGCCACGCTGATGAACGTTCCGGTCTTCCTGATCGGCCTGGCGGTGGTGTATTTCTCCGAAACCACCCAGGCGCATTTCGCTCACGCCACCGTACTGTTCGCAGTCACCGCGCTCGGCCTGTCGTTGCTCAGCATCTCCAGCGAGACGCTGAAAGCCAAACATAGAACCAGCGAGGGACTGTTCTGGCAGACCGCGTTTCAACCAACGCTGACGTTGCTGCTGGTCGCGATCTCCGGTAATGACCTGACCACTGTAGCCAGCTGCTTTGCGATCAGCTATGGCCTGGCCATTCTTGGCTCGATATGGCGCGCCCATTCCAGCTTACCGGCGTCCGATTCCGAACACGCGCTCAGCTGGCAGGAAATGCTCACCTTGTGCGTACCGCTGATGCTCATCGCCGTGATGAACAGCATCATCGAGCTGTCCGACACCTTGATGCTCGGCGTACTGCGCTCGGCCAGCGAGGTCAGCATCTATTACATAGCTGCCAAGATCGCCGCGCTCTCGACGACCTTGCTGTTCATCATCAACGGCACCATCGCCCCCGACATCTCGAAACGCTGGGCCCGGAACGACCGTGCGGGGGCATTCGCCATCGTGCGTAAGTATTCGCGCTTCATGCTTGCGCTGGCCCTGGTGATCCTGCTCGCCATCGGCCTGCTGCGCGAATACATCCTGGCCGTGTTCGGCGCCGAGTATCGGGAACAGGGCGTCTACCCGTTGCTGGTGCTGGCTGCTGGTTATTTCTTCGTGCTGGCTGCAGGACCGCTTGGCATCTTCATGACCATGACAGGCAACCATCGCCGCTACCTGCACAACAACATCGCCGCCTGTGTGATCAACGTGGCGCTCAACCTGATTCTGATTCCGCGCTACGGCGTCAATGGCGCCTGTTTCGCCACCGCCGTGGCGCTGACACTGAAGAACGCCCTGCTCTACGTCCAGTTCAAACAAATCGAAAGGAGTCCGACGCCATGACTGACCGGGTAAACGTAATTGCTTATGGAGCCTATGACCGGCACAACTATGGCGACCTGCTCTTTGCAATCGTCCTCAAACGTTACCTGGAAGCGGACGGCCGCTTTTCCGTACTGGTCGCGGCGACCAAGAAATCCGATCTTTCGAGCTATGGCGCGCTACCTACCATTCCGCTGAAGAAAGCACTGGAAATAACCCGTGACCAGCCTAAAACCATGCTCATCGTCGCCGGCGGCGAATGCCTGACCGCGCAATGGGAAAGCATCATCGGCTACCTCGCGCCGCAGGCGATCTACTACCCGATCAAGGCCAGCCCCTACCTCATCGGCCACAAGGCATTCATTCGCCTGAGCCGACTGTTCACCTCGATTCCGTCGGATATCCCGCTGGTATTGGGCGAGCGCGACCTGCCCGGTTACAAGGTGATGTACAACAGCGTGGGCGGTAACGAGATCAGCCGGAAGAAACCCGTGATCCACCAAGCCATTCGCCGAAATCTCAAGGATTGCACCTATGTTTCGGTGCGTGACCGCGAAACCTCGGCCGAACTGGACAAGCTTGGTGTCGAGCACAACTTGGTGCCCGACAGCGCCATACTCATATCCGATATTTTCCCGCAGCAGGTCGACTCGACCGAGCCCGGCCATATCGTCTTCCATATATCCGATCACCACGCCAAGCGGCGCATCGAGGCGATCGCCCAGCAACTGACCGAACTCAACGTCAGCACCGGGCTGAAGATCGCCCTGCTCACCATCGGTAAAGCCCCTGGGCATTCCGACGACGGCCCGCTCGACAAGCTGCACAGCCTGCTGGGCGACGAGCGCGCTTACCGTGTCGACAGCGGCAACATCGAAGACATCATCCGCTGCATCGCCACCAGCAAGCTCTACTGCGGCACCAGCCTGCATGGCGCCATCACCGCCCTGGCATATGCCGTTCCGCAGATCGCGCTGCTTCCGCAGCGCGTCGTCAAGCTGTCGAGTTTTCTCGAAACCTGGGTGCCGAAGCAGTCCTGCGGATTTGCGGAGGTCCCGCAGATCAGCCAGATCGGTTCAAACCTGATCAACGCCTTCGGCGACACCCAGCGAGCCGAGCTGCGGGCCGTGGTCGAGGCCATGAAAAGTCGCGTGCGCGCCAACCTCGACCATATGGTCAAGCTTTACGAGCAGGCGCCGGCTCGAGGCGAGACGGCGACAAATGGACAACCCGACTCAGAAGCTCTCGCCGCGAACTGAGCTTCCCGACAAAGCACGTGAAAAACAGCGACAAACACCCCGTAACGATGCGGTTGACGAAATTCACGCCCGCTAACGGGCTACCTGCAAGGTCGCTCCCTCTGGAGCGGCCAACGATAATTGGCGATAGGGGCAGGAAGTCTGCTCCTCGTTGCCGTAAGAGCCGGCTTGCTGCGATCGCTCCGAACAGGTCGCCAAACGCCAGCAAGCTGCTTCTACAAAACTGCTCGTGCCAGCAGCTCTGCTTAAACGTTCCTATGCATAACAGCCTAACCAATGGATTCACTGGCGGTTAAGCAAGCAGCGGAGCAAGCCCTGTCAGTTCCCGCCTGACAGAAAGTCCACCACCATCGTAGACATCGCTCGCGTTCCCACCACCAGCGCGCTCTCATCTACGAAGAACTCAGGATTGTGATTGGGTGCGGAGTTAGCCGGATCCTGGCCCTCCGGAGTGATACCGAGAAACATATAGAGACCAGGCACCTGCTGGGCAAAGAAGGAAAAGTCTTCAGCCGCGCCTGGCAGTTCGGCAGTGCCCACCTTGCCATCGGCAGCCCGTTCGATGGCAGGGGCCATGCGCTCGGCCAGTTCGGCGTCGTTGATAGTAGTGCTGTACATGGGCTCGACCGATACCTGCGCCGTTGCTCCAGCGCTTTCGGCAATCTTCTGCGCGCTGAGCTTCAGGTCATCACCGACCTGCGCGCGGACACCCTCGTCGTAGGTGCGGATGGTACCGGACATCTCTACGGTTTCCGGGACGATATTCGGCCCGCTACCGCCGTTGATGGTGCCGATAGTGATGACCGTCGGCGAGAGCGTGAGGTTGGCTTTGCGGCTGACTACGGTCTGGATGCCGTTGATCACTTGAGCCGACGTGACGATGGGGTCAACGGTATTCCAGGGCATGCCGCCGTGGCCTTGGCTGCCGGTGACGCGGATATTGAGCATGTCGCTGGCGGCGGTGGTGGCACCGGTGCGCCAGCTAATCTGCCCTGATGGGCCCGGCATAACGTGCAGGGCGAAGATGGCGTCCGGCTTCAACGATTCGAATAGCCCTTCCTCCAGCATTTTCTTTGCGCCCCAGCTGGCGTCTGGTCCTGGCTGGACCAGGCTGGAACCTTCCTCGGCGGGCTGGAAGATAAACATGACCGTGCCTTCAAGCTGGTCCTTCATCCCGGCCAGCACACTGGCAGTGGCCATCAGCATGGCCGTGTGCGCATCGTGGCCACAGGCATGCATCACATCCACCTCAGTGCCGTGGTAGTCGCCCCGCGCTTGGGAGGCGAAGGGCAAGCCCGCCGGCTCTTTGATGGGCAGCGCATCCATATCGGCGCGTAACGCTACCGTGCGCCCGGCTTTGGCGCCCTTGAGGATACCGATGACGCCGGTACGGGCGATGTCGGTCGTGACTTCCAGGCCCAGCGACTTGAGATGATCGGCGACCAGCTTGGCGGTGCGGGTTTCCTGCTCGCCCAATTCAGGGTGCTGATGGATATCCCGCCGCCACTCGATCAGCTGGGGCTCTATCGCGGCGGCATCCTTGCGCACTTGCTGCTCCAGCTGGGTATTGGCGTTGACGCCCAGGCTGAGCAGCAGGCCTGCCAACAGGGCTGGATAAAAGGGCTTGGGTAGAAAGGTCATATGCTGTACCTGATCAGGTTGTGTGAAAGGACGTTGTTGCACTGTCCCGTAGCATGTCTTGCCCTGTGCAACTCTGATGAGCCCCAACGGCTTGGCTGGATTAGCAGCGCTACGATCAATCCCGGATTCCGGGCGATCAGGCACGGCTTCATGCGCCTTTGCTTGCCGTGTGGGCAGGTACCGCCTTCCCATTCTGGACATCGCTGGCGGCCTGGAAGTTTCAGCCTCTGCTTACCTGATGCAAGCCACTCCAGTCGCTTGAAAAGAAAAGGCCCACATCGCTGCAGGCCTTGAATTTACTGGTGCCGGTGAGAGGAGTCGAACCCCCGACCTTCGCATTACGAATGCGCTGCTCTACCTACTGAGCTACACCGGCAACAAGCGGCGCATCATTGAGTTTCGCCGGTGCGGCTCAAACCCTTCCCGGCGAAATCTACCGCTTGGCAGAGCCGGAAGCGACGCTGCGTGACGTCACAAGCCAGCCGAGGTCGAGCCGGTTGTGCTGGCCGAACTCGAGTTCGATCGAGGAGCTTCGCTGTGTTCGGCGCTTTGCTGCTTGACCTGAGCCGCGACCTCTTCGCCTTTGGCGGATATCTTCTGATATCCCTCCTCAGCCTTGTGGCGAAGCTTGTCGGTCATGCGGTCACTGGCCTCACCCAGCATCTCGTCCTCACGCCGCGTCGGCGGCACCGAAGCAGCCAGCAACGCACCCAACGCGATACCGATGGCACCAAGTGCCAAGGGTTGCTCCTGGAGCAGGTGATTGAAGCCACCACGCGCCCGGTCAGCGCCACCGCGCAGCCTTTCGGAGGCATGGCGCCCAGAGTCGCTGGCCCGTGTACGGGCATTGCCGAGCGACTCGGACATGTTGTGGCTCATCTGACTGGCCTTGTCCTTGATGCTAGCGCCTTGTTGCTTGACCCCAGCGGCCTTGGCCGAAAGTTTCTCACCCATCGAGGGTCCGGTTGAGGCGCCATAGCTGGTAGTGGTGACATTCGAATGCGGCTGACGATTCTGCCCCGCCATCATCCAAAGCAACCCTATCGATGTCAGTACCGTCGGCACAGGGTTGGCCTTGACTGTATTGCTCAGGTTGGAAAAGAACTCTCCGCCACCACCTTTCACGTACCCCAGTGCGGTGTCGATGAGCTCGCCCGGAGACAACTTGCTCTCCAGCGCGTGAACGATATTGCCTATCTCGGCTCGCTGCTGATCAATTTCCCGCTCCAGCTCGGCGGGATCCTTCTGTGCTTCGGCATCTATCTGATTACGTGTGCTCATGATGTGTGCCCCTTGACGGCTTCTTTATCCTTGTTGACCGAGTGAATGGTGCGCTCAGGCTTGAACGAGGAGGCCTCGAACTTCTTCTTGCCGGCAGACACCATCACCAGCCCGATCACTACGACGACACCGCCAACGATCAGCGCGGCGAGCCATTGCTCCATGACCGTACTCAGGCCATACACCGCCGACATGAGCAGGACGATGAAACCACCAAGCAGCACCGCACCGCCGGTCGCAACGCTGGCAGCTCCGGCCTTGGTGGCGCGGATGGATTCGCTCAGTTCGGCTTTTGCCAGCGCCAGCTCTTTGGTCACAAGAGACGGCACTTCATGAGTCAGCTGTCGCAGCAGCCCTCCTACGGAGGTGTCGTTCTCGGTGCGCATGCCTGGCTCCGGTGTCACCGTGGTCGTGGTTGTCTTACGTGCTTCGCTCATGGGAAAAGCCCTCCGTCAGTACCTTTGCCGTCGCGGTTGGTTGTGGAGCCCAGACCAGCGCCCGATGTCGAACCCAGGCCGCTACCGGTGCCTGTGCTGGTCCCAGTGCTGCTGGTGCCAAGACCGGACCCGACGCCTGCGCCAGTGGTGCCACTACCGATACCGGCGCCTGTTCCGCTCGTAGACGTAGCGGGACGCGAACTGGTGGCTGAGGAAACCCCGGCGTTACTGATGCTGCCAATCGTTCCAGACTCACCGGTGTTCAGACGTTCGTTCAGCTCATCCTGATCGGAGAAATGGCCACCCCGGCCCGAGGATGAAAACGAAGTGGAGCTATCGTGATGGCCATAGTCGCCATGGGAACTTCGCTTGCTGGAGGCACGAGCGAACCGGGTCAGCCCGAAACCGAGGGCAACGCTGCCGGCAATGAACAAGCCCGGGTTATCCCGTGCCAGCCGATTCACGTCCTGAAACAGCTGATCCACGCTCTTTCCGCGTAGATCATCCGAGAGCTTGACCATGCTTTGCGCCATGGTTGAAACATAAGTGGACAAGCCCAGACGATCCTGACCTTCCAGTTCTTGAGCAGCTGCCTTCGCGCTTTGAGCGACAGCTTCTAGCTCATCGGCAGCTGTTTCGCGATAGCCTTCAAGCTGGCTCTTGCCTTGAGTTTTCACCTCATCGGCAGCGTGCCGAGCCTTGGCTTTCGCGTCTTCAGCTGCATGCCCCATCGTCGAGCCGGTGGTGGACTGGCTGGAGGTAGAGGTTGGAGTGCTGGAAGCAGAATTGGGGCCGGTCTTGGGCTGGCCACCGTAACCAGTGATTTCTTCGTCGGGTGTCGTCATTTTGATTCACCTTTTATATGGCTTGGCCGGAAGACCACGGTCCGTAGAAAAACAGCAATTGCAGAACCGCGAACTGTGTAATTTCGGTGCGCACATATATGGTGACCGGGTCTGTATTTTCGAGTTCCCTTATTTCGGCAAGCCCCCCGACCGGGATAGTTAGTTGCGTAAACTTCTCTTTTTTCTTAACTTTTCCAAACCCGGCTAATGGCAACTTGCCCGCAATTCTTTGCAATGCCGCCAAACTAATGGGTTTAAGCGTAACGGCGTAGCTAACAAGCGAAACGGTTGCTCGATAGTTTAAACAGCTCCGATAAACCGAAGTCGCGCCCCACCCTTCCCACCGAGCGAAACCGCATCCGACGAGCAGCACTCTTGTTTGTAGCCGCCTTTTTCAAAGCATAAAAAAACGGGCCCGTAGGCCCGTTTTCATTTTTGGTCGCGGTTTACAGCGGACCGATGGTGGAGCAAGTTTTCTTGGCTTTTGCATGCTTCTGCAGCGGAGCCAATTGTGGGCGGTGCTTACCGCTCCGAACGTCCAGCGACATGATGTTCTCACCCCAGCGCGGACCAGCTGCCCAGTAGGTGCTCGGGATGCAGTTCTCGTTCAAGTAGGCCAGCAGGTTGTCAGTAGCGACGACAGCAGACGGAGAGAAATCCGGGATGCCATGCTCGCCAATGTAACCACGCAGCTTGTTCTTCTTCAGCCACTCCACCCACGGCTTGACCCGCTCGACGCCAAGCATCGGATGGAAGGTTTCGGCGCGCTTGGTATAGGTACCCGAGTAATCGAAGTCCAGATACTGGTGCGCTTCGTAGACCAGGTTGTTCTTCGGATCGCGCATCCACGGATCGTTGATCAGCTGGGTGTTGTACTTCTGCCAATGGAAGGCGCTGGAGTAACGATCGCCGGCAATCATGATCCACTTGGTGGGGTCGATTTTGCGGATCGCTTGACCAGCTGCCTGGGCAGTTTGCGGCCACATGTTATTGCCGGTGTTGTACGGCTCGTTCATCAGACCGTAGCCATACAGCGCTGGGTGCCTGGACAACTCCACGGCAATCTTGCGCCAGGTCTCGGCAAACTGCGCCCGCGGTACTTCCGGTGAGTTGATTACCTTGCCGTAATAGCGGTAGTAGTTGTGCATATCAAGGATGACCTTGATGCCGTGCTTCTGTGCATGATCCAGCGACAGCTTGATGCGCCCCAGCTCAGCCGCGTTCAGCTCTGTACCGAGCTTGGGCTGGATACGTTCCCAAAGGAAGCCCAGACGGACCAGCTTGAAGCCCAGCTCGCTGTGACGCTTGTAGTAGGACTCGTCAGCGTAGGTGTAGCCCTTGTTGTAGACCCCCGGAACGGTGCCCGGATCGAACACGCCGGAACCGAAGTTGACGCCAACCAGGTCGATGCCGCCGCCGTCGGAGACCACCGGGGGGGTAGGCGCCGGAGCTGGAGTCGGAGCAGGCATTGGAGCCGGAGCCGGAGCGGGTTTCGATACCGAAGGCGTGGTCGCGCCAGTGCCGGACACCACGCTGATGGTCTTCGGATAGCCCACAGCGCTGGCCGACAGTGCAGAGCCCTTCAGCATCACCGACAGGTGAGCGCCAACGTCATAGACCGCAGCGACCTGACGCACTTGACCGTCGGCCAGTTTCACCGAGGTACCGACAACGAACGCGGACTTGTTAGCGGCGTTATCAGGGATCGAGAAGCCAGCCGACTTGCGGTAGATGCCATTTTCCCAATCTGCGTTGGTAAAGCTATTCATGCTGGCCGTGTAGCTGCTGCTAGGTGCAGTCGGAGCCGGAGTCGGTGCGGGCGCAGTCGGCGCCGGCGCTGGCTTCGCGGTATTCGAGCTGACTACGGTGCTGACAGTGCGCGGTGCACCAACTTTGGCGCCATCGAGCAGGCCGCCGTCGACGTAGAGGCTAATGTTCTTACCAACCACGTAGACGCGGGTGATCTTGCGCACCTGGCCGTCAGCGAACTTGATCTGTACGCCCGGCTTGAATGCGGCGATCGCAGCGGACGATGCCGGGACCGAAAGGCCTGCAGACTTGCGCCAGACACCATTGAGGAAATCGGTGCTGTTGAACTTGTTGATCGAGGAGGTGAAGGCAGTCGCCGACGATGCAGTTATCGAAATATCAGCAGCTGCGTGACCGCTCATGGCGAAAGTGCCAAATGCTGCAGCAAGAGCGATGGAGCGAACAAGTGCCTTAGGGGCACCAGTAAAAACATTGATAGACATTCAGTCTCTCCGAAACTTAATACTTCGAAAGGCCGGAGCCTTTAAAAAAGTGCGGGAGTTAATTAAGTCGTACAGGCGCTTACTGGCAGATATCTCACTACGCGCAACCGGACGAACCGCTTGGCAAAGGACGCCGGATTACCTAGTGGGTGAACCCGGCAATCCGTTGCGTGGCGGCTTTATAATAGGTTTTAAAAAGAACTCAAAATTTTTTTGACGTCATTAGATCGCCAAATCTCCGCCATCTTTTTGGCCAGCCATTAATGCGCTATTAGAATGTGGCTTTTTGATATTGCGCTTAATAGTATCCCAGCCGCTTTAGATCGTTTATTTACTCGCCAAGTCGGCGTCATTTTTTTGAATTCCGCCCTCGGCAGGTTCGCTTTCGGCTATAGGGAGAACCGACGAACGGTCACAGCAAGACCCTCTAATTTCCGGTCGGCTGATAGGAGAGGAAGGGAGATTTCCGCCCCGGTAATTCCCGAAACGAACCCCCACGACAGCAATCGGAGCCACCATGACGCAGCACACGTTCAAAGTTGGTGATCACGTCCGCTGGAATTCAGAAGCCGGCCATGTCACTGGCCATATCACCAAGGTCCATACGCGCGATACCGACTACAAAGGGCACACGCGCAGGGCCAGCCCCGACGAGCCCCAATACGAGATCAAAAGCGACAAGACCGACCACGTTGCGATGCACAAAGGAAGCGCGCTGAGCAAAATCGGATGACCCTGCCCCAACAGATCTGGACGATTGGCCATTCCACGCACACGCCCGAGGCGCTCATCGCGCTGCTACACCACTACCGTATCGAGGCGATCGCAGATGTTCGCCGCTTCCCGGGGTCGAGACGCCTGCCTCAGTTCATGTCGGCGAATCTGGAAGCCTCGCTCGCCCAGCATGGCATCGGCTATGAGTGGATAGAGGAGCTCGGCGGCCGCCGCCGAGCTCCTCCAGGGCCGAGCATGAGTGCGTGGCGCAACACCTCGTTCCGCGGCTACGCCGAGCATCTGAAAAGCGAGGAGTTCGCCAGCGGATTGCAACGGCTCCTGCGTCTGGCCGCCCGCCAGCCAACCGCCATGATGTGCGCGGAGGTTCTCTGGTGGCGATGCCATCGCTCCATGGTGTCGGACGTGCTGAAGCTGCAGGGTATCGAGGTATGGCATATCCAGGACGAACAACGGCTGACGCTGCATCCCTACACCTCGCCGGCAAGACTGGAACGTGGCGAGCTGACCTACGACGAAGGTGCGGGTGAGCCGCTCAAGACAACCGGGCCTGGCGCATCCTGAGCGCAGCCAACGCTGAGAGGCAGTGAAGCAGCGGCCGCAGCCGCATCCATGCGAAGCCTGCTCGGGCTGGAGCGGGGCGAAACTTTTCTGTCTTCATAGCTTCATATGGCTGGATCGCTCGCAGCCGCCGCATTCCGGCTCCAGCAATAGAGCCAAACGCCACTGCGCAACACCCTCATAGGACCGCGACGGACCCGCTTGCTCTAAACGGCACGCTCAGGGAGAACTGCAATTGCCAACTCTAAGCCTGTCAGAAAAGCTCGTTGCGGCCACACAACGGTTCGCAGGCGGTTCTTCCGCGAAGATATTCAAAGGTATGGCGACTCTCGCCGTCGGCAATGGGCTGGCGAGAATCGCGGGCTTGGTAGCCATACCGTTCCTTACCCGGATCTACAGCCCCGAGCACTTCGGCATTCTTTCGGTTTTCACCGCCCTGCTGCTGATACTGACGCCCTTGATGACGCTGCGTTACGAGCTTGCCGTCCCGCTGCCCCGCCGAGACAGCACGGCCATGAACCTGATGGCGCTGTCCGCCCTCCTCATCGTCCTGATGACCTTGGCCTTGAGCGTGATGCTCGCGCTGGTCGGCCCCGCTCTGCTGACCGTGGCCTCGGTGGAGGCACTGATACCGTACCGCTGGATTTTGATCTTCGCCCTGTTCAGTGCAGGTATATATGAGGTGCTGCTGATCTGGGCAGTACGCCGACGCGCCTATTCGACCATCGCTCGGACTCAGCTGCAGCAGAGCGTCATCGGGTCGATTGCCAAGATTGCGTTGGGAATGGTGGGACTGAAGCCGCTCGGGCTTCTCGCGGGCCAGGTCTTGGGCGCCGGCGCGGGAACGATGACACTGATACGGACGTTTCGCGCGGACGTGAGACGCTACTGGCGCCACGTTACGCTGAGGCGAGGCTGGTACATGTTGCAGCGCTACAGGAGCTTTCCCGCCTACCGCTTGCCATCGCAGTTGCTGCAAATTTTCTCAAGCCAGGCGCCACTATTACTGACCGCATCCGTCTATGACGCCCGAACCACCGGCCAACTGGGTTTGGCAATGATGACGTTGGCGCTGCCCATGAATCTGCTGGGGCATTCCACAAGCAAGGCTTATTACGCCGAAATCGCCTCGATGGGACGCAAACGCCCGGCCGAAATTCGCGTGGTCACCTATTCGGTCATCAAACGGCTGCTTGCACTCGCGGTCGCTCCCACGCTATTGCTGCTGGTCTTCGGCCCGGCGCTGTTCTCCCTTGCGTTCGGGGCTCAGTGGGAGCTGGCGGGTGAGCTGGCATCGATCCTGGCGATCTACCTTCTGTTCCAGTTCATACACGCGCCAGCGTCGCATCTGCTATCGATATTCGAAGGCCAGCGCCTGCTCCTGATGTTGAACGTGCAGCGTGCAATCCTGACGGTCGCCTGTTTCGTCAGCGCGCATCTACTGGACTTACCGATCACCTCGGTGCTGCTGCTTTATGCAATAACGCTTTCGGGCCACTACCTGTTCAGCTTGCTAATGACGCTACGGGTCATTCCCCGCTAGCGAGTCAGTGAAAAGGGCAACTGCAGGAAGTTTCAAGGGGCTGCTGGACGCGCCGATAACGCGTCCGTCCTTTCGTCTGTGTTCAGGGTTCGCGCTTGAGTGCGTTGAAGCCGCCGACGCGCCGAGATCCAGCGAAGGCATTACGCGACAGATAATAGAAAAATAGCGGGATACCCACGGCGTAACGCTTGAACAGCCGGCGCGGCTCCATGAGCATGCGGAACGCCCACTCCAGTCCGAATCGACGAAAAAACATCGGCGCACGCGGGAAGCGCTGCGCCGTGAAATCCAGAATCGCACCGCCACAGATCAGCAAAGCAGGAGTGTCCATCGCCTTCTGAAGATGCAGAGCCACATGCTCTTGCTTCGGCATGCCCATAGCCAGAACGATGATTGGATAGCGACCCGGTACATGGTGCTGCCGATAAAACGCCAGGTAATCCTCGGAACGCTTGAATCCATCTATCGCATGGAACATGCGGTTCCCAAACAGCTTGCGGGCGCCATCGCTCAACCACGGCTCTCGCGTGCCCATCGCAAACAGCTCGTAACGATCCTCGGAGTCACCTACCAGATCGTCGATCAACTCTGGAATGAAGTCAGAACCATTAAGATTGGCCTTCGGTTCCAAACCGTTGAGCATGCAGGCGATCTTGATGCCTATGCCATCGCGCAGCAGGTAATTGACCTGGAGAAAACTATCCCGAACCGAAGGGTGACGTTGCGCAATGTTGTAGCCGTGCTGATTGAGAAAACCAAGAATCGTTGGCGACTCACGCTTTCTCAGCTCGGAAATGAAATGCCCGGTCTCCACTTCATCCAGTAGTTTCAGCTTCCCTATCAAAGGATCCGTCCTTTTGGTGAGGGGATTTTTCATAAATAGCTTCTCTGTCTGTAATTCGATTGAAAACTCGTTGGATACCCGCCGCGACAAGTCATGGATCACACACCGCGGTGAGGAAGATTCGCTTAGAAAAAACTGAACATTGCCCGCCCATGTCGGACAAACGAAGCAGCCGCCCCTGCGGCACCTTCTCAAAGAGCAAGAAGAGGTAGTCAGATGATAAGGACACGCAGCGCTTCGAAACGGTCAAAAGGAATACTCCTCGGACTCGCACTTGTGCTCGGGAGTGCCGCAAGCGAGGCAGAAAATATCGATTTGATCGGCCTCAACATTGGCGGAGCCGCATTCTCCGGGAATGTCATTCCTGGAAAATATAAAACAAATTATTTCTTCCCCGCCCCCGGCTACTTTGCCCAGTGGCAGGAGAAGGGAATTAAGACCATTCGCTTCCCAATCATGTGGGAACGCCTGCAACGAGAATTGTATGCAGAGCTTGACGAAGATTACGCACAGTTGATCGAGCAAACCTTCCAACAAGCCGCCGACCATGACATACGCGTGATCCTCGATATCCATAACTATGCCCGCTATCAGAAACAGATCATAGGAACCGAAGCCGTACCGATATCGGCATATGAGGACTTGTTGGAACGCATCGCCAAGCGCTGGAAAGATCAGAAAGGGCTTTACGCCTACGACATCATGAACGAGCCACACGGCGCCGACGAATACTGGCCGGCAGCAGCCCAGGCCGGTATCGACGCCATCAGAAAACATGACGAGAAGCGCCCCTTGTTCATCGAAGGAAACTTCTGGTCGAGCAGTTTTCTTTGGCCCAAGTTCAATGATCCGCTGCTGCAACTGAAAGACCCCTCCGACAAGTTGATATTTTCCGCCCACTTGTATCTGGACAAACACAGTAGCGGACAATACAAGGAACCGCTGGAAGACGACTTCGACACCATGCTCGGCGTCAAACGGGTCAAACCTTTCATCGATTGGCTGATCAAGCATGACAGGCAAGGCCATATCGGTGAGTTTGGTATTCCGGCAGATGAACCGCGCTTGCTGGAAGCGATGGATAACCTGCTGGTTTATTTGCAGGAACACTGCATTCCGATGACGTATTGGGCGGCAGGATCGGCATGGGGCAAATACAAACTGTCCATTGAGCCGAAGGACGGTCAGGACCGCCCGCAGTGGGACATTCTCAGCAAGTACGTCGGTCAGGGCGAATGCGCCCGCATCGGGCCAAACGCCTGAATGACATCTCTCGGCTGCGCAGGCAGCCGAGAGTTCTCTCTTCAGCTCTTCGAAGAAGGTGCTACCGGCACTCCTCTGCCGAGTATCGATTTGGCCTTGCCGATCAGCTTCGCCTTCAGGCTATAGCTTTTACGCAGCGTATTGGCCTTGAGGTTGTAGACCTGGCCCGGCACATACATCTCGTTGGTTTCGATGCAGTACACCGGCTTGCCGCTGAGTTTCATGATCTCGATAGCTTGCTTGACCTCGCTCTCGACGAACAAACGGGTCAGCGGTTGTTTGGCATACACCTCCGCCTTGAACTTGTGATGAATATTCAGCCGGCGACGCTCTTCAGCGGTGGGAAGGTCGAGCATGTGCAGGGTTCCGTACTGCACACCATTGCGCTGTAACCATTCTTCCGTTTCGGCGCGATACTTTTCCAGGCGGCTGGTCACCAGATGCGCGACCTTGACCGAAGGAATGAACAGGGGCCGTGTGCAACTGAGGAAATCCCGATAGTTCGGCCCGTCATCGTTTTCCTCGATCGTCGGGTCGACACAAAGCACACCGTCGATATCCAGACAGGCCTGGGTCAGAAACGGGTGATGCATGATGTTCCATTCGAATACGCGGGGCTGCTCGACGAGCTCGAGATACATATCCACATGGTGGCGGTTATGCCGCTCGGCAAACACTGCCATCGTCACGACGTTGCCATTGTAGATAGCCCGTATCTGCTCTTCGGCGGCCCGCATCGATTTGGCCGAGGAGATACTGTCGTCGACGAGCAGTATTTTTTTCGCATCCCTGGGTTTGACCAGTTCGGCATGCTTGTAAGTACGAGTGTTACCTTTCTTCAGGTCATCATTGCGCAGGAACGAATAGAGATCCGTCAGCGGCAGGTTCTGCTTCAGCGCGATGATGCTGGCGACCAGCATCCCGCTTCGTGGGATACCAACCACCAGGTCGATATCATTTGGAATCTTGCTGGCACATTCATTGCTGAGCCGTGATAGATCATTCAGGCTTCGGTAATTCATCGAGCACTCCTGTGTCCTGTTCTTTTAACGGTCCATTTCCAGATGACAAACCTGTCGATGTTCAGCGCCCTAACGACGCACGTAATTGCTTTGTATGGGTGTGCACATAGTGAAGTACATAGAGGGCCAGTGCGTTGGGCTTGGAAAAGTTCAGAAAACGCGTTCTGATATCCATATCCTCTCGAATCGCCTCGAAGCGTCGTTTGTGCGAAACACCGGAAGTGTCAAAGATGCACAATGGGAACGACAACTGCATCACTTCGCTTTGAAGATCCAGCCCTTTCAGAAATTCAAGCAATAGACAGTAGTCTGCCGATAACTTGTAATCGAGCCTGAACTCGAACGTGCGCAGCCGCTCGTTTTCGAAATACATGGTCTGATGGCTGGCGGGCAAACCCAGCGGAGCACGTTCGATGGGGTGAGCACTGGTGAGTTTCAAATCGCCGTTAGCTTCTTTGCGATAGAAATCACCGTAGATGAACTTTGGCTGAATAACCGTTTTAGACAGCTGTTCACTTATTCGCTCAAGTACCTTCGAGTCGGCAAGCGAGTCTCCGCTATTCAGAAACAAGGTATAGCCGGGCGTCTCGACTGCACGAAGCCGCCCTTTGTTCATCGCGTCGTAAATACCCTTGTCCGGCTCGATAGTGATTTCCGCCTGACTATCATCCAGGCTTTTCAGCCACTCACCACTGCCATCCTTGGATGCGCCGTCAATAACGATCCAGCGGAAGTTCCGGTAAGTTTGGGCGGCCAGGCTCCGATACGTCTCCTTCAGGCCGTCGAAATTATTCCAGTTTATAGTTACGATACTGAAACTGACCATAATTCACCTGTTCGAGATTTGCCGTAAGAGTCGAGTTTTCTGTTTGCAGCTTGGCGTAATAAAGGAAGAACGCTGCAGCCATGCCATAAATATCGCCAGAAAACGTCAACGCGTTGGAAAGCGCAAAGTTAAGCATACTGACGACAAATGACAGTTGCAGCGCAGCCAGGAGAGCGCCTTTATCCGCGCACTGGCGCATGATCCAGATGAAGCCGCCATAGAACACTAGAGCGGCGATAGGCGCCAGGAATCCGAATCGGTAATACACACCGAATATTCCGACGTCGGCAAGATAGAAATGCGAATTGTAGATTCGTGAGAATCCACCGTCCCATTGCAGAGACAACGCGCCCATACCGAAGTAGCTGTTCGCACTAATGGCGTCCAGAATGATCGCTACGGTTCTTTCCCGTACGCCCGGCCCGGACGTAGCGTCGAAAAGCAACGCATCGAATCGAGCAAATTGCGCGTGATAGAACTCCGGCGCCAGCAGATAGGAAACAACAAGAATCGCCACCCCAAGCGCACTCATCTTCATCAGCGAGTCGATGCGCTTGCGGAAGATCCACATACCCGCCAAGGCCCAAACCACCATGGTCTGCCGGGTCTGCAGCACCAACCACAGATAGGCGATGAAGTAGAGCAGAATCAGCAACCTGCCGACCGTCACGCGGTCCCGCATGCTGTACATCACCATGAATGCGGAGATCGTGACGAAGGGCGAGCCGATACGGAAGCGATCCGGCCGCAACAGATCTTCGTACTGCGTCCAGTCATCTACGGTGAAGGAAACGCCTTTATTCTGGGGAATGATCCCCAGGTAATAGGCAAAACCCAGGGTCGCGCAGAACAACGCTACATAGAGGAAGTACTTCCCCAGCTCTTCTTGGGTCGGAGACGCCATGATCAGCAGGAACAGCGTCGGGAAGAACACCAGGTATTGCAGGAAACGGCGCTCTTCCAACAACCCGTACACCAGCGGCTGGCCAAAATTCAGGTTTGCAAGCACTGCCGATATCAACGGCAGCATGACGCCCATGAAAATGATCCACAGGCTCGTTTTGGACTGATAGACCCACTTCCATGCGACGAATAGGCAGGCGGTCGCTGCCACGACCAGCAGCAGGAACAGCTCCTGAAAGTATGGAATTCCGGCCCGCTTATCATCCGTCAGGAAGAAGCAGGTGGAGTTCAGCAACAGAAGCATGAACAGTAGATTCTTGTACGCCAGAACTTTCCTTAACAAGCGCTTTCCCCAATTTTCCAGATGTGACGTGGCGAACACAGAACCGAACCGGCTTGGATTGACGACCTTGGAGGACGGTTCACCACGGCGAGGAATCAGGTGCCATGGATGGACAACGACAGCGGCAAAAAAGTCCGCCGCCGTGGCCAAAAGGCACCGAGTTCGTCATCCAGGCGCTACCGGCCTCTGCTTTTCAGTCGCCAAAAGATGCGCGTCTGCTCTGTTCCGCCCTCTTCCCTGCCTTTCCCTGTATTGCTGCGCAGCGCACACAGTTCTACTGTGCTGCCGCGCTGTCGATCAATCAGTGCCGAGCCTGGTGTTGGTTCTCGACGAACCAGCGATAGGCATCGCGTAAGCCATTTTCCAGACTGATGCTGGCCTGCCAGCCCAGCGCCTTGAGGCGGGATACGTCCATCAGCTTGCGCGGTGTCCCATCCGGCTTGGAGCTGTCGAAAACCAGCCGGCCCTGGTATTCGGTAACCCGGGCAATGGTTTCGGCCAGTTCGCGAATGCTGCAATCGACGCCGGTACCCACGTTGATATGCGACAGCATCGGCTGGGTATGCGCCTGGTAGGTCGCGTCATCCAACTCCATCACGTGCACGCTGGCGGCGGCCATGTCGTCCACATGAAGAAACTCGCGCTGCGGCTTGCCGCTGCCCCAGATCACCACTTCGTCATCACCGCGCTGGGTCGCTTCATGGAAGCGCTTGAGCAACGCCGGCACTACATGACTGTTCTCTGGATGGAAGTTGTCGTTCGGGCCATAGAGGTTGGTCGGCATGACACTGCGATAGTCGCGACCGTACTGACGGTTATAGCTTTCGCAGAGCTTGATACCAGCAATCTTTGCGACCGCGTACGGCTCGTTGGTCGGCTCGAGCACACCGGTGACCAGCGCCTCTTCCTTCATGGGCTGTGCGGCGAATTTCGGATAGATGCACGACGAGCCGAGGAACAGCAGCTTGTTGACGTCGTTGCAGTGCGCCGCGTGGATGATGTTCGCCTCGACCATAAGGTTCTGGTAGATGAATTCGGCCGGATAGGTGTTGTTAGCATGAATGCCGCCAACCTTTGCCGAAGCCATGTACACCTGATCGATCTTGTTCTCCGCGAAGAATGCGTTTACCGCTGCCTGATCGACCAGATCCAGGTCCTCACGTCCACGCGTGATGAGGTTGTCGTACCCCAGCGCCTGCAGACGACGGACGATGGCGGAGCCCACCATGCCGCGATGTCCTGCAACGAAAATACGTGCATCACGATTCATATCAGTTCTCCACAGACACTGGAACGTCGAAGCCGTGCTCTTTGAGCAGGGCATGGCGCTGGGCGATCTTCAGGTCTTCGCGGACCATTTCGGCGCACATTTCCTGCACGCTGATTTCCGGCGTCCAACCGAGCTTTTCCTTGGCACGGGTCGGGTCGCCGAGCAGGGTTTCCACTTCAGCCGGACGGAAGAAGCGCGGATCGACATGGACGATGACGTCGCCGACCTTGAGCGCCGGCGCCTTGTCACCCTCGATGCTGGCGACGATGGCGCGCTCGTCCACGCCGCTCCCTTCGAAGCGCAACTCGACGCCCAGTTCGGCTGCCGACCACTTGATGAATTCGCGCACCGAATACTGCACGCCGGTGGCGATGACGAAGTCTTCGGCCTGCTCCTGCTGCAGCATCATCCACTGCATGCGCACGTAATCCTTGGCATGGCCCCAGTCACGCAGCGCGTCGAGGTTGCCCATATGCAGAGATTTCTCGAGACCTTGGGCGATGTTCGCCAGGCCACGAGTAATCTTGCGCGTCACGAAGGTCTCGCCGCGGCGCGGTGATTCGTGATTGAACAGGATGCCGTTGCAGGCGTACATGCCATAGGCTTCGCGGTAGTTGACCGTGATCCAGTAGGCGTACAGCTTGGCCACCGCGTAGGGCGAACGCGGATAGAACGGCGTGGTTTCCTTCTGCGGGATTTCCTGTACTAGACCGTAGAGCTCAGAGGTGGAGGCCTGGTAGAAACGCGTTTTCTTTTCCAGCCCCAGCAGGCGAATGGCTTCGAGGATACGCAGAGTGCCCATGCCATCGACGTCGGCCGTGTATTCAGGCGACTCGAAGCTGACCGCGACGTGTGACTGCGCGCCCAGGTTGTAGACCTCGTCCGGCTGCACTTCCTGGATGATGCGGGTCAGGTTGGACGAATCGGTCAGGTCGCCGTAATGCAGAACGAAGTTCTGATGCTCGACATGCGGGTCCTGACAGATATGGTCGACCCGCTGAGTGTTGTACTGCGAGGCACGGCGTATGAGGCCATGCACTTCGTAGCCCTTTTCCAGCAGGAGTTCGGCGAGGTAGGAACCGTCCTGGCCAGTAATCCCGGTGATCAGCGCGCGTTTCTTTTCCATTTCAATGTACCTGTAGGTTCCAGATGACAAGGGTGTTGATGCAAGACCGAACGGACGACGCATCGGCGCCCAGGCGCCCTGCTCCGCCAGACGGCAGTTTCGATTGATTGTTGGCAGCCAAGGTTAACGAGGCGTTACCGAGCGGCCTGGTGCGGACAGACGGGCCTCTCATGCGAGCATTTCCTCGTACAGCGCCCGGTATTGCCTGGCGATGACCGGACTGTCGAAGGTGCTGGTGATCTTTTCCCGCGCATTGAGTACGAGCTGTGGATAGTCCGCCTCGCCCGTGACCCACTCGACGCCGTCAGCAAGGCCCTGCGCCTCGAAGGGTGCTGCCTTATAGCCGTCGTGCTTATGGGTCACGATGTCCTTCGGGCCGGTGGCGTCGAAGCACACCACGGGAGTACCGCACCCCATGGCTTCGGCCAGCGTCTTGCCGAACGCCTCCATCAGGCTCGGCGCGATGAACACATCGGCGGCCGAATAGAGCAGGCGCAGCGAGATGCTGTCGTGCAGATAGCCGAACGAGGTGTAGTCGAAGCCCAAACCATCGGCGATGGACTGGTCCAGCTTGCCGAAGAAGCACAGGTGATACTTGGCCGGATCGAGGTGCTTGAGCATCTCGAGGTATTTGCCGAAGCCCTTGTAAGTGTCCTTGGCGCTTGTGCTGCCGGTGAGGATGATCTTCTTCTCAGTATTGAGCCCCAGCAGCTGCCGAGCCAAGGACTTGTCCAGCGGAAAGAATTCACTGGCGTCGACGTTGTTATGAATGGTGCGCACGTCGAAGTCGCGGAACAGCAGGCTCTGCCGGGCCTGTTCGGAGACCCAGTCACTGATGCCGATCATCTTCATCGATTTGGGCAGATACTTGCGTTTGCGGTTAAGCACGAAGCGCGACAGGTCTCGCTCGGAGCGGCTGCCGAGTTGATCGCAACTGCCGCAGCCGGTGGTGAATTTCTCGCAGCCCATGCCGTAATGGCAGCCACCAGTCATCGGCCACATGTCACGCATCGTCCAGACCACCGGCTTGCGCAGCTGAGCCAGGTGCTTCATATCGATGAAACCGCCGTTGACCCAATGCAAATGCACCACGTCAGCCTCACGGCACTCATCGCTCTTGGTGAAATCGGCACCCATCACGCCAGCGCTGAACATGCCCGACTGGCGTCCACGGTAGAAACTGGCGAACGCCTGGTCGGCCTGGCTTCTGGCGATGCTGATGATCTTGTCTTTCTTGCTGCGGCTGACGGATACCACCGAGGTATCGCCATGGGTGACCTGGCTATTGGTATAGACGCGGGAATCGACCCCCAGCGAGCGCAGCCCCTGGTGCAACCAGTACGCGCCGCGAGCAGCGCCTCCGGTCAATTCGCCAGCGACCAAATGCAAAACCTTCATTGATCTAGGCTCTCTTTAATACGCTGGGCCGCATACCACCGGCGCGCGGCAATCAGCACGATCGCGATCAGCGACGAATAGATGACGATGCAGGCGACGGCAAAGGCCTGCACAGTTGCCAGCGCACTACCGACCAGCAGTGCTCCGACAAACAGCGAAAGCACGCGCAAACTGGTGCTGAATATCTCGAATAGAAGGAAACGGCCTTGCAGCGACAGCGCCGGGACCGCCACCACGCACGGGCGCGAGACAAAGATCACGTACTCGGCCAGCGCCAGCCAGCGGGCATACTCGCCTGCCACATGCCATTGCTCGCCGAACACCAGCGCGAACATCCAGGGCCCGAGCGCCACCACCAACGAGAACGGCACCAGACCGACCAACGCCAGCGCGGTGGTCGCCTTCAGCAGCATGGCTGCGACCGGTTCCCGATCGTGAATGGCGCGGCTGATGCGCGGGTAATAAACATCGGCCACCGATTTGCCGATCATATTGGTCGGCATGGTCAGCGCCTGTTTGCACAAGGCGAAGAACCCAGCGGCCGCCGGACCGAAATACGCCGCGAGCACCAGGGTTGGCAGATGCTGCGAGACGGCATTGATCAGCATCACCGGGGCGCGGAACTTGGGAAAGTCGCTATGCTGGCGGGCCAGTTCGAGCATACCGGGGCGCTCCTGCCCCGCTTCACCGGCGTGATTATCTTCGTGGGGCTTGGCCCGCAGTATCGCCAGACCCAGCATGGCCGCGTGCAACGCCTGCTGCAGCGCAGTGGTGCACACCAGAACCAGCGCCGAGGACTGCACCAGGCCGGCAATGGTCCGCATGGAGTTGAACAGCAGCGAATGCCCGACCGCCACGCTCGCCGTGATGCGGAAGCGCTGGGTGCGAAACAGCCATTGCTGGCAGATTTCCAGTGCCGCGCCACAGAACATCACGAACGGGATGAGCATCAGGAACGGCTGGATGATCTGCATCTCCAGCGCGGTCGTCAGCTGCGCACCGAACAGATACAGGCCCAGCGCAACCACCGACGCCAGCGCCAGCGCAATCGTCAGCGCCAGCCGCGCCAGGCCCCGCGCATCGCCATCGCGCTTGGGCAGCACGATGGCGATGGGATAGGTCAGCGCCGCGACCGGAATCAGCATCATGGTCACGCTGAGAAAGGTGCCCAACACGCCATAGGCTTCCGGCCCGTAGATACGCGTGATCACCGGCATGAAGGCCAGCGTGATCGCCTGCGCACCAGCGGTACCGGTCACCACGGTGAGGATGTTGCGCAGCAGTTTGCTACGCATGCCTCCATGCAACAGCGCGGCCAGCCGTTCCCTGGTTTGGGGGGAGCCACTGCGCATGCTGGACTGATCGATGGCGCTCACTCGCTACCCCTCGTTCAAGCCTGAACCGGCTGACGGCCGACGCCGTAGTAGCTGAAGCCTTCGCGCTTGACCTGCTCGCGGTCGTACTGGTTACGCCCATCGATGATCAGCGGAGTGTTTAACAAGCGCTTCAGCGCACGGAAATCCGGACGACGGAATGGCTTCCACTCGGTCACCAGACACAGGGCGTCGGCATCGATGGCAGCCTCGTACTGGCCTTCAACGATCTGCAGGCGACCTTCGGTAAACCAGCTTTCCGGGAACTCGCGGCGCGCTGTCTCGCGGGCGACCGGATCGAAAGCACGAACCTTGGCGCCGGCATTGATCAGGCTGTTGATCAGCACCACGCTCGGCGCTTCGCGCATGTCATCGGTACCCGGCTTGAACGCCAAGCCCCAGACGGCGAAGGTGCGGCCGCTGAGATCACCGTTGAAGTGGGTGGAAATCTTGTTGAACAGCGAGTGCTTCTGCTGCTCGTTACGGGCCTCGACCGCCTGCAGCAGCTTGGGCTCGAAGTCGTTCTGGTGAGCGATGTTGATCAGTGCCTTGACGTCTTTCGGGAAGCAAGAGCCGCCGTAGCCACAACCGGCATAGATGAAGTGGTAGCCGATGCGCTCATCCGAGCCGATGCCCAGGCGCACGTTCTCGACGTCCACGTCGAGGCGCTCGCAAAGGCTGGCGATTTCGTTCATGAAGGAGATCTTGGTCGCCAGCATCGCGTTAGCGGCGTACTTGGTCATTTCCGCATCGCGGATGCCCATGAACATGGTGCGCGGGCGGTTGCGGATGAAGGGCGCGTAGAGGGCACTCATGACCTCGCGGGCGTGATCGTTGTCGGCGCCGATCACGATCCGATCGGGATGCATGAAGTCATCGACCGCCGCACCTTCCTTGAGAAATTCCGGGTTCGATACCACCGAGAATTCGATGTCGACGCCGCGCGCTTCGAGACGCTCCGCCACCGCTGTACGCACCAGGTCCGCCGTCCCGACCGGCACGGTGGATTTGTTCACCACGATCGCCGGACCGCTCAGGGTATCGCCGATCTGCCGAGCGACTTCCAGCACATAGCGCAAGTCCGCCGAACCGTCCTCGCCAGGCGGGGTGCCGACAGCGATGAAGAAGACTTCAGACTGCTCGGCCGCCTCACTCAGCGAAGTGGTGAAGTGCAGACGTCCGGACGTGTGGTTCTCGACGACGATATCTTCGAGGCCTGGCTCATAGATCGGCAGAATGCCCTGCTTGAGGTTCTCTATCTTGGTCTTGTCGACGTCGACGCAGTAAACCGTGTTGCCCATTTCAGCGATACAGGCACCGGTAACCAGCCCAACGTAGCCGCTTCCAACGACGGTGATGTTCATAGCAAGATCCTCGATTAAACATTGAAACAGGCATGCCTCGGCGCGACCCTTTCGGTGGCCGGTGGCGCAAAACTGGGCAGATTCAAACGGGTCAGGTTCCTTGCTGGCCGAACCTGACCCCAGGCGGATGAACGAGCCGGCTTAGACCGTTTGCTCGCTGTAGCCGTAGTGATCGTAATAGCCACGGAACTGACCGTTCTTCTTGGCTTTCTCGATATCGACGGCGTTGAGCACTACACCCGTCAGCGGCGCGTTGCTGTTCTGCAGCTGGCTTACACCTTTCTGCACATGCGGAATCAGCGTGGAGTCGGACTTGACGACATAGATCACAGCATCGGCGAGGGTCGACAACACGGCGGCATCGCTGACCGCCTGGCTTGGTGGCGAGTCGATGATGATGCGGTCGTAGCGGCCCTTGACCACTTCGAGCAGTTTCGCGAAGCGTGGCGACGACAGAAGCTCCAGTGGGTTGGAAGGCACTGCACCGGCGGCGATCATGTCGACGTTGCCGACCGTGTGGATGCACTCCTCAAGCTTGGCATTGCCGCCGATGAGGTTGACCAGCCCCGGCGTGCCCGGCTTGAAGTCGAACGCCTTGTCGAGGGTCGCGCGGCGCAGGTCGGCGTCGATCAGCAGCACACGATGCAGCTGCCCCATGGCGAACGCTAGGTTGGCCGAGACCGCACTCTTACCTTCGTCCGGCGCGGTGGAGGTGATCACCAGCACCTGACGCGGCTGATTGGCTTCGCTCAGCAACAAGTTGGTACGGATGGTGCGCACGGCCTCGCAGAAGCGCTTGTCGCCGCTGCGCTCGAACAGATGGCTGACTTCCTTGCGCAGCTTGCGCGGCACCATCGGCACAATGCCCATGACTGGCAAGCCGAGCTTGTTTTCGACTTCTTCGGAGCTCTTGAAGGTGTTGTCGAGGATTTCGCGGATGATGGCCTGCGCAATACCCAGTACCAGCGCCAGGAACAACGCCACCGCCAGAATCAACTTCTTGTTCGGTGCACTGGGTTCGGTCGGCGGGATGGCCGCATCGACCACACGGGCGTTGGTGGAGCTCAGATCCGAGGTCGCGGTCGTTTCCTGCAGGCGGGTCATGAAGGTGTCGTACAGCGCGCGGTCGCTTTCGACCTGACGCTGGAGATCACGCACCTTGAATTCCTTGCGGGAGATATCCTGGATGCGGCCTTTGTTCTCGTCGAACGAAGCACGCAGGGAGTTCTCGTTAGCCATTGCCAGTTGATAGTTGCGCTCGATGCTCGCTACTACCTGCTCGACTTGCTGACGGAGACTGGCAGTGGCCGCATTAAGATCGGAACGTGCGGAAACCATCGCCGGATGACGATCGCCATAACGACGGGACAGGTCTTCGACGCGCGACCGGGCATGTGCCTGATCCGCCTTGAACTGTTGAATCAGGGGGTGACCCAGCACGGCCGGCACACTGGCGAGACGCTCCCAGCCCTGGCTGCGCATGGATTCCACCTGACGGTACTGGCTCTCGGCTTCGGCCCGCTGACGACGCGCGTCGATCATGCGGTCGCCGGTCAGAGATAGCTCGTTGGCACTGATGGTGCCGACACCATCCAGATCCACGAGACCTTCGGCGTCCAGGTAGGCCTGGAGACGGTCTTCGGAGTCCTGCAGATTTTCACGCAGGGAGACCAGGCGCTCGTTCATCCAACTGGCGGCTGTCATCGACATGTCGACCTTGGCTTCCAGCTGCGCTTCGATATAGGCCTGCGCCAGTTGGTTGGTCGCTTCCGCAGCGGTCATGCGGTCGGCCATGGCGATGGACAGATAGACCAGCTGGCTCTTGCCTTCGACCCATACCGACGTCCGCTCCATCAAGGATTGAGTGGCGTAGTCGAGGATCTGCGCTTCGGTAGGCGCCTCTTCCTCTTCACCGGTCAGGGCAGCGGCGATACCACTAAAGTCGATCAGCGGCCCAGGCTGTTGGCGCAGATCGAATTCCGGGTGCTCGGTCAGATTCAGATCGCGCACCACACGCTCGGCAACGCCGCGGCTCTGCATCAGGCTGAGCTGAGTTTGCAAATATTCGCTGAGCTCGACGGGCGTGTCCGCAGCAGGCTGGAAGGACAATACCGGTGTGCCCTTCGTCTCGATGAGCACCGACGCGACGGCCTTGTAGATAGGGGTCATCCGCGACAGCAGCACGATTGTCAGCAGCACGACGCCCACCACCAGCAGGGCGATACCCCACTTGCGTGACCAGATTGCGTGCCAGATTTTCTTAAGGTCTATGAAATCGCTATCGGTTGCCGGCCCTACGGGGCGCTGCCATGGCCGATCCGGGCGAACTGGGCTGTTCATCAGAAGAATCCTTCATCGATGTTAATCGTGTCGCCGGGGCGAACCAGTGTGTTCATGGTGGCTTTTTCTTCGGCGCGGCTGCCTTCGGAGCCGCGAACGATGGTCATGCGTCTGGTCGATGCACGCTCGGTCAGCCCTCCTGCCAAAGCGATGGCCCGATCCAAGGTGAGTCCGGGCTGGAATGGGTAGCCACCGGGAAGTTTCACTTCGCCAGCGATGTAGAACTCGCGATAGTTGGCAACCGATACCGACACGCGCGGATCGACCAGATAGCCATCCTTCAGCTTCTCGACCAGCAGGTTGCGCACCTCGCCCGGTGTCTTGCCGTTGGCATCGACCTCGCCAATGAATGGAAAGGTGAAGGTTCCGGCGTCCGTCAGGCGAATTTCTTCGAAGGTGAGGTCCGGCTCGCCGTGTACGTTGATACGAATGATGTCCCCTGACCCCAGCTGATACTGCGCGGCGCTGGCCGCCGCACTGAACGCCAGCAGCACGAGCAGAGAAAGGAATTTGAAAATGTTCGGGATGCGCATGGTTGGCTCCTCCTTAGGCACTGGTTAATGTCCTACCCGGCCTCAAAGGCTCAGGTCGAAACTCAGCAAGTAAACGTTTCGGTCGTAGGTCCTCGAGCTCAGGCTGGAGTCGTTTTCCGTTCTGAGATATGACAGGGTCACGTCGGCCCAGCGGTCTGGCGACCAGGTCACGCCGGCACCGTAGCCGCTGCGCTCATCGTCTCGATTGATACCTTTGTACTCGCGATCGGAAAAGCGGTAGAGCAGCTCGGTCGATACACGCGAGGTCCACTCGTGATCCCAGGTGGCGAGCGTCGTCCAGTCATTAATGGTGCTGGCACCGTTGTCACCCTCGTCGAAGGCGCGACGGGAATTGAGCGTGAACGCCGAGTAACTACGGGGTTTATAGGTGACGCCGATTTCCCACATGGGGCTGGTGGAGTCTTCACGCTGATCGCTATCGAAGTCCTTGCGCTCGGCGCCAAGCTTGAACATGCCGGAGGTCTTCGCGCCGGCATCCCAGGTCGCACCGCCAAGCAACGCCACGTTGGTGCTGTCACGCAGCGCACTGCTTAGCTTGTAGTCGTGATCGGTATGGCGTATCTCAATGAGCGAGCGCGTCTTGGAACCCAGACGATGGAACCAGACTGAGTTGAACATCAGGCTGTTGCGTTCTTCGGACGCGTTGATGTTGCCGCTGTTGTAGTAGCGGCGCTGTTCGTAATTAGTGCCGAACTCGAGCTGATTTTGTGCGCTCTGTGCACCGAAACGATAAGCGGCGCGAGCGATGGTCCGGCTGTACTTGTCGTTTTCAATAGCTTGCTCGGTGTCGGCCGTCTCCTCTACGCGGTGGTAGGCCAGCCCCCAGCTCAAACGATGGCGTGAGGTGAATTCCATGACGCTTCTTAGATTGAGATGGTGGTCGGTGTTACTGGCTTCGGAATCCGAATGAAAAATATCGCTGTTGAAGGAATACTCGAGTTCGTACTCGCTGTTGCGATTGCCCGTCCCAAGCAAGAAGGTCGGGTTGATTCCAGTTACCCAGGACGCCCGTTCGTTATCTGCCAGTCCGCGATAGTTATCGTCATAGCTCTCACGCACGACCAGCGTCGGGGTGAACTCGTAACCACCAATGCGAATATCCTGAGGATCGTTAGCGGCCCAGCTATTGGTAGCTGCAAGGCACAGTAGCGATACACCTGGAAGCGTGATGTTCCTCATATGGAATCCCTTCTCGGAGATAAATTGTTGTTCATGCCTTCACTCTGGCCGCGACGCCCATTCTTGTGAGGAGGCATAGACACGCAACAGACCGCAAATATCCCGGACAGTTGCAGAATCTATGAGCGACGTAGATCAAAGCGGCAAAAACGCACGTGCTCCGCCCTTCAAGACAGGCTAGTGCCACGAGTTACAGCCCCATAGGGAAGTACAGACGCACCGGCATTGCTACAGACATAGCCGTGAGTGCCTCGATCAGCGTTCGAACGGCAGGCTCGTAACATTCGGCAACGACTATTTAGACGAGCCACATCGCTGCGCCGCCGCACCACGCAAACAGTTGGCGCACTAAAGCCCACCGCTTGCGTGTGTGTCGTAGAGATCGAGAAAGGAAGTCGGCGCCTGGCTGCTACGCCCGCGCCGACGGATCAGGTGCGCTCGATGCGATCCGGATGGATGACGATGCGGCCCTGCTTGTAGAGGCCGCCGATGGCCTTCTTGAAATTGCCTTTGCTGACGCCGAACAGCCGAGCGATCTCGTCGGCTGCGGTTTTGTCACTGACCGGCAGGCTGCCCTGGTTCTCCTGCAGTTTCTGCAGAATCAGCGCCTGCAGGGCGTCAGCGGCTTCGCTGCCCACCGGCTGGAGGCTCAGGCTGATCTTGCCGTCGGCGCGCATTTCCTTGATGAAGCCCTTTTCGTGCATACCGCTGCGCAGGAACTTGAACGCCTCGTTCTTGTGGATCAGCCCCCAATGCTTGCTGTTGATGATTGCCTTGTGCCCAAGATCGGTGGCCTCCACGACCAGTAAGTCAACGGCTTCGCCGACCTTGTAGCGCTGTGGGGTCTTGTCGAGATAGCGATCTAGCCGAGCCGTCGCGGTGATGCGGCGGGTGTGCTTGTCGAGGTAGACGTGAACGACGCAGTAGTCGCCCTCGTTCAACTGACGTTTTTCCTCGGAATGCGGCAGCAGCAAATCTTTGGACAGGCCCCAGTCGAGGAACAGCCCAACGCGGTTGATTTCCTTGACCTTGAGGCTGGCGAACTCGCCCACCTGTACCTTCGGCTTCTCCGTGGTCGCAATGAGCTTGTCTTCGCTGTCGAGGTAAACGAAGACGTTCAGCCAGTCATCGACCTCAGTCGGCACATTCTTCGGAATGTAACGATTGGGCAGCAGGATCTCGCCATCCGGCCCACCGTCCAGGTAAAGGCCGAAACCGGTGTGCTTGACGATTTGCATGCTGTTGAAGCGCCCGATTGCGGCCATGTGAAAAATCCTGTGGGTCGAAGGCGGCGATTCTAGCAGGCCGGTCGGACGCCAGCGCCCGCCCGGTCAGCTGAATCACCCTGAAACAAGGGCGAGGCTGGACATACGTCCGCCCCGAGTAACTCATTGCGGCAATGCATAGGCGATGATCGAATCGCTCGCTTTGGTTCCGAGCGAGCCATGACCGCCGGCCGGCGACCGCCACTTTGCGCAATTCCTTGCCGGTGGTGACGTCGTAGGCGCGCAGGTGCAGGCATTCTCGATGAGATGCTCTCAACGTCCGCCTTCGCTCGCATCGAGACCAACACGCAGGAGCTTGCCGCTGGCCGAGTCGGTCAGCAGATAAAGATAGCCGTCGGGCCCCAGGCGAACGTCGCGGACTCGCGCGCCGAGGTCTTTCAGCAATCGCTCGTCATGGGTCACCTTGTCGCCATCGAGTTGCAGGCGAATCAGCGATTGGTCCACCAGCGCGCCTAAGAACAGGTTGTGCTGCCATGCGGGGAAGCGTTCCGCATCGTAGAACGCCATGCCGCTGATGCCGGGCGAACGTTCCCAGACATAGTGCGGCGGCTCGGTACCGTCCACGGATTTACCCTTGGCTTCAGGTATCGGCTGACCGCTGTAGTTGATGCCATGAGTCGCCAGCGGCCAGCCGTAATTGAGCCCCGGTTGCGGAATATTGATTTCATCGCCGCCTCGCGGGCCGTGTTCATGCGTCCAGAGCGCGCCGCTCCAAGGGTTGAGCGCGGCCCCCTGTTGATTGCGATGACCGTAGGACCAGATTTCTGGCCGGGCGCCTTGGGTATCCACCATCGGATTGTCGTCCGGAACCTTGCCGTCCGGGTGAATCCGCACCAGTTTGCCCTGCAGCTTGTCCAGATCCTGAGCGGTAGGCCGCTGGTTGTTTTCCCCCAGCGCTATGAATAGGTGGCCGCTGCCATCGAAGACCAGCCGCGAACCGAAATGGATGCCGTTCGAAAGCTTTGGCTGCTGGCGGAAAATGACCGTGAAATCTTCCAGCCCGCTCAGGTCGTCGGCCAGCCGACCACGACCCACGGTGGTGCCGGCCTTGCCCTCTTCTTCTTCGGCATAGCTGAGGTAGACCAACCGATCCTGCGCGAAGCTGGGCGATAGCTGCACGTCCAGCAATCCGCCCTGCGCCTGCGCATAGACGTCGGGCACGCCGTCGAGCGGTTCGGAAAGCTGGCCGTTGCCGTCAACCACACGCAACCTGCCGGGACGCTCCGTGACCAGCATGCCAGCATCGTCCGGCAGGAAGGCAACGGCCCAGGGGTACTCCAGACCGGTAGCGATCTCTTCGACGGAGACACGACCCTGCTCGCTGTCAAAGTATTCGACATCGGCGACCGCGAGGGTCGAACAGGAGAGCGTGGTGCAACAGATGATGGCGCGAATGGCATGGCGCGGCATGAAGAATCCTCCGGAGCGAAACGGGCAATATCTAATGAAGACCATAGACGAAGCGATTTGCTCATCTGATGACCGTTCAAGGAAAAATCGAACAAAAACTAGCCATATCTGTATAATGGCCGGTTCGACTGATCCACAGGAATCCGATGACGATGGCCGCAAAGACCACTTCCGCGAAACGCAAACCCGAACCCGCCAGCGAAACCAGCCAGTCCTTGGCCGAGCAGATGGCGGCCTTTCTGAAGGCCGGTGGTGAAGTTCAGAAGATCCCCAACGGTGTCAGTGGTCAGACTCAAGGCCCTTCGCGGCAGATCACCATCAGTAAGAAATAGATAACCAGAAATAAATAGCCAAGTAGTAAACCCGCAACACTCGACCGCGAGCTTCAGCTGTGACGCAGTACTGCAGCGGCTCGCCGGGTTTCCCCTCCCGCGACATCCGAGCTACCCATGACCGATCCGATACGCCTGTCCAAACGCCTCGCCGAGCAACTCGGCTGTTCCCGGCGTGAGGCTGAGCTGTATATCGAGGGTGGCTGGGTCAGCGTCGACGGGCAAATCATCGAAGCCCCCTATTTCAAGGTCGGCGGCCAACGAATCGAACTCCTGCCTGGCGCCATCGCAGCCGAGCTGCCGCCCGTCACGCTGCTGCTGCACAAACCGGCCGGCCAGGCCACCGCAGCAGATCCGGCTGTCGCCATGGAACAGCTCGCCAAGGCAAGCCATTGGACCGGCGATGATGCTCGTCTCGCACCACGTGATCGACACTTCGCTCGTCAGACCGCACTGCTACCGCTGGAGCCGGATGCCAGTGGATTGGTCGTGTTCAGCCAGCAGCGCGAGGTTATCCGCAAAATTGCCGACCCTCGCGACAAACTCGAGCAGGAATACATTGTGGAGGTCGCCGGCGAACCCGAGGAAGGTGGGCTGGCGTTGCTGGCCAAAGGCATCGGGCACCGAGGCCGGATCCTGCCCAAAGCCAAGGCCAGCTGGCAGAACGAAACCCGCCTGCGCATCGTGCTCAAGGCACCGCAGCCGGGCGATCTGCGACAGCTTTGCGAGGCCATCGGCCTGCAGATGCTCAACTGCAAGCGCATACGCGTCGGGCGATTGTCGATGGCTAAGCTGCCAGTGGGCGAGTGGCGCTTTCTCGGCGAGCACGAACGCTTCTAGAGCGAAACGGCAGCACGCCAAAAAACGAACCTGCCCAGCTGCTCCCTCCTTGCCGCCTGTCGACTATGCTTGTTCATCATCGAACAGGCAAAAGCCATCCGCGGGCAGTATCACCGAGCCCGCGAACGGCCGCCTCGCCATCATTCTGAAGGTGCGCCATGCAACGACTCGTTGTGGTGCTCGTGCTCGTTCTACTGCCTTCGATCTGCACCGCGCAGCAGCGGATCGAGGTTTGGAACTATCACTTCTCGCCGCCATTCATACTCAACGATGGGCAGGGCCTTTCGCACGCGTTCGTCGATCTGCTCAATCGCGACCCGGCCAACCGTGGCCGCTTCCGCTTCGAGCTGGTAGAGCTACCGCGCAAGCGTGTGGACATTCGCCTCGCCCGAAACCGCCCGGGCATCCTGCTCTGGGCCACGCCGAGCTTTTTCACTGCCGCGCAGACAGCAAACGCCAAGTGGTCGGAACCGCTGCTGATCGATCAACAGGTATTCGTTTCACTACCCGATGCGCCGGTTGAATATGAAGGGCCCGAATCATTGCACGGCCTGGTTCTGGGCGGCGTGCTCGGCCACCGGTATCAGGGACTCGAGGAAGATATCGCCAAGGGCGCGATAGAACGCCAGAATGTACATAACGATCTGCAGAACCTCGAGAAGCTGCTCTCCGGACGCATCAATACCTTATTGATCGCTCGCTCCACCCTGCTCCATTACCGTAAGGAACATAAGCTGGGCGAGCTATACATTTCGGCAACGCCCCTGTACCAGTTCGCTCGGCACATACTGATAACCGACACGCTTGGCGAAGCGGTGAAAGACTATCTTGATCAATTGCTCAGCACCCTTCCAACCAACCCCGAGTGGCAGGTCCTTCTGTTTCACTATGGCCTCAAGCCCATCGCCAGCGAGCCATGAGTCGGCTGAACAGAAACGAAACTCGCAGGTCAGAACTGGCGCTGACACACATAAACAATTCAGAGAACAAGGCAGCGATGAAGAACTCATTACTACTCGGACTGCTCATCGTCCTTGGGGGCTGCGCCTCTCAACCCTGTGACCAACCGGGCAGCTCCTGTCGTGCAGAGCGACTGCTCTATCAGAACGATCTTCTGCAGGCCAAGATTCTCATTTCCATCGGCGACGAAGACGGCTACGAGCTCGCCGACGCTCTGCTCGAGCGCAGCGCTCATCTCGACGAGCACGGCGAAGTCGAGTTCTATCAGGCACTGTTGCTAATACGCCAGGGCCCGCAACAGGCGGGCGTGCTGAACCTACTCGAACAGGCGCGCGCCAAGGGCCACCCGCATGCCGCGGCGCTGCTCTACAAAATGCACCAGGAGCCTTATCTGCTGGACGAACGCGACGCCACCAAGGCCGAGGAATATCGCCAGGCCTACGCCGAGCTGGATGTCGCGCGCAGCGGCTATCCCTCCTTCGATAAAGCTCTGGAGCTGGTCTCCCAGCTCGTTGAGCCGCCGCCGCCAATACCCGAGCGGGTCGATCCCTGTCCCACTAAATGCCTGTGAACTGCCTCACCGGGGTGTAGGTGTCTGCGATACCTTGGGCTCCTGCTCCCCGTCCATCACGGCTTGCGCCTCTTCACGCGTGGCATAGGGGCCGGCAATCGTCTTGCCGTCCATTTCCACCACCCAACAAGTCACCCAGGTCGGGCGCCAACCCTGCGGTACCTGGTCTCCGGTCAGCTGTTTGATCGTCGTCTGCATGCCTACCTCCACATTAGTACGTTGCTGCAGGCGTGCCGGCGACACACCCTCTTCAATAAAGGGACCACAAGTTCGGCCGTTTTTCTCGCCGAAACAAACCGTTGCTGTTTTGGCTCGAACTGCCGGGACGTCCTGTCGTTCTATTAATAGGCGAGAAGGCCGTTTCGTCCTTATCGAGAGATGCCCATATCAAGACGACGAGGGCTCCGATGCAGATCCGTCAGACACGTGGCTGCAAGACATTGCTGTTGTTGGTGGCGCTCACGCTTATCCTCGCCGGCTGCAGCCGCATCAACCTCGCGTACCGCAACCTGGACACGCTGATCCCGTGGTGGATCGATGACTATCTGGATTTGAATCGCGATCAGCAGAAGCGCTTCCGCTCGCAGCTGCGCGACCATCTTAGCTGGCACTGCCAAACGCAATTACCGGTCTATCTCGACATCCTCGGACAGCTGCAGTACCAGGTTCGGCGGGATGAAATCAACGAGGCCACGCTGCGCAATCACTATCAATATGCGAAACAGGCGATTCAGGCAATTACCGAAGAAATCACCCCGACCACCACGCAGCTTCTGCGTGATCTTGACGATGCACAGGTCAGAACGCTCAACGAGGCGCTCGAGAAAGACCGTCGCGAGCGGGCCGAGAAATACTTGCAGCCACCACTGGACCGCCAGATCAGAGAGCGTGCCGAACGCATGGGCGAGCGGGTCGAGCATTGGCTGGGCACGATCAGCGCGGCGCAACGGCAACGCATCCTCGTCTGGGCGCATACGCTTGGAGAACATAACCGGGTGTGGCTGGACAACCGGGTGCAGTGGCAACACGCCCTGAGTGCCGCGGTCGCCCAGCGTCGCGAAGCAGGTTTCGATGACCGCATCGCGCGGCTGCTGCAAGGCGGCGAAGCCTTCTGGACTGACGAGTACCGAGCGGCCTTCGACCGCATCGAACAGGCTGCCTTGGACTTGGCCAGCGATCTCTACGCGATGTCCGGTGCCGACCAGCGAGGTCATCTCGACCGGCAATTGGAGAATCTGCGCAAGGATCTGGGCTCGCTGGCCTGCTTGCCGGAGTCGCGCTGACTGCAGCCTCTTTAGCGTTTACGACAGCACAACAGCAGTCCGACTACGCCTACCGCAACTCCTCCGGCCAGCATCAAGGTGCGCTGCGAGTGGCTGCCTTTACGCCATCCGCCATCTATTCGCCGCTGACCCAGTGCCGGATGGAACAGATTGCCGGAAGAAGGCGCCACTCGATCGGCACGCCGCAGCGCGGCACCGGTCAGCAGCCCCGATAACTGATTGAAACCAGGCGTCACGAAATGCGCGAAGCGCAGCAAGGTCGCCACCATCCCAACCGAGGTGGTATGCCGAGGATGCAACGCCAGGCTGATCATCGCCTCGGCCACTTGGCGGGGATCGCACAGCGGTGGCGGCGGTTGCAGCGAACGCCCGGCATAGTTGCCACCGTCGCGGAAACCAGGGGTATCGACCACCGATGGGTATACGTCGCATACATGTATTCCCGGCCATTGCGCCAACTCACCGCGCAGCGCCTGGGAAAAGCCGCGCAGGCCGAACTTGCTGGCCGAATAGGCCACGGCGAATGGCTGCGGCACCCAACTGCCGACGGAGAGCGTATTGATCAGAATGCCGGCGTTCTGCTGTTTGAAGTAAGGCAACACCACATGCGCGCCCCGCAGATAGCCGATCAGATCGGTCTGCACGACTTGCTCGTGAGCATCCAGCGGCGTCTCGTCGAATGTGCCGACCGCCCCGACACCGGCGTTGTTGATCCAGATGTCGATGCGCCCTTGGCCGAACTCGGCGGCTGCCGTGGCCAGTTGTTCCACCGAGTCGCTGATGGTCGTGTCGGTTGGCACCACGAGCGCCTCGCCGCCGAGCGCCCGGCATTCTTCAGCCGCCTCCTGCAACGCCTCCTCGTCACGTGCAGCCAACACCACACGGGCACGCCGACGTGCAAATGCTTGCGCGGTGGCGCGCCCAATACCACTGGACGCACCGGTGATAACCACCACCGCGCCTTCGAGTCTGTTTTCAGTCATGCCCGATTCTCCGGTTTGCTGTCGTTAACAGCTGACAGCCGCGGCGAGGCAAACATTCCCCGCCGTCCGGAGGATCGTCGGGGTCAAACCATCTGCAGCGCCTGTCGGCGAGACGGTGGCGGAAAGGCATCGTCGAGGATGCTCAGGTCTTCCGCCGTCAACTGCAGCTCTGCGGCGGACGCGTTGGCGCGCAGATGAGTCGGGTTGGAAGATTTCGGAATCACCAAAACGCCGGGCTGGCGCAAGGCCCAGGCCAACGCCACCTGAGCGGGCTGCGCTCCGTGACGGCGAGCGACGTTGACCACTGCCGAATGCCGCAACAACGCACCGCCCTGCCCCAACGGACAATACGCCATGACCGGCATACCCTGCGCCTGGCTCCAGGGCAGCAGGTCGAATTCGATCCCCCGTTCGCTAGGGTTGTAGAGCACCTGGTTGGCTGCACAAGCGGGCGCATTCAGCTCACGCATGTCGTCCAGATCGAGATTCGACACGCCCCAGCGACGGATCTTGCCCTGCTCCCTGAGCCGCTCGAAGGCTTCGACGGTTTCCGTCAGCGGATACTGGCCGCGCCAGTGCAGCAGATACAGATCGATGCAATCGGTACCGAGCCGACGCAGGCTGCGCTCGCAGGCCTCCGGTACGCCTTTTTGGCTGGCGTTGTGCGGATAAATCTTGCTGACCAGAAAGACCCGGTCTCGACGACCGCGTATTGCTTCACCGACAACCTCCTCCGCACCGCCTTCGCCGTACATCTCCGCGGTATCGATAAGCGTCATGCCCAGCTCTATGCCGAGCTGCAGTGCTGCGACCTCGTTGTTGCGTTCGGCCGGATTCTCACCCATGTGCCAGGTGCCCTGGCCGATCACAGGGACTTCGGTTCCATCTGTCAGTGTCAGGGTACGCATCAGCCGTTCCCTCGCACGCTCTGCTCGGCGACCGGCTCGGCCCAGGGATCGTAGGTGCCGAAATTCCACAGGTGACCCTCCAGGTCGCGGCAGCTGAAGCCTCGCCCACCGTAATCCTCGTCTTTCAACTCGATGACGATCTCCGCCCCGGCAGCCTTGGCCTTGGTATAGAGCGCATCGGCGCTGTTGACGATGACATAGATGCTCTGCGTGGAAACACCGCCCACCTGGTCCGGCATCTTCACCTGGCGACCGTACTCGGAATCGCTAACCGGACCGAGCATCAGCATGCCGCTGCCGAAGTTGAGCTGGGCGTGAATGACGCCCACTTGCGCATCCTCTACCACCAGGTGCTGCTCGAAATCGAATACTCGACACAGCCAGTCCAGCGCCGCGGGTACGTCACGGTAATGCAGACAGGGAATGAGATTGGATGTGGTGTTTTTGCTGTACAGGGACATGAAAGCTCCTTCCGATTGCCGCGGCCATCGCCGTCGTACAAGACGCACCGCATACGCATTCAGACCGATAACGGCGTCGACGTTCCCACGGTTATGCGCGTTCGGCCAACCCGAGGCGAATACCCAGGCCGATCAGCACCGACCCGAGGACACGATCGAGCCATTGGCTCAGTCGCTGATTGCCGCGTAGCGCCGAACTGGCGCGAGCTGCCAGCAGCACGAGCATGCATTCCACGACGATCGCCACCAGAACGACCAACACACCCAGCACCAGCAGCTGCAGCGCCACTGCGCCCTGGTCCGGACGCACGAACTGCGGCAGAAACGCCATGAAGAAGATCGCAGCCTTTGGGTTGAGAATGTCCACCAGAATGCCCTGGCGATAAGCCTGCCAGGCGGTAGTCCGCGGCGCCGTTCCAAGGTTGAGCTGCGTACCGACGCCCGCAGAGCGCAACGCCTGGATGCCCAGGTACAGCAGATAGGCCGCACCGACATACTTGACCACCGTAAAGGCCAGCGCCGAAGTAGCCAGAATCGCCGAAATCCCCAGCGCCGCGGCGGCCACATGAACCAGAGCACCACTGCACACGCCGCATGCCGAGGCCACGCCGACACGCCGCCCACCGGAGAGCGTACGCGACAGCACGAACAGCAGATCGGGACCGGGCGACAGGTTCAGCGCCAGAGCAGCCGAGAAAAAGACCAACCAGAACGCCGGATCAGACATTTCGGCCCCAGTCATGAGCGAAGAAAGACACTGAATGTAGTCGAGCGAACTTCGGCTTTCCAGACTTGCATTTCGCACCCACGCAGGCAGTTCGTCGGAAAACTGGCATTCACTCACAGTTCCGACTTTTTATTGTCACCCTGCTGAACTACCTTGTTAGCGTTAATGTCAAAGCGCCACGGCCCCGGTCAGGAACGCGGGCGCAGCCCGACACAGCCATGAATAGCAAAGGAAATGCTCATGATCGATGAAGCCAGCGCGGCACTCGTCGCCCCCTCCGCTCGTCTCGTCCTGTTGTCCAACAGCGAACTGCTGGACAGCTCGTTCCACCAACATCTTCACGATAGCCCCCAGTTGCGCCTGACGCGTAGCAACGCGCTCCGCCCGGGAGTGAACGATGCAGACTTGATCCTGATCGACGTCGGCAGCTTCACCGACGAAGAATGCCTTCGCCTGCTTCGGCAGCTGCGCGATACGGTCACCGCGCTGGTCAATGCGCAGCCGGAACAGGCACGCCGGCTGCTGGAGTTACACCCCTGGATCAAGGGCGTCTTCTACCCGAGCACAAGCCGCAGCAATTTCAGCCGCGGCGTCACCGTCATGCTCAACGGTGGCGACTGGCTGCCCCGCGCGCTGATGGAAAAACTGCTCGGCCGTTATCGCCAGCTGACCCATGCGTCGCGCGCCATCGATGATTTATCGGTGCGCGAAAAGCAGATCCTTGCGCTCGCCGGCAAGGGGCTTTCCAACTCGGAAATCGCCGACTGCCTGCACCTGAGCACTCACACCATCAAGAGCCATATCCATAACGCACTGGGCAAACTGGGCGCGTCCAACCGCGCGCAAGGTGCGTCATTGGTGCTGGGACATGTGAGCGAGGCCGGCACATGAGAGCCGCGTGCCTTTGCCTGATGCTGCTGCTCGCGGCTCAGGCATATGCCGGAGAAGCAGAGCTCAAGGGCTTCATTACCAACAACACCGTTACCCGATCCGGTCAGGAGTTCTATCGCAAGTTTTGCGAACGCCTGAACGACACCAGTTCCCTGGACTTCAACCTGGCGGTCAAGGAAAGACCGTCGGCACGCTGGGGCATTCTGGTCTGGGTCGAGCAGGACAACCAGCCGCTCTACCGCCGCTTTCTGCAACCGAACGTCGGCGACATGGAGCAAACCGCTTATGACGCGGCGGATTACGTGCTGCAAGAGATAAACCGTAAGAAAGTTGAAGCAATGTTCGAAGACACCATTGATCTTGCGAAGGATGAGTTATGAACCGGCCACAACAAAAAACCACCGGCATTCTCCTGGCCGGGCTATTGCTCAGCTCCGCCGTTACGGCAACCGAACTGGTCTACACCCCAGTCAACCCGTCCTTTGGCGGCAGTCCTTTGAACGGTGCCTGGCTGTTGGGCAACGCCCAGGCCCAGAACGACACCAAAGATCCGGACGCGATCGACCGCTCCTCGCTGACCGGCACCTCAGCGCTCGACCGTTTCACCAGCCAGCTGGAGTCACGGCTGCTTGGCGATCTGCTTAATGATGCTAGAGACGGCAAAACCGGGTCGGTCACGACGGATGACTTCATCGTAAATGTCATCAACGACGACCTCGGCAACTTGGTTGTGAGCATCACCGACCGGTTGACCGGCGAAGTGTCCGAAATCGTTATCGGCGAGAACTGATCAAGGAGAGCAAAGGCCATGAGAAGCCTATTCATCGCCATCGGGATGATGGCCGTTCTGCAGGGCTGCGCAGTGCGCGAACCGATGTCCGCAGACCAGGAAACACCCACCCTTACCCCGCGCACCTCGACCTACCAGGACCTGCTTCAACTGCCCCGCCCCAAAGGTCCGCTAGTCGCCGCCGTTTACGGCTTCCGCGACCAAACGGGGCAATACAAACCGAGCCCGGCAAGCTCCTTTTCCACAGCGGTCACCCAAGGCGCGGCGAGCATGCTGGTCGATGCCATGCAGGCCAGCGGCTGGTTCATCGTGCTGGAGCGCGAGGGCCTGCAGAACGTGCTAACCGAGCGCAAGATCATTCGCGCGTCCCAGGCCAAGCCGGACGTGGCGCCGAATATACAGTCGGAACTGCCCTCGCTGCTGGCCGCCAACATCATCATGGAAGGCGCCATCGTCGCCTACGAAACCAACGTGCGCAGCGGTGGCCAGGGCGCGCGCTATCTGGGTATCGGCGTATCGCAGGAGTACCGGGTCGATCAGGTCACGGTCAATCTCCGCGCCGTCGACGTGCGCAGCGGCCAGGTGCTCTCCAACGTGATGACGACCAAGACCATCTACTCCATCGGGCGCAGCGCCAACGTCTACAAGTTCATCGAGTTCAAGGAACTGCTCGAAGCCGAGGCCGGCTACACCACCAACGAGCCGGCGCAGCTTTGCGTGCTGTCGGCGATCGAGGCGGCCGTTGCCCACCTGATTGCCCAGGGCGTCGACCGTCGCCTCTGGCAGACCGCCGACAACACGCCTGCGGTCGAAGCCGAATTGGCGAAATATCTCACCACGCCGACCAAGCTGTAGGTTCGTTCTGTTTCATCGGGCCTGCTCCAGGCCCGAGCAAACGCATAATGCCGTTCACTTAGAAAGCACCGCATCCCCGTACGGGTTTGCGGCGTTTTTCTGGCCTAGCGAATCCGACGCCCCCTCGCCTCTACAGACAGGGCCATCATGCCTTGGTGTTTTGCCTAACGGCTTAAGTGAACGGCTACGAACAAACGCAGCGGTTTCACCCGTTTGATGGATTTGCCGAATCACGGTTTGGGACAGGATGACCTACCGCGATTCAACCAGGGACGACTGATGAAGCACGCGCAATGGATTGCCCGAAAAGCACTGCTGCCACTGCTCTTCGCAACGCTAGCCAGCCCCGCTCTTCAAGCAGCCGGCCTGCCCGCTTCGCTCGATCTGGCTACCAATGAATTCGCCGCTAGTCAGGTCCACGCAATTGCACTCTCCCGGCCAGCCGTCGCCCCAATAGCCGGCAACCTCGCCTTCATTGCCCAGGCCGGAAACAGCCTGACCGGGGACATCACGCAGATCGGCAACGCACTGGAAGCCCTCATCCTCCAGAGCGGCTATGCGCACGAGGCATCCATCGAGCAGCACGGCAACCACAACCAGGGATTGATTGTTCAATCAGGCGCCTACAACCAGGCCCGGATCGAGCAATGCGGCGCGCACAACAACGCGCTGATCGAACAGACCGGTACCGGGCATCGCAGTAGCGTCACGCAGAACGGCCAGGGTCTGAGCGTGCTGGTTCGCCAGTACCGCTGAAACAAAGCACCACCAGGAAGTACCGCTGAAAACATTCCATGGAGAGATAACAATGTTCAAGATCAAACCCCTTGTAGCTGCCATCCTGACTATCGCCACTGCCCAGGCCTTCGCCGCTGAGCACACCTCCGAACAACGCCAGAACGGCATCGACAACATCGCCGAGGTCAGTCAAATCGCTGGCAGCTCGAACACCGCCACTCAGTTGCAGAGCGGCTTGGGCAACCACGCGATGGTCGAGCAGAACAGCTCGTTCTCGTCCTCGGTCCTGCAAACCCAGATAGCCAACTTCCATAAGGCCGAGGTCAACCAGACGGTCGCTTTGCGCAGCACCGCGGAGCAATGGCAGAACGGTAAAGGCAACGAGGCCAGCATCAGCCAGGGCGGTACTTGGGACAGCAGCGCTGACCAGCATCAGCAGGGCAACGCCAACATCGCCGAAACCGAACAGGTCGCCACCCGTGGCGCCGACGCCGTTACAGAGCAGCTGGGCAACCGGAACTACGCCAACAGCTATCAGGCGCTGGCCAACGGCAGCAAATCCGAGCTTTACCAAGACGGTAACCTCAACGATGCAAGCGTCAGCCAGTCGTTCAGCTCGAATGACCGCGCCATGATCGACCAGCAAGGTAAAGAGAACGCTGCGGTAATCGCTCAGAACTGGAGCTCCGGCTCCATCACCGAAGTCGAGCAGGTCGGCAACCTCAACACCGCACATGTCAGCCAGACTGGCGCCAACCAAGAGGCTTACACCTACTCGGGCGGGAACGACAACAACCTGAACGTAGATCAGCAAGGCCGCTACCAGAATGCCTTCGTCTATCAGCAGGGCAACGAGAACGACGCCAACCTCGCCCAGCGCGGCAATGGCAACACCGCCACTGCCAATCAGTACGGATTCGGCAACGAGGCAGTGATCGATCAGGACGGTCGTCATCAGGTCGCCACGGTTAATCAACATGGCAGCTACAACGACGCTACGGTCGATCAGTTAGGCAATGCCAATGAGCTGAACTTCAACCAGTCCGGCATGCACAACATGCTCAGCGCCGTACAGGAAGGTGAAGGCAACCGCATCACCGGATCCAGCAACAACGCCGGTAACGACGTCGATATCGTCCAGGACGGCGACCTCAACCTGGCCAGCATCACCCAGGACGGTGTAAACAACATGGCCATCCTGTCCCAGTACGGCGAAAGCCATCTGGCGACCGTCATTCAGAATGGCACCGGCCACGAGGCGTTGGTCGACCAGAGCGGTATGGGCAACAACGCGTTAATAAGCCAGGCTGGCCTCAACAACATGGCGATCGTTACCCAACACTGATCCCCTGCAATACCCACAACTGCCGGCCCTGCGCCGGCAGTTTCGTTTTCTGCGGCAGCGATTAGTGCTTCTGCTAGAGACTGTTCCCGTTTTGCTGCGCTCTCGACGGAACCCACGCTTTCGGCTCTTCGGGTGAACGCATCACCGTAGGGCCGAACTTGTTCGGCCTTCACAAACCTCTGGCCGAATAAATTCGGCCCTACGGACTTGAGCGTCCAAAACAATCTTTTTAGCCCAGCCGTTTAGGCTGAAACGGGACCAAACACCTAGCCGCAGCAGTGTGCGCTCCACCAAATCAATCTTCTCTTGGGCACTTCGTCTGCGGCCGAATCGCAGCGAACAGCTAAACGCTTCGAGCTTGCGTGTATCTGCCACCGTCTTAAAACCACCGCACGGGACAGCGTTGCGCCTCCACAAAACAATGAAATAAAACGATTTCTGTGGTATTTCCGCTGCGCTTGATCGACTGGCGCGGTACTGCTTCGAGCACAACGCCCGCCCGTTTGGACAACGCTCAAAATAAAGCAGCCGCAACTGCAACAAGGGAGCACATCGATGAAATGCAGCCTCAGCACCGCCGTCTTCGCGGCGGGATTGACTTTCGCCAGCCAGGCCATGGCCGACCCAATGCTTTGGCAGAACAACAGCCTGACCTACCTCTACGGCAAAAATTTCGCCGTCGACTCAGGCGAGGACGGGCGTGAGGCCGATATCCAGCAGACCATTACCTTCGAACACGCCAGTGGCTGGACCTGGGGCGACATGTTCCTGTTCGTCGATCACAAGTGGTTCAACGGTCACTCGGGCAACGACGGACGCACGTATTACGGCGAATTCAGCCCGCGTCTGTCACTGGGCAAGATCACCGGGCGAGACCTATCGTTTGGGCCGGTCACCGACGTCCTGCTTTCGGCGACCTACGAGCGAGGCGAAGGACGCAATCGCAACTACCTGCTCGGCCCGGCCATCGACCTGGCCGTACCGGGCTTCGATCGTCTGTCGATCAACACCTACTACCGCAAGCCGGACGGCATCACCGGCCAGGCCAGTGGCCAATGGCAGATCACGCCAACCTGGGCCATGACGTTCCCGCTGGGCAAATCCGACATCCTCTTCGATGGCTATATCGATTGGGTGGTCAACGATGCCGGCTCCAAATCCAGCAACGATTTCGTCGCCAAGAACCTGCACATCAACCCGCAGATCAAGTACGACCTGGGCAAGGCGCTGGACTACACCCCGGGCAAGCTCTACGTCGGTATCGAGTACGACTACTGGTCGGACAAATATGGCGTGCAGGACAGCGCTGCGTTCAACACCAACAACAACGTCACCAACTTCATCGTCAAGGCCCACTACTGACCTCACTGGTCCTTCAGGTGTCGCCGCGAGCCAAACCGCCGAAAACGGGTGGCTCGGAGGCGGCATCAGTTTCGGCCACGCAGCTCTTCGATGCGCTCTGCCAACGCATCGATCGTGAAGGGTTTGGTCAACAGGCCCATGCCTGGCTCGAGTTGGCCCTTGCCCATCACCGCACTTTCCGCGTATCCGGTGATAAACAGCACGTTCAGTGCGGGGTCGGTCTGGCGAGCAGCATCGGCCAACTGACGGCCATTCATACCGCCCGTCAGCCCGACGTCCGTGACAAGCAGCGCAACCGGCTCATCGCTCTGGAGAATGCTCAGCGCGCTCTTGCCATCGATGGCATGCAGCACCCGATAGCCCAGCTCCTCGAGAACCTCCACCACCAGCAGGCGCACCGCCGGCTCATCATCGACGACCAGGATCGTCTCGCCTGCCCCACCGCTTACCTGAAATGCCGCCCTGGGGTCGATTACCGTATCGCTCCGCTGCACATTAGCGACCACGTGCGGCAGATACAGGCAGATCGTGGTGCCATTATCCGGCTCGGACTGGATCTTCACCTGCCCGCCCGATTGTCGGGTAAAGCCGTACACCATCGATAATCCCAGACCGGTTCCCATGCCCAAGGGTTTGGTGGTGAAAAACGGATCGAATGCCTGCGCTGCGATTTCCTTGGACATGCCGACGCCGGTATCCGCGACGCATATGCGCACGTACTGCCCAGCCGGCACATCGAGCTCCAACGCCTCGCTGTCTTTCAGCCAGGTATTGCTGACGCCGATCGACAGCGTCCCGCCGTCAGGCATCGCATCACGCGCATTGATGGCAAGATTGAGCAAGGCGTTTTCCAACTGATTACGGTCCACCAGCGTTGGCGAAAGACCCTCAGCGCACTGCGTTTCAAGCAAGATCGAAGGCCCGACCGTGCGGCTGAGCAGTTCGCGCAAGTCGCTGACCAGTTCGCAGACGTCGGTACCCATCGGGTTGAGCGTCTGGCGGCGAGAAAATGCCAGCAATCGGTGTGTCAGCGCCGCCGCTCGGCGGGTCGCGTTCTGGGCGACTGTCACGTACTGAGCGATCGATTCGACACGGCCCTGCTCGATGCGCTTTTCGAGCAGTTCAAGGCTGCCGCCGATGCTGGTCAGCAGGTTGTTGAAGTCATGCGCCAGGCCCCCGGTCAATTGGCCGACGGCTTCCATCTTCTGGCTTTGGCGCAGTTGCGCCTCTGCCTGAGCGAGCGCCTGTGCCTGTTCCTTTTCGGCGGTGATGTCACGCCCCACGGCATTTATCACACCATCCGCCGGCCGGGCCGACCAGGTGAGCCAGCGATAGCTGCCATCGGTGCAGCGGTAGCGATTCTCGTAATGCAGAAAAGAACGCCCCTCCGACAACTGTCGAACGGTCGCGCTTGTGTCCGCCAGGTCGTCCGCATGTATGAAGTCGAGAATATTGGCGCCCAGCAGTTGCTCTTCCGACCAGCCCAGCAGTTGTTCCCAGGCCGGATTGACCGCAACGATGCTGCCATCGATACGGCAGCGAAGCATCACGTCGCTGGACAACTCCCAGAGCTGGTCGCGGTCCTTGGTACGGGTTGCGACATCCTCGCGCAGCGAGACGGTCAGGGCTTGCAGGGCCTGCTCCGCGTTGCGACGTGCGGAGATGTCGTTGAACAAAATCGCGACACGCTGTTCGGACGGCTCGCCGATCGGCATAGCCTGCACCTCGAACCAACGCTGCAACGCCTCGGCATTGTTCTCGAAACGCACCGGGCGGCGGCTCAGCGCCACCTCGCCGTAAATATCGAACCAGTGCTGCTCGTGAGCAGGCGCTAGGTCGCGCATCCATTTGCCGACCGCATCGACCAGCCCGGTCTGGCGCTCGAAGGCCGGATTGGTTTCGACGAAGCTATAGTCGATCGGCTTGCCCTGCGCATCGAATTTCATCTCGATGATGCAGAAGCCCGCATCGATCGCCTCGAACAGCAGTCGATAACGGTCGTCGCTCTCGGCCAGCCGGCGCGCGGCCTCGTCTTCCGCCGTGCGGTCACGCAGGATCTTCAGGAAACCGAAATGGCCCTCCTCGCCAAGCAGTGGCGTGAGCGTGCCCGCCCCGCGTAAGCGTGATCCATCAGCACGGATATACCAGCGTTCATGGCTGGTGCTGCCATCCTTCAGCGCGCGTTGCATCTGCTCGCGCAGCAGTTCCGCATTGCGCTCACCGCCGCTGAATAGATGATCGAACGGCTGTCCGCACATCTGTTGCGCTGTCCAACCGAAGACACGCTCGGCGCCCACGCTCCACGCCGTGATGATGCCTTCGCGATCGGTGGTGAGCATGGCGCAATCGCTGGCGGCATCGAAGATTGCCTGCACTTGCCGTTCTGGTTCAGGAATGGCGTTGTCTCCTGTAGCTGGTCGAGTCACAGATCCTCGAGACCCCGCGACGGTTGGTGTGGAGTTCGGCTGGCCTTGCCAAGATGCAAGGCGCCAAGATTAGCTGCTGGCAATTTGCCGGTGAAGCTTCAGCAAAAAAGGATAGCAGCCATACCTAGTGACTTTGATGTAACGACTCCATGCCACGCAGGCGACGCTAACCCGGCGTGCGGCTGAAGACCAGCGCCTTCAGCCCGCTGTCGGGGCTGACATCCGGGAATTCCGGCGGGTTCGGCAAACGCTGCTGAAACACCAAGTCCGGCGCCTCGGCCGCAACGCCTTCGATGATGAATTCGGGGCCCACGTCGGGATCGTTGATGCAGGCCAGCACCGTGCCGGTGGAGGTCAGCAGCTCCGGCAAGCGCCGAAGGATCTTCCGGTAATCCTTGTCGAGCGCAAAGCTACCTTTCTGGAACGATGGCGGATCGACGATTACCAGATCGTAAGGGCCGCTTTTCTTCACCTTGCCCCACGACTTGAACAGCTCGTGGCCGAGAAAGCTGACCTTGCTCAGGTCATGCTCGTTGAGCCGATGATTGTCGCGCCCGCGACTGAGCGCTGCGCGCGCCATGTCGAGGTTGACCACATGCTCGGCGCCGCCCGCGATGGCCGCTACTGAAAAACCACAGGTGTAAGCGAAGAGGTTCAGTACCCGCTTGCCCTGCGCCTGTTCCTGCACCCAGCGACGGCCGTAGCGCATGTCCAGAAACAGCCCATTGTTCTGCTTGATGCCGAGATCGAGCTTGTAGCGCAGCCCGTTCTCGCTGATCAGCCATTCGCTGACTGGCTCGCCCAACAGCTGTTCCATGTGGCTGTCGGGCAGATAGCGGTGCTGCAACAGCAGGCTATGCGCCCCACTGTTCTGCCACTCGGCGCCTTGGGTGAGTGCCGACAAGCCGAGCCTTAGCGCATCCAGCTCGGCGTCCGCCGGTGCGCGGAACAACGAAACCAGCACGATGCCCTGCAGCCAATCGACCGTCACATGCTCAAGCCCCTCCCAGCAGCGACCGCGCCCATGAAACAGACGGCGGGTCTCATCGGGCAGCTGCACCAAGGCAGTGGCGAGGTGGTTCTGCAAAGTGACAAGGGCATCGGCGTGCATGAAGGTCATCGTTAATTAGAGAAAGCGCGCGATTTTAAACAGGATTCGAAGCGCTTGCGGGCCTGCCGCCCATGCAACCACCCCGAAAAGCTCGTGTCGCCGGCTCGCCAAACGTACCGAGTCGACCAATAGCCCTACAGCTTCAGTAGGGTGCGCCGATAACGCAAACGTATGGGCGTTCTTCCGCCGTAGCCCCTTGTAACGAGCACAACCATGACCTTCTTGAAAACGATCCAGGCACGCTACCTCACCACTTTTGCGGCCTTCATCCTCGTCGCCATCGGGCTGACGCTGTTAGGCATCAACCAATTCGTCGCGCCCCAGTTGAAAGCCACCGAAGTCCAGTTAGTGGAAGAAAAAGTCGACGAAATCGCCCAGGCAATTCGGCTCAATTTGGCGCGGATCGAAAGCCAATCCCGCGCTATTACCCAAACCGTCGCGCTGCTCGACAGCGACCAGATCGACGCGGTGTTGCCGGGCCTGATTGACCAGTACGGCGATCAGAAGGTGTTCGGCGGCGGCATCTGGCCGCTGCCCAACGCACGGACGCCCGGCGTGGCGAAACACAGCACCTTCTATCACCGTGACGCCAGCGGTCAGCTGAAGATCAACACGCACTGGAACAGCGCCGAGTCGCTGAACTACTTCGAGCAGCCCTGGCACCGGGCCGGCGCGCAAACACCAAGCGGGCGCTGCGCCTGGGCGGCCGCCTACAAGGACGACGCCAGTGCCGAACCACGCACCAACTGCGCCATGGCGATCAACAAGAACGGCAGCGTCTACGGCGTATCGACCATCGACCTGACGCTGGGCTTCTTCAACGAACTGGTCGCGACCAAGGAAAGGGAAATCCAGGGCCAGATCATGATCGTCGAAGCGGACGGCAAGATTCTTAGCAACCTGCCCGCCCTGAGCGAACAGATCGTCCTGAAAAACGTCTCCGAGCTGGCGTCACGCACGCCGTTCGTGGCGCAGATCAAGGCCGCGCTGGACCGTGGCGACCAGCGCAGCTTCACCGAGTTCGAAGGCCAGAATGGCGAGCAGACCTCGTTCTTCCTCAAGCCCATCGAGGGCACGCCCTGGCTGCTCGCTACCGCGCTGCCCAGCCACCTGCTGACCGAGAAGACCCGCTCGGTGCTCGGCACCTTGGGCTGGCTGCAATTGCCGTTGGTGGGTTTCCTTTTGCTGCTGATGGTCGTCGCGCTGCGCAATCTGATGCGTCGGCTGCATCTGCTGTCGGCCAACATCCAGTCGCTGTCGTCCGGTGACGCGGATCTGACCCGCCGCATCGAGATCAAGGGCGACGATGAAGTCGACCGCATCGGTGTCGCAGTGAACCGCTTCATCGCTTACCTGCAGGAAATGATCGCCGACCTGGCCACCTCGTCCCGCCAGATTTCGGTCGAACTCGAACAGCTCAAGCAGCAATCTGATCACACCAACGGCATTCTGGCTCGCCATGCCAGCGAAACGGATCAGGCGGTGACGGCCATCACCGAAATGAGCTCCACGGCCGACTCGGTCGCACAAAGCGCCAACGAAACCGCGAGCTTCACCCAGGCCGCCAACGACCACGCCGCGCATTCGCGTCGTACTGTCGACGAAGCGGCGCAAAGCGTGCTGGCACTGGTCAATGAAGTCGACTCGGCCACCGCGCGCGTCCAGGCGATGCAGCAGGACGCCCGCCGCATCAATGATGTATTGGGCGTGATCGGCGAAATCGCAGGGCAGACCAACCTTCTCGCGCTGAACGCCGCCATCGAAGCCGCCCGTGCGGGCGAGCAGGGTCGCGGATTCGCCGTGGTCGCAGACGAAGTCCGCGCGCTCGCCGGGCGGACGCAGCAGAGCACGTCGGAAATCAACGAGATGCTCGCGGCCTTGCAGAGCGCTGTCGATGCTGCGGTAGACGCGATGGAAAAAACCAAAGGCAGCTGCCAGGCCACCGCCGAGCGGACCACGCGCGTCAACAGCGGGCTCGATGAAATGGCCGACTCGGTCAACCGCATCCACGATCTCAGCGCGCAGATCGCCGCGGCTGCCGAGGAGCAGAGTGCCGTCAGCGGGGAAATCAACCAGAACATGGTTGCGGTGCGGGATATGGTCGACGAACTGGTGGAATCCGGCGTGACGGTGAGCAAGAGCACCGATGGCCTGTCCGCATCCAACGACCGCCTGATCGCCATGGTGAGCCGCTTCAAGCTGTAACGCGAAAGCGCGTGGAAACGCTGCGGTCGACGATGGGTGATGAGGGCTTCAGTGCTGCCCCATTCGAGCATCTGTCCGCGTCAGCGAAACGCCCACCACCCCGGCTTTTCACCTGGCGTCGCCGTCGCGGCGACGCCAGGAATGCCGCGCTAACGCGCTGGCTATGCGGAACGGCCTGGTAAAAGCCGAGTCGGATTGAATAACGGCGCCTCTCGCATATCATTTGCGCAATATCCCCCCGCAGGCGTCTATCGAGCGGCTTTAGCCCGGCTATTGTTGGGCATACTTTGCCTCGCAATCGGCAACTGCTCGATGGTCGGAGCGCCAGAAGTACAGGAACGCGGCGACCTTATGCAGAGCCCGCGAAAGGAGTATGGAATGACCGAATCCCCTGATTTTACCTTCACCCAAGACGACGACTCGCTGCGTATCTCAACCGGCAGCGAAGGCCTGGATGACATCCTCGGCGGTGGGCTGGACCCCAACCGGATGTACCTCTACGAGGGCAGCCCCGGCTCCGGCAAGACCACCCTCGCGCTTCAGTTCCTGCTCGAAGGCGTGCGCAAAGGCGAACAGGTGCTTTATGTGACCCTTTCAGAAACCAAGCAGGAACTGGAGCTCGTTGCCAAGCGCCACGGCTGGACGCTCGAAGGTATCGATGTGTTCGAACTGGTGTCACCGGAAGCCAGCCTCGACCCCGAACTTGAGCTGACGGTGCTGCACCCGGCCGAGATGGAACTGAGCGAGACCATCAGGCAGGTGTTTGATCGCGTCAGCCAAACCAACCCGACCCGAGTCATATTCGACAGCCTGTCCGAGATGCGCCTGCTCGCGCAAAGCCCGCTGCGCTATCGGCGGCAGGTGCTGGCCCTCAAGCATTTCTTCACGACCCGACGCTGCACGGTCATCCTGATCGATGACCAGACCTCGGAAAGCGGAGATTTGCAGCTGCATTCGATCTCCCACGGCGTCGTGATGCTCGAGCAGCTGGCCATCGATTACGGCGCCGAGCGGCGGCGGCTGCGGGTGGTCAAGATGCGCGGCATCCAGTTCCGCGGCGGCTACCACGACTTCAGTATCAAAAAGGGTGGTTTGGAAATTTATCCGCGGCTGATCGCTGCCGAACATCATGCAACCTTTATCGGCGAACTGATCTCCAGCGGCAATGCCGAGCTGGACAAGATGCTCGGCGGCGGCCTGGAGCGCGGCACCAACGCGTTGCTGATCGGCGCGGCCGGCGTTGGCAAGTCTTCGCTGGCGCTGGGTTATGCCATCGCGGCGTGCCAACGCGGCGAGCAGGTTGGGTTTTTCATCTTCGATGAAGGTATCGGCACGCTGCTGGCCCGTGGTCGGGCGCTGGGACTCGATATCGAGCCCTGGATCGAAAAAGGGCTGCTGCACCTGCAACAGGTCGATCCCGCCGAGCTTTCACCTGGCGAATTTACTGCCGCAGTGCGCCATAGCGTCGAAGAACAGGGCGCGCGGGTGGTTGTGTTGGACAGCCTCAACGGCTATCTGAATGCAATGCCTGATGGCCGCTTTCTGATATTGCAGATGCACGAATTGCTCAGCTATCTGGGCCAGCAAGGCGTGATGAGCGTAATGGTAATGGCTCAGCATGGCTTGATCGGACCGATGGAAACGCCCGTGGATCTCAGCTATCTGAGTGATACGGTTATCATGCTGCGCTATTTCGAGCATGCCAGCGTCGTTCGCCGCGCGTTGTCGGTGGTCAAGAAACGCAGTGGTCGCCACGAAAGCACCATCCGGGAATTCAGGCTTGGCGCTTCCGGCATCAAGGTTGGGCCGCCGCTGTCAAACTTCAGCGGCATATTGTTGGGCACACCTGAGTACACTGGCGATGCCACTCCCCTCATGAAAGACGAGCATGACGACGCCTGAGCCAAAAAGCTCGACCGTAGCCATTTACGCCCCTATTGGGCGGGACGGTCCCGCCTCAGCCGATTTACTCCGCCGCAGCGGCATGGACGCTATTGTCTGCCACAGCGTCGATGAAGTGCTGAAGCACGCCGACACGAATGTCGACGCGGTATTCATTGCCGAGGAAGGTCTTTTCGGCCAGGACCTCGATGCGCTGTCGGCCTGGGTCGATCAACAACCGACCTGGTCCGATTTCCCGTTCGTAGTTCTGACCAGCAAACATCAACAACCGGCCGTCGCCGCCTGGCGTCAGCGCATGGTGGCGGCGTTGCGCAACGTCTCACTGCTCGAACGCCCAGTACAAAGCATTACCCTCAGCAGTGCGCTCCAGACCGCGTTGCGTGGAAGGCATCGCCAGTACGAGGTACGGGCGCTGATCGAGGAGCGCGAACAGGCATCCCTCGAACTGGAGGCGCTGGTCATGGAGCGCACCAGCGAACTGGAAAAGGCCAACCTCGAACTTCGCACACAAATGGCCGAGCGCGCGCATATCGAAGAAACGCTGCGCCAGACACAAAAGATCGAAGCCATCGGCCAGCTCACCGGCGGCGTCGCTCACGATTTCAACAATCTGCTGATGGTCATCTCAGGTGGCCTCGACATGATCGACCGACGAGCGGACCCGGAGCGCCGCCAGCGCCTGATGGACGGTATGCGTCAGGCCGCACAACGCGGCGCCGCCCTGACCCGCCAGTTGCTTGCGTTTTCACGACGCCAGTCGCTGGCCCCCGAGCCGGTGGACCTTGCCTTACGCATCAGCCAGATGCGCGAACTGCTCGACCGTAGCCTGCGCGGTGATATTCATGTTCAGGTGCAGTTTGCGCCGGACCTTTGGCCAATCGAGGTCGATCCCGGTGAACTGGAGCTGGTGATCCTCAACCTGGCGGTAAATGCTCGCGATGCCATGCCCGAAGGTGGCTCGATTCTGCTGCAGGCAACCAATGCGCCGAACGAGCAGGTGCTGGGCTGCCGGGGTGATTTCGTCAGGCTGGCGGTGATCGATTCGGGTACCGGTATCCCGGATGATCTGCGCGAGCGGGTGTTCGACCCCTTCTTTACCACCAAGGAAATCGGCAAAGGCTCCGGCCTGGGGCTTGCCCAGGTCTACGGTTTCGCCCGCCAGTCCGGCGGCACGGTGTGGCTCGATACCGAATGCGGGCGAGGCACCAGCGTGATCATGATGCTGCCTCGCTCGGCGCATGTGCCGGATCAAGTGCCCATCGAGGATGCCCGCATCGATGAATCTCCCGACGTGTCCGCAGGTAGCGTCCTGCTGGTCGACGACGACGAAGAAGTCGCCGCGCTGGTGGGCGAGATGCTCGAGCACCTCGGTTACCAAGTGATCCATTCTGCCAGCGCTGCCGCTGCCCTCGGGGCACTGGCGAACGGGCACCGAGTAGACGTTGTCTTTTCCGACGTGATGATGCCCGGCGGCATGAACGGCGTAGAACTGGCGCGAGAAATCCGCACGCGGCAACTCGGCATTCCTGTCCTGCTCACCAGCGGTTACGCCGAGGCGGCGAGAAAGTCGGCGGAGGCCGAAGGCGTGCATGTGCTGGCTAAGCCCTACCGCCTCGAAGAGCTGGGCGCGGCATTGAAACTTGCCATGGAAAGCGCCGAACTGACGAGCCTGGCCGCACTCTGATCCGCCTGCGGTTGTCCGACGAGACTCGCCGCGCCGCGAACTAAGCACATGCAGGGCCGTCGAAACGCGTGTTCCGAGCCGCTGCGGTTCGCCCTGACTTATGCCATTCGCCTGTGTCAATCAGAAGGAATCGCCCATGCCCGCCCCTCGGTATATCCCCTGTCCGCTTGCCCGCCCCACTAAACGGAGCACCGCAGCGCTGCTGGGCGTGTGGCTAATGGCCTGCTCGCTACCCTCGTTGGCCGACACGCAATCTCTGATCGACCGCGATGCGCAGAACAAGCGCCTCACTGAACAGTTGATGGCCAAGCCCAATCACCTCTCCCCCGCCCCGAGCGCCAAGTACAACCACATCATCACCTACGGCCAGTCGCTGGCTTCTGCCGCCGAAGGCTGGCCAGCACTGTCGAAACAGCCGGGCTACGACAATCTGATGCTGGGCGATGCAACACGTTCGGCAACCTTCAGCGGCGATCGCTTCGTACCGATCGGAGGGGCAGCATTCAAACCGCTCAAGGCGGTGGTGCAGTTCAAGCGCGATCCCAAGATCATTCTCGACGGCGATGCCATCGCGAAGCTGGAAAAGCACGCCCAGGAAGAAGGCGAGTCCGTTGAAGTCGGCGCGCTGAACATGGCGCGCCGGCTGTATCTGGAAAAGCACCGCGTCGAGGCCGATCCCGAGCATCTGTTCGTCGCCAGCAACGCCGCCACTTCGGGACGTTCCATTGCGCAACTGTCCAAGGTTGGTGGCACCAACGAGTACCATCGGGTATTGCAAGCCGTCGATCAGGCCAAGCAACTGGCGGATGACGAAGGCGCGAGCTACAGCCTCAGCGCTTTGTTCTGGTTACAGGGTGAGTACGATTACGCCGAGGTTCAGGGCGGGATCAACGACAAGGAAACCTACAAGGCAATGATGCGCCAGCTGCGCGATGACCTTTACGCCGACACCGCGCAGGCCATCGGGCAGCAACGCATGCCTGCCTTCATCAGCTACCAGACCGATGCCAAGACGTCGGTCGTGAACGGCAGCCTCGACATCGGCATGGCCCAGTGGGAACTGGCGCAGGAAGAGCCCAACTGGTACCTGGCCGGTCCGGTTTACCCCTACGTGGACAAGGGCACGCATCTTTCGGCCAACGGTTATCGCTGGTTCGGCCAGATGCTTGGCAAGGTTTACCACCAGGTCGTGGTCGAGCGCCGCAACTGGGTGCCTTTGTCGCCGCTCGGCGCCACGGTCGAGGGCCGTGAAATCCTCATCGATTTTCACGTCCCGCATCCTCCGCTGACGTTCGAAGAACCCTACCTTGGCCATCAGGCGCGAATGATCGACGGCCGGGGTTTCACCATGAGCGACGAGCAAGGTGAGGTGCCGATCGAAAGAGTCGAGATCGCCGCCGGTACGATTGTGCGTCTGACCGCCGGACGTGATCTGAGCGGTACGCCGCGCATCCGTTACGCCAGCCGCGCGGTCGGCGGCGCCGGCGAACTGCGTGACAGCGATCCGACCCTGGCTGACGCCCACTACGAGTACCTGCCGGACAAAGGCATGTGGCCGGAAGCCAATATCGACGCGCTGGTGGACGAACCCTACCCGCTGCATAACTGGAGCATCGCGTTCGAGATCGAGGCCAAGGCCAACGAGGCCGAGCGAACGCGCTGACAGCTGATACATCCGCCCCGAGCGCGACGTCAGCGCCCGGACTTCGATCCAGCAATCCGGACCGCCAGAATCAGGCAAGTACTGGGCAGAATCCGCCTAACGCCCGGTCTGCACGCCTCCCTAGCATTCACTCCACAGCACAGCAGTGCTGCATCCATGAATGCAATCGGAGGGTCTGCGCATGTCGAACATCAACGGAAAAGTCATCGCCATCACCGGTGCCAGCAGCGGCATCGGTGAAGCGACGGCGCGCCTGCTGGCCAGCCAGGGCGCGCGAGTGATTCTGGGCGCACGGCGGCTGGAACGCCTCGAAGCGCTGGCCGCCTCGATCATCGATGACGGTGGCAGTGCGGTGGTCCGAGCGCTGGACGTTACGAACCGCGCCGAGATGCAAGGTTTTATCGATTTCGCTGAACAACAGTTCGGGCGTGTCGACGTCATCGTCAACAACGCCGGCGTGATGCCGCTTTCGAAGCTCGAAGCGCTGAAAGTCGACGAGTGGGACCGGATGATCGACGTGAACATCCGCGGCGTGCTGCACGGTATCGCCGCTGGACTGCCGCTCATGCAGCGTCAGCGCAGCGGTCAGTTCATCAACATCGCCTCCATTGGTGCCTACGCGGTGAGTCCGACCGCTGCGGTGTATTGCGCGACCAAATATGCAGTACGCGCCATCAGCGAAGGGCTGCGCCAGGAGGTCGGTGGCGACATCCGCGTCACCTTGATATCCCCCGGCGTGACTGAATCCGAACTGGCCGAGAGCATCTCTGATGCAGACGCGCGCTCGGCCATGCGCGATTTCCGCCAGATCGCCATTCCCGCCGAGGCCATTGCCCGTGCGATTGCCTATGCCATCGATCAGCCAGCCGATGTGGATGTCAGCGAGCTGATCGTGCGCCCCACCGCCAGCCCTTACTGAGGAGACGTTCATGAATGGCAATGCAAGCAGAACCCTGATAGCGGCTGGACTGGCATTGCTCGCTGGCTTGTCGACGGCCGCTTCCTGCGCAGCCGACGAGAGCGAGCGGCACGAGCGAGGTCTGAAGGTGATGGAGCGGCTCTCCGGCGGCGCCGGGCAACCGGTGCTCGATGCGTTGCAACAGGATTATCCCTTTCTCGCCGAAAGCGTTACCGCCTACGCGCTCGGTGATGTCTGGGCTCGCCCAGGTCTGGATGATCGCACTCGCCAGCTGGCGACCGTCGCTGCGTTCGCCGCGCAAGGCAACCTGCCGTACCTGAAGATCCATGCCGGCTATGCGCTGCGGCTCGGGGTCACGCGCGATGAACTGAAAGAGGTGATCTATCTGACCACCGTTACCGCTGGTTTTCCGCGCGCCATCGATGCGGCGCAAGCGCTGCGGGAAGTGCCGGACCCGACAGCGACGCGTTGAGGCTCAGGCGATACTGCGTAGCCGCGCCATGTCCTTGATCGGGGAGGCGCCGAACAACCGGCTGTATTCGCGGCTGAATTGCGAGGGGCTTTCGTAGCCGACCCGGTAACCCGCGACCGACACCTCCACCCCTTCGGCCATCAACAACCGCCGAGCCTCCTGCAACCTGAGCTGTTTCTGGTATTGCAGCGGGCTCATGGCGGTCAGCGCCTTGAAACGGTGATGCAGGCTGGAACTGCTGAGATTGACCCGCCGCGCCAGATCCTCGATGCGCAGCGGCGCGACATAGTTCTGGTTGAGCCACTCGATGGCGCGGGTTACCCGATGCGACTGGCTACCCTGCAATGCGACCTCCTGTAGATGCTGGCCCTGTGGCCCGCAGAGCAGGCGATAGAAGATCTCGCGCAGCGCCAGTGGCGCCAGTACCGGAATGTCCTTTGGCTTATCCAACAAGCGCACCAGACGCAGGGTCGCGTCGAGCAACGACGCGTCGATACGGTCCAGATACAGGCCGCGCCCTGGTGCCTCGTCCACTGCAGCGAGCTGGCCGGATTCACTGATCAACCCGGCAATCAGCGACGGATCGATGTCGAGTCTGATGCACAAGTAAGGCTCTTGCGGCGAGGCGCGCACTACGCAACCTCCCACCGGGAGCGTGACCGAGACCACCAGGTAATGCAGCGGGTCATAGCAGTACAGCTCGTCGGCCAAACGCACTTCCTTGCCGCCCTGCACGATGATGCACAGCGCCGGCTTGTGCACGCCCCAGACCGGCTCGCCCGGCTCCGCGCAGCAAATCAGATGCAGGGGATCAATGGCGGTCGGGTGCACGCCATCGCCATCGACGAAACGTTCGACTAGCTGCGCCAGCTCGGCGCGCTGTGCCAGGGTTTCATCGTCTGACGGAGCGATGAATGAATTCATGGGCAGGCTCCTTGATGCGAAGGGAATCAGCGTAGCTGTTGTTGACCCGCTATGCCGCCTGCCACCAATTATCTTCCAAAAAAAAGCCGGCGTTAGCCGGCAATTTTCGAAGCAATGAACGATCAGCTACGGGCGCGTTCTGCGTCGCGCAAGGCTTTGACCTGATCGTGGTTGCGTTGCACGCCCTGAAACTGGCGCTGGACCACCACGCGAATATCGGCTGGCAGGTCCTTTTCGAGCGCCTTGCGATAGCTCTTTAGGGCCACGTCTTCGCCACGCTCGCATTCGTTGAGAATCGCTTCGTCGCTTTTACCCGTGATCATTGATTTGAGGTCGACCCAGCGACGGTGCATGTCTCCCGCAACGCTGGTGGAAGTCTCCGGGTCACCACCCAGGGTGCGCACCAGTTGCTGCAGTTCGGCGGCGGCCGTGGCGCAGTCTTGCGCACGCTGGGTCATGGTGGTCTTCAGCTGGGGGTTCTTGAGGTCTTCAGCACATTCGCGGAAGCCTTTCTCGCCGTCCTTGCTGGTTTCGATGAGATCGTTGAGCACGGAAATGGTGTCTTTGGTATCCATTGAATAGTCCTCCTGGGGCTTGCTAAAACGGCCGGAAACAGCACGGCCAACCTGTTAAGTCGACTGCCCCGCTTCGTCAAAGGTTCAGCCCGCCTGCCTCGGCGATGTGCCCTGTCGATAACTTCGAACAACCGTTTCGCGCTCGCGATTGTCCCAAGAATGACTGCCGTCCCGGCAGAAGCGCACATAATCCTGAGCCATCGCCGTCGAGCCCTGCGAAACATGCCGGAATACCTCGCCCCCGTTCCCCGTTGGGAACCCCACGAACGTCCATCCATGCCCGGTTCGCCGGCGATCCTGCTGCATCCGATGCCGATGCGCATCGCCTATGCCTGTGTCGCCGTGCTGGTCGGGCTGACCGGCGGCCTGGGCAACGCGCTGTTCATCGCCAACCTGCCGAGCATTCAGGGCGACCTTGGCCTGACGCCGTCGCAAGCCGCCTGGCTGCCGGCAGCGTATTTCATGGTCAACGTCTCCGCCAATTTGCTGATGATCAAGTTCCGCCAGCAGTACGGCTTGCGCCGCTTCGCCGAGATCGGGCTGACGCTCTATGCGCTGCTGAGCATCGCTCACGTATTCGTCGAAGGGCTGGAAATGGCGGTGTTCGTTCGCGCTGCCAGTGGACTGGCGGCGGCCACCACCTCTTCCCTCGGGCTGTTCTACATGTTGCAGGCGTTCCGCAAAGCGGATCTGCCAAAGGGGGTCATCCTCGGTTTCGGCATTTCTCAGCTCGGCACGCCATTGGCCTGGCTGATGTCGCCGACATTGTTGGACATGGGCGAATGGCACCGCCTCTACGTGTTCGAGAGCGGCCTGGCACTTTGTTCGCTGGCGGCAGTGGTGGTGCTCAAGTTGCCCCTGGGCGAACGCATCAAGGTCTTCGAGCCGCTGGATTTTCTCACCTTCGCCCTGCTCGCCCCGGCGCTGGCGTTGATCGCTGCGGTGCTGGCCCAGGGTCGAATACTTTGGTGGACCGAGCAGCCCTGGCTCGGCTACGCGCTGATCGTCGCGCTGGTGCTGATGTGCACAGCATTCATGATCGAACACCACAGACGCAATCCCTTGCTGCATACCCGCTGGCTCGGCACCGCTGAAATGCTGCGCTTCGCCTTCGGTGCCTTGGCGCTGCGTCTGCTGTTGTCAGAGCAAACCTACGGCGCGGTCGGCCTGCTGCAAACGCTAGGCATGGGCACTGAGCAGTTACAGCCGCTGTATGCAGTGATTCTGCTCGGGTTGAGCATGGGTATCGCCGGCAGCGCGATGACCTTCAGCCCGACCACCGCCCTGCCACAAATCCTGCTGTCGATCGTGCTGATCGCAATCGCCAGTTTCCTCGACATCGACGCCACCAACCTCACCCGCCCGCACGACATGTTTCTTAGCCAGGGCCTGCTGGCCTTCGCCAGTGGCATGTTCCTCGGCCCGCTGCTGATCACCGGCATCGGCAAGGCGCTGCGCAACGGGCCGAATTATCTGGTCAGCTTCATCGTGCTGTTCACCATGACCCAAAGCCTCGGCGGGCTCGCGGCGCCAGCGTTGTTCGGCACCTATCAGGTGATGCGTGAGAAATACCATTCCAGCCATCTGACCGAGCAGGTGGTGCCGGGCGATCCGCGCATCGCGCAACGGCTGCAAGCCCAGAGCCAGGCGCTGGCGCCGCGCCAAAGCGACCCTCAATTGCGCCAAGCACAGAGCGCGGCGCAGCTGAGCCAAGCGACCACGCGCGAAGCCAATGTGTTGGCCTTCAATGATGTATTCCGGCTGATCGGTATGCTCGCCATCGGCGTGTTCGGCTGGTCGCTCTACCACACACTGCGCATCGCGCGGCAGAACAGGAATGCCCCGCCTCCATGAGTGAAACCAAACGACCCGACGAAGAAGAAGTCTTGCAGACGGCTCAACCACCGCAGCCCTCAGCCGCGATGACGGACGCCGGCCCAGCGCCGGACGATCCGCCGAAGACGATCAAGCCGAGCCGGCGCACGGTCATTCTGATGGTACTGGTCGCCCTGGCCGGCATTCTGGCGATCCTCTACGCCTGGCAGCTGTGGCCGTTCAGCAACCGTGTCGCGGTCACCGAAAACGCCTATGTGCGAGGGCAGATCACCGTGCTCGCGCCGCAGGTCAACGGCTACGTCACCGAGGTGCCGGTGCAGGATTTCGAGCAAGTCGCGCGCGGCCAGCCGCTGGTGCGCATCGATGATCGACAGTATCGCCAGCTGGTCGAGCAGCGCCGTGCCGAGTTGGCTGCGCAGCGTTTCGAACTGGAGAACCTCGAGCAAACCCTGGCCTCCAACCGCGCCACGCTGGCGTCACGCCGCGCCGAGTTGTCCGCCGCTGAAGCCGAATTGCAACGCGCCCTGGCCGACGAAAAACGCGTCAACGAGCTGGCCGAACGTGGCTCGGTCTCGATTCGCGAACGCGACCAGATCCGCGCCAGCGCTCGCGCCGCAGCGGCAAACGTGAAGCAGGCCCAGGCTGCCATCGCCATTGCCGAGCAGACGCTGAAGGCTAGCGAAGTCTCACGCGGCGGGCTTCAGGCGCAAGTGGAGATTGGCGAAGCGGCATTGAAGCGGGCTCAGATTGACCTGGACAACACGGTCATCGAAGCGCCGCGCGACGGCCAGATCAGCGAAGTCACGGTGCGCCAGGGCCAGTACGTCGCGGCCGGCTCGCAGCTGCTCTATCTAGTGCCGGAGCAACTTTGGATCATCGCCAATTACAAGGAAACCCAAACCTTCGCCATGCGCCCAGGCCAGCCGGTTTCCATTGAGGTCGATGCGCTGGACGGTGCTCGCCTGAGCGGGCGTGTACAGCGTTTGGCACCGGCCACCGGCTCGGAATTCAGCGTGCTGCGCCCGGATAATGCGACCGGCAACTTCACCAAGGTGGTGCAGCGGATACCGGTGCGCATTTCCATCGATCCGAACCAGCCACTGAGCCAACGCCTGCGACCGGGGCTTTCGGTGGTCACGCACGTGGATACCAGCGGCGACGCCGAAGCCATTGAAACCGCAGCGGAAGACGCGCGATGAGACGTCCGTTTCGCGTTCCGGGATTATTGCCGGGCCTGCTGCTGATCATGTTGGCGGGCTGCATGCCACCGAGGCAGCCGCTGCCGGCTGACGCCACAGTCACTCCACCAGCGCAATGGCGCGACGAGGCGGCGCGCACAGCCGAAATCTCCGCGAACTGGTGGCAGGCTTTTGGTGATCCGCAGCTGACGACACTGGTCGAAGCGGCGCTGGCACATAACACCGACGTGCTGATCGCCGCGTCGCGGGTCGAACAGGCACGCGAGCAGATCCGTCTGTCCCACGCCTCGCTGCTGCCGAATCTGGACGCGGTGCTGGGTGCGCAACGCACACGCGAGCTCAGCGTGCTCGGCATCGCCCACACCACGGCAGTGCAGCCCTCGCTGCAGGTGTCTTACGAGCTGGATATCTGGGGCCGGCTACGGCGTCTGCGCGAAGCCGCGCAATTGCAATATCAGGCCAGCGAGGCTGAACGCGACGCGGTGCGCTTGGCTGTCGCCAGCACCACGGCACGCGCTTATGTCTCGCTGCTGTCGCTGGACCGGCAGCTGTACGTGACCCGCGAAACCGTCGAGTCGCGTCAGCAGGCGCTGCGTGTCGCCGAAGACCGCGCCAGCCTCGGCTACACCTCACAGCTGGAGCTGACCCAGGCGCAGTCCGAATACGAAGCCGCGGCGCAATTGCTGCCTCAATTGAAGCAGGCGATTCGCGAGCAGGAACATGCCTTGCGTCTGCTCACCGGAGCGCTCCCGGGCGCGGTGCAGCGCGGAGCCGGATTGCTTGCCATCGAGCCGCCCGACGTGCCCGTCGCGTTGCCTTCGGAACTGCTGCGACGGCGTCCGGATATTCATCAGGCCGAACTGCTGCTGGCGGCCAGCGACCTCAACCTGCAAGCCCAGCGCGACCGCTTCCTGCCGCAGGTGCAGGTATCGGCCAGCCTCGGCCAGCTGTTCGTCAATTCGCTGGATTACGACCCGGTTCGCGTCTGGGATATCGGTGCCAGCGTGCTGGCACCGATCTTCGATGCCGGGCGCTTGGAAGCGGGCGTGAACATCGCGGTCGCGCAACGCAATGAAGCGGCCTTCGCCTATCGCGCGACTGCGCTGCAAGCATTCGCGGAGGTCGAAAACAGCCTTTCGGCGGTGGGCAATCTGCGACAACAGATCGAGCGCGTCGAGGCTCGCCGCGCAGTTCTTGAGCGCTCGCTGACCTTCGCCGAAGACCGTTACCGTGCTGGCTATTCGTCGTACCTGGAAACCCTCGACGCCCAGCGCAACCTGTTCAACACCGAGCTGACCGCCGTACAACTGCGCGAAAGCCAGCTCAATGCGCTGATCGGCCTCTACCAGGTGCTCGGCGGTGGCTGGCAGGCCGCCGCCGAGCGCTGAAAGCTCAGCCCGACTGACGCAGGGTTTCGTGATCGGTGCGCCGTATACCGCCGAGTACCCACTCGGCAAAGAGGAACAGAACCAGACTGCCACCAAGCACCGGCAGGCAGTAACCGAACAGCACCGCAAGCCCCACCGTCACCACCCGAGCAGTCGGCAGCAGATCGCGCAACGCGTGCAACATACCGGGCCGGCGCACAGTTGAACGACGACGCCACCACATCAAATAACCCCAGATCACCAGCGTCACCAGACCGAGCGCGGTGACGGCAAGCAACAATTGATTGGCCAGGCCGAACAGCGAGCCCATGTGCGCATCGATGCCCCAGCGCGTCAGCTTGGCCGCCAGCGGGAAAGTGGCGAAATCGATGCGATCGGTGACCGCCAGCGAGCGCGGATCGATGGCTACCGCGTCGACCTGAGTCGGCCAGCTGCGGTCGATCTCGGTCACCGTCCATGCTCGATCAGGGCCTGCCGCCGGGACGATTTCCAGCTTGCCAGCGTCGATACCGGCGCGGCGCGCAGCAGCCAGCACAGCATCGAATAAGGCAGGATCGCCCGGCTCAGCCGCAGCCATCTGCATTCCGGCGTGATGGGCATGTTCACCCGCTGGTGCCACCGGCTCGCCGGTCAGCGCCGTGGATACGCTCGGCGTGGACATACCGAAGGCCGCCCGCGCCACGCCGATGTTGTCCCCCGCCCAGCGCGACCAGGTCAGGCCGGTGGCAGAAAAGAACAGCAAGCCCACCACCAGCCACAGCCCCAGCGTGGCATGCCAGCGCCGCAACCGTTGCGTCCTAGCCACGCTCGCCTTGCGATTACCCTGGCGCCGGATAACCCAGAGCGCCAGCCCACCCAGCGCCGCGACCCATAACCAAGAGGCAGCCAGCTCGCTATAGATCCGGCCCGGCTCGCCCAATAGCAGGCTGCGGTGAAACTGATCGAGCCATGTGCGCAGCGGCAATACCCCAGTGGTACCGTAAACCAGAAGATCGCCGCGGATCTCAGCCGTTACCGGATCGATGAACACGGCGCGGCTCTCCGACGGCCCCAGCTCCGGCGCGCTGAACATCACCCGCGTGGTGGTGCCGGACTGCGGTGCCGGACGCACCGCCGACAGCGTCGCGGCCTCGCCGACGTGCGCTTGCGCGACTTCGATCTGCCGCGCCAGGGGCAGCGAAGGTCCGCCACTGTCGACGAACAGTTGTTCGGCATAGAGCCGGCTCTCCAGCTGTGGCGTCAGCGCATAGATCAAGCCGCTCAAGGCCGCGATGAGGATGAAAGGCCCGACGAATAGGCCAACGTAGAGGTGCAGGCGGATCAGCAGCGCTAGCAAGGGTCGCTGCGTCCGGGATGCAAGAGGCGGTGCCTCCGGCTGGGCATGGGAAGACGGCATGAAAGCTCACTCGAATCGAGAAAATACAACCAACCCGGCGCTGCAGGATTGGCGAAGCGGACGACCGCTACCCGCGGTGGTCAGATTCAGCAGATACGATCAGGTGAGCGGAGAAGCGCGAGGGTTGAGGCTGGGCCAGCGATAACGCAGCGACAACGGCGGTGCCAGGTCGAACGGCAAGGCATTGCGCTGCATCAGTCGCCGCTCGTGCAGCTCCGTCGCGGTGGCGGGGATCGCAGCCATCGATGCCGAGCCGGCGCAACAGCAAGGCATGCCGAGGTGATGCAGTGGCTTCGGTGCGGACTCGCTGCCCTGCGCGGCGTGGTCAATAGCCGTCGCGTGGCCGTTATGCGCGGTGAAATGGGAAGAAACGTGCCGGCTGGCCTCGGCCATCGGACAGTGCCCGGGCATGCCCAGAGCACCGCTCCCCATTAACGGCATCGCAAACAGATGCAGCAGCAGGGCCAGAGCGGCTATCCAGATCGGGGCGCGACGGGGACGGTGCATGGGGAAACTGATAGCTCCGGCAGGATGAAACACGGCAATCTCACAGAGCAATGACTGAATAACGGCTCTGGAGGCGGTGCGTGGCGAATTGGATTGTAGATTTCCCGGTTGGTGCGCGCCACGCCACAACGATAGAACTGACCCGCCCTATCCCGAACGCGCGCACTTCTTCGGCAAGGTAACCAGACATTCAGCGGTTTGGACGCTCAGCCTGCCGCTTCGTCCAAAAGCTTCGGCATTCCAAGCAGAAAGCCCTGCGCCTTGGTCACCTGCAGGCCGCGCAGGGTCGTCAGCTCTGCATCCGTCTCGACGCCCTCGGCAATGATGTTACTGCCGGTCTGTTCGGCGAAGCGGATCAGCGCAGCAGCCAGCGCGCAGGTATCGTTGTCGCTATCGACGTTGCTGATCAGGCTGCGGTCGAGCTTGATGACATCAGGCTTGAGCTTGAGGATGTGGCGAAAGCTGGCATAGCCGGCGCCCGCATCGTCGACTGCCAGCCGCAGCCCACCTTGGCGTAGCGGTTCGAGAATCGCGGCGAGCAGCGCGTAGTTGACGATGGATCTGTGCTCCGTTACCTCCAGCATCAGGCGATGCAGCGGCTGCTTGGCGAGCAGTGCCACTACCGAGCCATCCAATAGTGCATCGGGGCAGACATTCAGGGACAGGTACACATCTTCGGGAATCAACGGCAGCGCCTCGAGCGCCGTTTCGAGCAGCATGACTTCAAGTTTCGTGCGAAGCCCGACCTCGCCTGCCTCGCCCATCCAGAGGTCCGGTGAGCGGTATGGCTCGGGACGAAAGCGCGCCAGTGCTTCGTAGCCGATGATGGTGTTGTGCACCAGATGGAAGATCGGCTGGTAGACCATCCAGCAATCACGTTGGGCGATCACCGCCTTGATGCGCTCGAGTTTTTCATTGCGCTGCTGTTCGCTGAGCGCGTGTCGCTCGAGTACTCTTCCGGCAAAACGGGCGAACAGGCGCAAGGTTTCCAGGTCGGCCTCGTTCAGGGTTTCGTCGGCTTGCGTACTGAAACAGCAAAAGGTCCCGTAAAGCGAACCATCACTGAAGCGAATCGGTACGCTCATGTGTGCACCGACGGGCAACGCCCGGGTCGCCGGGAGTGCCAGCGCTTCCTGTAATTCGCCAGCGTTGCGGATGAGTTCCGGTAAACGTCCATCGACGATGCGCTGGCAGTAGCTTTCCTCTAGCAATCTGCCGTCGCCGACGGCCAGCGACATCGAGCGGTATTGCCCTTCGATATAACGAAATACCCGCCTTCCGTCCCGAAATTCTCCAATGAACGCCACTTCCATTCGTAGATGCTGGCGAACCAGCTCCAGCGCCTCGGTAAGCATCTCGCCAATGGACAGCCTGCCACGCTCAAACCCGTCGACCATCAACGACATATCGCTGCCGGTAACCCCATCAGAATCGCGGTTCAACATAACCATCCCTCGCCATCTTCCATCGGAAGAATCAAGGCGCCTTGGCGGCTTCAGAGAAATACGCAGCAGAGCCTTGTTTTGAGCCTAGTGCCCTTCTTGAGCTACTCCGCTTTCGTCGACGACCGGCGCTTGGTCGGCTTTTTTGGCGGCGCGTCAGAGGCTAATTCGACCCAAGTTGGTGCATGATCGCTGGCGTGTTCCTGGTCGCGAACCCAGCGATCCACGCCAGCGTCTTTCAGGCGCGGCGCCAGGTCTTTGCTGAGCAGAAGATGATCGATACGCAGGCCGGAATTCTTTTGCCAATGCTGGCGGAAGTAGTCCCAGAAGGTGTAGATGCGCTCGTTGGGATATTTGGCACGCAGGGCGTCGGCCCAGCCTTGGCTTAGAAGACGTTGATAGCACTCGCGGCTTTCCGGCTGCAGCAACGCATCCTTGGTCCACGAGCGCGGGTTGTAGATGTCCTCGTCGGTGGGCACCACGTTGTAATCGCCGGCCAGCACCACCGGATGTCCGCTGTTCAGCAGCCCTCCGGCATGCTGAATCAGGCGCTCGAACCAGGCCAGCTTGTACTCGAACTTCGGTCCCGGCTGCGGGTTGCCGTTGGGCAAGTAGAGGCAGGCAACGATGATGCCGTGGGCTGCGGCTTCCAGATAGCGGCTGTGACTGTCGTCCGGATCGCCCGGCAGACCGCGGCGGATCTCCAGCGGATCGTCGCCGCGCGACAGGATCGCCACGCCATTCCAGGATTTCTGCCCGTGCCAGATCGCGCCGTAGCCGGCGGCGCGGATATCGTCGATGGGAAAGTCGGCGTCCTGCGCCTTCAGCTCCTGCAGGCAGACCACGTCGGGCTGCTCACGCTCCAACCATTCGAGCAGATTGGTGCGGCGCGCACGGATGCCGTTGATGTTGAAGGTGGCGATTTTCAGGGAGTCCACAGGCTGCCTCGCACCGATAGATGACCCTTGTTGTGACTCGCGGTGACGGTGCGAGGTTCGCGTCAGCTGGCCTTGCGTGGAACTCTGCAGGACGACACGCCTTTTCGGCGATAACGGTGGGCTGAAGCCCACCCCAACTACGTGGTTCGGCTCAGTCGTACGGTGGGCTTTAGCGCACCGAAACACGCCCATATGAAAGATTCCGACCGACCCCTCTAGAGGGCAAATGCAGTGGGCTGAAGCCCACCCTACGGCACTACGTGGTTCGGCTCAGACGTAGGGTGGGTCGGGCGGCGCTCCGCTTCAGCCCACCAAAAGCGCCCTGGAAGGCGAGGATGGAAGGTCGGAATGTGCTCCGATCCACCCCAACATCGAGGTTCGGCTCAGCGAGTTTCCCAATAGCCCGGTGCGTTGTAGATCGCTTTCAGGTAATCGATGAAGAAGCGCACCTTGGCCGGCAGGTAGCGCTGCTGCGGGTAGACCGCCTGGATGTCGTAGGCTGGCAGTGCGTACTCGTCGAGCACCGTCACCAGCTCGCCGCGCTTGAGTTCGGCCTGGATTTCCCAGGTCGAGCGCCAGCCGATCCCCAGGCCCTGCTTGACCCAGTCGAACAGCAGCTCGCCATCGTTACAGTCGAGGTTGCCGTCCACCCGCACCGCCACCTGCTTGCCGTCGCGCAGAAAGGTCCAGCCGCGCTGCTGCCCACCCTGCAGGTTGAACGCCAGGCAGTTGTGCCGCGCCAGGTCTTCCAGCTCGCGCGGCACGCCCTGGCGCTCGAAGTAATCCGGCGCGCCGCAGACCACCCGGCGATTGGGAAACAGCTTGACCGCCACATAGTTGGGATCGGTGACCTCGCCGATGCGGATGCCCATGTCGTAACCATGGCGCACCAGGTCGACCACGCTGTCAGTGAAGTTGAAGGACAGCTGCAGATCGGGGAAGCGCGCCTGGAAGGCCGGCGCATGCGGGCCGATATGCCGGCGACCGAATGCCGCCGGCGCCGAGATCACCAGGTGACCGCGCACCGAGGTACGGTCCTTGGCGATGCTGGCGTCGGCCTCGTCGAAATCTTTGAGCAACCCGCGTGCCCGCTCCAGGTACTGCTCGCCCAGGTCGGTCAGCGCCAGGCCACGGGTGGAGCGGTGCATCAGCTTGACGCCCAGGTGGCGCTCCAGCGCATCTAGCCGGCGCCCCATCACCACAGGCGTTACTCCTTCCTTCAATGCTGCGGCGGCGAAGCTGCCCGCTTCTGCGACCAGCACGAAACTGTGTACGGCTGTGTAACGATCCATTCGATACTCCTGATATCGACAGAACTGAAGTTTCGACCAATTCCGCCTTTCGTTCCAGCCCTGCATCCTTGGGCCACGTATAAAAACTATCGAACAAGAAAACAGCCACGATCTTGCGAGCTAGAGACCTGCAAGGCAAAAGCAGGCGAGGAAGCGGAGTTTGCTGGTGCAAATGAGCATTCCGAGCCTGGTTTTAACGCAGCAGGGCCGACGCGCAGCAGATCGTGAACAAAATTCTAAAAGTCAGGAGGAACGACCCATGGCCCGAATGAGAGCAATTGATGCTGCCGTCGCGGTGTTGCGCAAGGAAGGCATCGACACCGCCTTCGGCATCCCCGGTGCCGCGATCAACCCGCTGTATTCCGCCCTGCGCGCTGACGGCAGCATCCGCCACATCCTGGCGCGCCACGTCGAAGGTGCCTCGCACATGGCTGAGGGTTACACCCGCACCAAGGCCGGCAACATCGGCGTGTGCATCGGCACCTCCGGCCCGGCCGGCACCGACATGATCACCGGCCTGTATTCCGCCTGGGCCGATTCCATCCCGATTCTCTGCATCACCGGCCAGGCGCCACGTGCCCGTCTGTATAAAGAAGACTTCCAGGCCGTAGATATCGAATCCATCGCCAAACCGGTCACCAAGTGGGCCGTCACCGTGCGCGAGCCGGCACTGGTACCGCGCGTGTTCCAGCAGGCCTTCCATGTGATGCGCTCCGGTCGTCCCGGCCCAGTGCTGATCGACCTGCCATTCGACGTGCAGATGGCCGAGATCGAGTTCGACGTCGACACCTACGAACCGCTTTCGGTCTACAAGCCGGCAGCGACCCGCAAGCAAGTAGAGAAAGCCATCGACATGCTCTGCGCCGCCGAGCGCCCGCTGATCGTTGCCGGTGGCGGCATCTACAACGCTGGTGCCGAAGAATTGCTGGTGGAGTTCGCCGAGACCGTTGGCGTGCCGGTGATCCCGACCCTGATGGGCTGGGGTTCGATTCCCGATGACCATCCGCTGATGGCCGGCATGTGCGGTCTGCAGACCAGCCATCGCTACGGCAACGCCAACATGCTGGCCTCGGACTTCGTGCTCGGCATCGGCAACCGCTGGGCCAACCGCCACACTGGTTCGGTCGAGGTCTATACCAAGGACCGCAAGTTCGTACACGTCGATATCGAACCAACCCAGATCGGCCGGGTGTTCTCGCCGGACTTCGGCATCACTTCCGATGCGGGCGCCGCGCTGAAGCTGTTCGTCGAAGTGGCCAAGGAACGCAAGGCTGCCGGCAAGCTGCCAGATCGCACGCCATGGGCTGCCGACTGCCAGGAGCGCAAGCGCACCCTGCTGCGCAAGACGCATTTCGACAGCGTGCCGATGAAGCCGCAGCGCGTGTACCAGTGCATGAACAACGCCTTCGGCAAGGACGCCTGCTACGTCAGCACCATCGGTCTGTCGCAGATCGCCGCCGCGCAGTTCCTGCATGTCTACAAGCCGCGCCACTGGATCAACTGCGGCCAGGCCGGCCCGCTCGGCTGGACCATTCCGGCGGCGCTGGGCGTGGTTGCGGCGGACCCGTCGCGCAAGGTCGTGGCGCTCTCGGGCGACTATGACTTCCAGTTCATGATCGAGGAGCTGGCGGTGGGTGCGCAGTTCAAGCTGCCCTACATCCACATCCTGGTGAACAACGCCTACCTGGGCCTGATTCGCCAGGCGCAGCGCGGCTTCGAGATGGATTACTGCGTGCAGCTGGGCTTCGAGAACATCAATGCCGACCAGAGCGGCATGGAAGGCTACGGCGTCGACCACGTCGCGGTGGTCGAGGGTCTGGGCTGCAAGGCGATCCGCGTGTTCAAGCAGGAAGACCTGCAACCGGCCATCGAACAGGCCCAGGCCTGGATGGCCGAGCATCAGGTACCGGTGGTGATCGAAGTGATCCTGGAGCGTGTGACCAACATCGCCATGGGCACCGAGATCGACGCCATCAACGAGTTCGAGGAGCTGGCCAACGGTCGCGAGGATGCGCCGACCGCGGTCGCACTGCTGGACTGATTTAGCAACGCAACAGGCAGTAAGCCGAGGGTGGCTATCGCGAAGCGTATCCACCACCACAGCCGGACGGGACGGAAGCTTCCAACCCGTCCGGAAATGTCCCTACAGACAGACAGGAGATACCCATGCCACGTTTTGCCGCCAACCTGTCCATGCTCTTCACCGAGCTGGACTTCATGGATCGTTTCGCCGCTTCCGCCAAGGCCGGCTTCAGCGGTGTCGAGTACCTGTTCCCCTACGACTTCCCCGCCGAGGAGATCAAGGCTCAGCTGGACGCCAACGGCCTGACCCAGGTGCTGTTCAACCTGCCAGCCGGTGACTGGGCGGGCGGCGATCGTGGCATCGCCTGCGATCCGGAGCGGGTCGAGGAATTCCGCGCCGGCGTCGACAAGGCCATCGCCTACGCCAAGGTGCTGGGCAATACCCAGGTCAACTGCCTGGCCGGCATCGCCCCCAAGGGCGCCGACATCGGCAAGCTGGAGATGACCCTTATCGAGAACCTGCGCTACGCGGCGAAGAAGCTCGAAGAGGCCGGCATCCGCCTGGTCATGGAAATGATCAACACCCGCGACATCCCGCGCTTCTTCCTGAACAACACCTCTCAGGCGCTGGAGATTCGCGACAAGGTCGGCAGCAGCAACCTGTTCCTGCAGTACGACATCTACCACATGCAGATCATGGAGGGCGACCTGGCCCGCACCATGGAAAACAACCTGGCGGTGATCAACCACGTGCAGCTGGCCGACAACCCTGGCCGCAACGAGCCGGGCACGGGCGAGATCAACTACCGCTTCCTGTTCGACCATCTGGACCGCATCGGCTACCAGGGCTGGATCGGCTGCGAATACAAGCCGGCCACCACCACCGAAGCCGGCCTTGGCTGGATGAAAGCGCATAACGCGATCTGAACTGACGCGACCCAGACGAATAAAGAGGAGAACACTCATGGCTAAAATCGGATTTATCGGCACCGGCATCATGGGCCTGCCCATGGCTCAGAACCTGCAGAAAGCCGGTCACAGTATCTTCGTTTCCACCCATCACGATCCCGCTCCGGCCGCACTGGTCGAGGGCGGTGCCGTGGCCCTGGCCAACCCGAAGGAAGTGGCCCAGGAAGCCGAGTTCATCATCGTCATGGTGCCGGACACCCCGCATGTAGAAGACGTGCTGTTCCGCGAAAACGGCATCGCCGAAGGCGTTGGCCCGAACAAGCTGGTGATCGACATGAGCTCGATTTCCCCGAGCGCCACCAAGCAGTTCGCCGAGAAGATCAACGCCACTGGCGCGCAGTACCTCGACGCCCCGGTTTCCGGCGGTGAAGTCGGCGCCAAGGCCGGCAGCCTGTCGATCATGGTCGGCGGCAGCGAAGAAAGCTTTGCCCGCGCCCTGCCGCTGTTCGAAGCCATGGGTAAGAACATCACCCGCGTCGGTGGCAACGGCGACGGCCAGACCGCCAAGGTGGCCAACCAGATTATCGTCGCGCTGAACATCCAGGCCGTAGCCGAAGCGCTGCTGTTCGCCGCCAAGAACGGCGCCGACCCGGCCAAGGTTCGCGAAGCGCTGATGGGCGGTTTCGCCGGCTCGAAGATTCTCGAAGTACACGGCGAGCGCATGATCAAGGGCACCTTCGATCCGGGCTTCCGCATCAACCTGCATCAGAAGGACCTCAACCTGGCGCTGGCCGGTGCCCGCGAACTGGGCCTGAACCTGCCCAACACCGCCAATGCGCAACAGGTGTTCAGCACCTGCGCGTCCCTCGGTGGCAGCGGCTGGGACCACTCGGCGCTGATCAAGGGCCTGGAGCATATGTCCAACTTCTCGATCCGCAAGGGTTGAAACAGCTCCGAGCCCGCTGAGTCGAACTAGCGCACCCACCTTCAGGACAGACAGAACCCAGGTGGTGGGTTACCGCGATACTCGACGTCAGCGGCGCTCCGAGAGTTGAACACGGGTGTGCAAGGCCGGGATCACAGCGTCCCCCACGACCAGGCCCTTGCGCAGCCGGCGTTCACCGCCGTTTTCGGACGGCACCCCTTTCGACCCGCTCGGCAGAAGGAGTCACGGCCCGATTGCCGGGTGGGTCGATTCCAAACCTTAGGGCTTGCATTGACGAGCCCTAAGGTCTGGAATCGGCCCCAGACCTCATACAAGGAACTTCACATGACCCTCGATCCCCAAGCCCTGCTGCGCGAGCTGTTCACCGCCGCCATCGATGCCGCCCATCCACGCCAGGTGCTGGCCGACCATCTACCCGCCGACCGCAGCGGACGGGCCATCGTCATCGGCGCGGGCAAGGCCGCCGCCGCCATGGCCGAAGCCATCGAAGCGGCCTGGGAAGGCGAGATTTCTGGCTTGGTGGTGACCCGTTACGGTCATGGCGCCGACTGCCACAAGATCGAAGTGGTGGAAGCCGCACATCCGGTGCCAGACGATGCCGGCGAGCGCGTCGCCCGCCGCGTGCTGGAGATGGTCAGCAATCTTCAAGAAAGTGATCGGGTGATTTTCCTGCTTTCTGGTGGCGGCTCATCCTTGCTGGCGCTGCCGGCCGAAGGCATCAGCCTCGCCGACAAGCAGGCGATCAACAAGGCGCTGCTGCGCTCCGGCGCTCACATCGGCGAAATGAACTGCGTACGCAAGCATCTTTCAGCGATCAAGGGTGGGCGCCTGGCCAAGGCCTGCTGGCCGGCCAGCGTCTACACCTACGCGATTTCCGACGTACCCGGCGATGAAGCCACGGTGATCGCCTCCGGCCCGACGGTAGCGGACCCGACCACCAGCGCCGAAGCCCTGGAAATCCTTGCCCGCTACAACATCGAGATTCCGGCCAACGTGCGCCAGTGGCTGGAAGACCCACGCTCGGAAACGGTGAAGGCGGACGACCCCTGCCTGTCGCGTAGCCATTTCCAGCTGATCGCCAGACCGCAGCAATCGCTGGAAGCGGCCGCCGTGAAAGCCCGTGCCGCCGGCATCACGCCGCTGGTCCTCGGTGATCTGGAAGGCGAGTCGCGGGAAGTGGCCAAGGTCCATGCCGGCATCGCCCGTCAGGTAGTACTTCACGGCCAGCCGCTCCCGGCGCCCTGCGTGATTCTCTCCGGCGGCGAAACCACGGTGACGATCCGTGGCGAAGGTCGCGGCGGGCGCAACGCCGAGTTTCTGCTGAGCCTGACCGAGAATCTCAAGGGCCTGCCCGGCGTCTATGCGTTGGCTGGCGATACCGATGGCATCGACGGCTCGGAAGACAATGCCGGCGCGCTGATGACCCCGGACACCTACGCCCTCGCCGAGGCGCAGGGGCTCAGCGCGGCCGACGAACTGGCCAACAACAACGGCTATGGATATTTCCAGGCGCTCGACGCGCTGCTGATCACCGGCCCGACCCGAACCAACGTCAACGATTTCCGCGCGATTCTGGTACTGCCACCGTCCGCCTGAAAACGGATCCAGCGCGTGTCTGCTGCGCGCGCCAGCTACGCGCGTCCCATAACAACAACTGCCGATAGAGCCTGCCATGACACCCGACAAGAAGGTCAAGATCCTCGCCACCCTCGGCCCGGCCACACGCAGCATCGATGATGTGCGCGCGCTGGTGGAAGCTGGGGTCAACCTGTTCCGCCTCAACTTCAGCCACGGCGAGCATGCCGACCATGCCGAGCGTTTCGGCTGGATTCGCGAGGTCGAGCGCCAGCTGAACCAGCCGATCGGCATCCTCATGGATCTGCAGGGGCCGAAGCTGCGCGTCGGGCGTTTCGCCGAAGGCAAGGTGCAACTGGTGCGCGGGCAGACCCTGCGCCTGGACCTCGACCCGACGCCTGGCGATGCCAGCCGGGTCAACCTGCCGCACCCGGAAATTATCGACGCCCTGCAGCCGGGCATGAGCCTGCTGGTGGATGACGGGCGTCTCAGCCTGACGGTGATCGCCAAGCATGCAGACGCCATCGAGACGCGCGTGGTGGCCGGCGGCGAGCTGTCCGACCGCAAGGGCGTCAACGTGCCCGAGGCGGTGCTGGAACTGAGCCCGCTGACCGAGAAGGACCGCCGCGACCTGAGCTTCGGTCTTGAACTGGGCGTCGACTGGGTGGCGTTGTCCTTCGTCCAACGTCCGCAGGACATTCACGAAGCACGCGAACTGATCGGCGACCGCGCATTCCTAATGGCCAAGATCGAGAAACCGTCCGCGGTGCAGCACCTGCGCGAAATAGCCCGCCTATGCGACGCGATCATGGTCGCGCGTGGCGATCTGGGCGTGGAAGTACCGGCCGAAAGCGTGCCGCGCATCCAGAAGAACATCGTCCGCACCTGCCGCCAGCTCGGCCGGCCGGTGGTGGTGGCGACGCAGATGCTCGAATCCATGCGCTTCTCCCCGGCTCCGACCCGCGCCGAAGTCACCGACGTGGCCAACGCCGTGGCAGAAGGTGCCGACGCGGTGATGCTCTCGGCGGAAACCGCGTCGGGCGACTATCCGCTGGAGGCTGTGAGCATGATGAGCAAGATCATCCGCCAGGTCGAAAGCGGCCCGGACTTCCAGGCTCAGCGTGATGTAAACCGCCCGAGCGCCGAAGCGACGTTACCCGATGCCATCAGCTGTGCGATCCGCCGGATCAGTGGCATCTTGCCGATCGCGGTGCTGGTCAACTACACCGAGTCCGGGCGCTCCAGCCTGCGCGCCTCACGCGAGCGGCCCAGCACGCCGATCCTCAGCCTGACGCCGAACGTCACCACCGCGCGCAAGCTGACAGTGGCCTGGGGCGTCTACTCGGTGATCGATGCGCCGATGCAGGACATGGAGCACGTCTGCCTCAACGCACTCGAACTGGCCCGCGCCCAAGGCATGGCCGGCACCGGTGATACGGTGCTGATCACCGCCGGGGTGCCGCTCGGCCAGCCGGGGACGACCAACTCGCTAAGGATCGAAACGCTCAACTGAGGCCGGTTAGATGTAGGGTGCGCTCCGCGCACCAAGCGAGTCGAGGCCAGCGACGAATTGTGTCTGCAGACGCGGCCCTTTTGAGCCCTTATACGATGCGCGGAGCGCACCCTACGGGCCTTGTGATTGTGTTCATCCATAACGGCGAGCTTCGGCTCGTCGTTCTTCGTTTACCAGCGCGATTCCTTCCTGCAACGCAGCCCACTCACCTCCTGCCATAACAGTTAATGCCCACTTTTAGCCCATCGCGTTGCACTCTTGCCGTTCTGAACGGTTTCAGTCAGATATTTCTGCAGGCACATCCCGGCTGCGGATTCCTGGTCCTGCTGGCTATCGCTTTTCATGCGCCCGCGTCGGTGGTCGGGGCAGCGATCGGCGCGCTGGTGGGTACCTTCAGCGCCGTCGCACTGGGTTATCGCCAGTCCGATATCGATGTCGGACTCTACGGCTACAATGCGGCGCTGCTGGGCTTGCTGTTCGTGCTGTTGCTGGGGCTGTCGGTGCTCACGCTTGGGCTGATTGCGTTCGGGTCCGTAATCGCCAATCTGCTGCAGGTGCGCCTGATGGCTGCCATGCGCGAACGCAACTGGCTGCCCGGCTTCACCCTGCCCTTCGTACTGTTCGGCTGGCTTGCGCTGGGCCTGGCGGGGGCACTCGATCTGGTCACCCAGGCGCGGCTCGACGCGCCGCTGATACTGGATGGCCCGGGGCTGCTCTTCGCGGTCGCCTCGGGTATCGGACAGGTGATCTTCCTCGGCCAACCGCTGGCCGGGTTGTTGTTGCTGGTGGCTGTATGGCTAGCTGATCGCAGAGCCGCGGCCTGGATGCTTTGCGGCTCGGTCGGTGGCCTTGCCCTGGCGCTGATGGCAGGCGGTTCGGAGCAGCAGGCCCTGGCAGGATTGGCCGGCTACAACCCGGCCCTCGCCGCGCTGGCGGTCAGCCAGGTCCATCGTTCGTGGGTGGCACCCTTGCTGGCGATCATCGCGGCAGTGCTGCTCAGGGCGGGATTCGACGGGCTGGGTCTGCCGCCACTGACCATGCCATTCATCATGGCTTGCTGGCTGGTCGCGCTGGGACAGCGCTGGCGATCCAGGCGAAGTGAACGTGTTTAGCCCTTGGTCGCACGCGGATCCTGATCGCGCGGGTAGGTCCGCTCTTCTTCGATCTGCCCGTCGAGGGTGTGAATCTTCACCGACGCGGTACGCAGCTTCATGTAGTCCCGCGTCTCGTTGACGATGTCCTCCTTGGTCGACGCCTCCAGCAACGCCCGCTTGTCCCCTTCCTCGCGCAGCACCCAGCGATCGCCGTCGTGCGTGATGTGGTAGTTCTCCATAGTTGCCTCCATAAGCTTCTCGATAGTCGAAGCTTGGAACGCGGGCGCGCGTAGCGGTTCGATACCTTCGCGGCGAATAAGCAGGGTAATCATGACCACATGGGGTCATTAAAACCGCATCTACCAGGGTCGTATTCACCAAGGGCCGTTGCGGCGCCCTTGATCCGGTCAATTCCAGCCTGGAACGAATATCGCAAGGGTCACTACGACCCGTCCGGCTGCTACACATCGATTGTGCGCACAAGAGAGACGGGCCCTCCCAACTACTGGAGTTATCCATGCTTTGTGCTGAACAACGTGCCCTGATCAAAGCCACCGTCCCGTTGCTGGAGACCGGTGGAGAAGCCCTGGCCAATCACTTCTACAAGCTGATGCTGGCCGAGCACCCCGAAGTGCGCCCCCTGTTCAATCAGGCGCACCAAGCCAGCGGCGATCAACCACGAGCGTTGGCCAACGGCGTGCTTATGTATGCCAAGCATATCGATCGGTTGGATCACCTCGGCGGGCTGGTATCCCAGGTGGTGAACAAGCACGTGGCCCTGCAAGTACTGCCGGAGCACTACCCTATCGTTGGCTCCTGCCTGCTACGAGCGATTCGCGAAGTGCTGGGCGAAGAGATTGCGACCGACGAGGTCATCGATGCCTGGGCCGCCGCTTATGGACAGCTCGCCGATATCCTCATCGACACTGAAGAACAGATGTACAGCGTGACGGCCGAGGCGCCCGGCGGCTGGCGTGGCGCGCGCGCGTTCCGGATTGCTCGCAAGGTAGTCGAGAGCAGCGAGATCACCTCGTTCTATCTGGAGCCCGAAGACGGCGGCGCGGTCGTTGCACACCAGCCTGGCCAGTACATCGGCCTGCGCCTGCTGGTAGATGGCGAGGAGATACGCCGCAACTATTCGCTCTCCGCTGCGGGCAACGGTCGTGACTACCGCATCAGCGTCAAGCGCGAGCCTAACGGCGTCGCCTCCAACGCGCTGCACCGCATGGAGGAAGGCCAAAGCCTCGATTTGTTCGCGCCTGCTGGCGACTTCACCCTACAGCACAGCGACAAGCCCTTGGTGCTCATCAGTGGCGGTGTCGGGATCACGGCGACCCTGGCGATGCTCGAGGAAGCGGTCAAGACGGCTCGACCGATACATTTCATTCACTGCGCCCGCAATGCCGACGCTCATGCGTTCCGCCGGACCATCGACACGCTGGTCGAGCGGCACGGCCAGCTCAAGCGTTTCTATTGTTACGACGAGCATCAGGGCGACGACAGCCAACCAGACGCCGTCGGCCTGATGACCGAGGAGCGGCTGGACGCCTGGCTGCCTGCCGATCGCGATCTGGACGCCTATTTCCTGGGTCCTAAACCCTTCATGTCGGCGATTCGTCGACAGCTGCGAGCGCTTGGCGTACCGGAACAGCAAGCCCGCTACGAGTTTTTCGGGCCGGCGTCAGCGCTGGAGTGATTCAACCCGGACGGGCCGCCTACACCGGCCCGTCATCCGTACCATCGTCACGAGGTAATTACGATGACCCTGCAACCGCTCGACCCGCACCGTCTGCTCAGCATCGCCAATCTCTCCATGGCGATCGGCCTGGTTCTGCTTCTGTTCGGCGTTGCAGGTGCCTACGTCTTCGATCGGCATCTGGCTCTAGGCGCGGTGGTCGGCTGCCATGCGCTGGTGATTCTGGGCCCCACCGCACTCAAGATCGGCTATGTGATGCGGTTACTGGCACAGCGTCAGTTAACGCTGGCCGCTTAATAACTTTATAAAACTTCGATATTGCCGTTTCGCTGTGCAACCATAACGCCATTAATAAAGAGCAGTTAGTAACCATTCGTCTGCCGCTTGTTCTTTTCTGGAAACTCCTGAGACGCAACCAAGCTCTGTATCCATGAAGGCTGGTGAAGTAGTACAGCCCCGCAGAAAGTCTCTATCCATCGAGGAGAAAAAGACATGGCAAACAAAAATCCTGGCAACTTTGCCAACGACCGCGAAAAGGCGTCTGAAGCTGGTAAGAAGGGCGGCCATAACAGCGGCGGCAACTTCGCCAACGACCGTGAAAAGGCCTCTGAAGCAGGCCGCAAAGGTGGTCAGAACAGCCACGGCGGTGGACGCAACAGCAACAGCTGATGCGCCTCGTTACAAAAAGGGCAAAGGGTAAAACCTTTGCCCTTTTTGTTTATCGGGTTAAATAATCGTTATTAGCATCACGACAATAAACCGACGCGACAATTAACGCCCTATATGAACCATTAATTAATAACTAAAGAACTGAAAAGGCCCAGGACATGAGCCAAATAACCAACGAAACGTCGCCGCTCAATCCGGGCGATGAAGCCGTTCCGGGCACACCGGGTACTGGTGAAAATATCTGCCCGACATGTAACGGCAGTGGACGCAACGAGTCCGGAGAATGTCAAAACTGTGGCGGCACGGGTAAGGTGATCGAAGGTATCGGCGGGGCCTGATACCAGCCTTTCCAGCATCAGGAGCAGCCAATGAGCGCCAGCATTTTCTCCGACCGAATCATTCAGAGCTTGCTGGATACCGATTACTACAAACTGACGATGATGCAAGCGGTGCTGCATCACTACCCCAACGCCGAGGTCGAATGGGCCTTCCGCAGCCGATCCAAGGAAGATCTGGCGCCCTACCTGAACGACATTCGTCAGCAGATCGAGGCGCTCGCTGAACTCAAAATCAGCCAGGACGAACTCGCCTTTCTCGATCGCATCCCCTATATGCAGCCGGATTTCATCCGTTTCCTCGGCTTGTTCCGCTTCGACCTGCGCTACGTGCGCGCCGAACTCGAAGCAGGCGAACTGGTGATCTACCTACGCGGGCCATGGCTCCATGTGATTCTGTTCGAAGTGCCGCTGCTAGCCATCATCAGCGAGGTGCGCAATCGAGCCCGCTACCCGAACGTAACGCTCGAACAGGCCAGCGCGCGGCTCGACGAAAAACTCCAGTGGCTGCGCGACGAAGCCACTGATGAAGAGCTGGCGGGGTTCAATCTCGCCGACTTCGGCACCCGCCGACGCTTCTCCTTTGCCGTGCAGGCGCTGATCGTCGAACGCTTGAAGCACCGATTTCCCGGTAATTTCGTCGGCACCAGCAATGTTCATCTCGCCCGGACGCTCGATCTAAAGCCCATGGGCACCATGGCGCATGAATGGATCATGGCGCACCAGCAGCTGGGGCCCAGACTCATCGACAGCCAGAGCGCTGCCCTGGATTGCTGGGCTCGTGAATACCGCGGCGCGCTGGGCATCGCCATTACCGACTGCATCACCATGGACGCCTTCACCGCAGATTTCGATCTGTATCTGGCGAAACTCTTCGATGGCCTGCGCCACGATTCGGGCGACCCCATCGAATGGGCGGAAAAAGCCATCGCCCACTACCGCCGTCTCGGCATCGACCCGATGACGCGGCAACTGGTGTTCTCCGATGGTCTCGACTTCCCCAGAGCGCTTGGCATTTACCGCGCACTGGCCGGACGCAGCAACACCAGCTTCGGTATCGGCACGCAGCTGACCTGCGACATATCGGGCGTGCAGCCAACCAACATGGTGATCAAGATGACCAGCTGCAACGGCCAACCGGTGGCCAAGATCTCCGACTCGCCAGGCAAAACCATGTGTCGCGACGAGGCCTTCGTCGCCTATCTCAAACATGTTTTCGGCGTGAACGAGGACCGTTGAATTCCGTACAGCGCCCGGCCAAGGCCGGGCGCGGAGATCTCACCATTGCACCGGGGGGCAGCTTGGCCGGTAGCGTTTCTATGAACGGCTTGATACTGCCGCTCAGAGCAAATTCCCGCCGTTGCTCCTCGGCCAGCTTCAACGACCGCTGATTTGCCCCTGCAAATTGGCAATTTGCGATTGCAGGGTGCTGATATTGCGGGTCATCTGCGCCCGGAAGGCATCGAATTCGGCGGTATTGACGCCAGGCGTGGCAGCGGGCCGGTTGTCCAGCTCACTGCGCAGAATCAACATGTCCTGCTCCAGCCGACTGACCGCCTGGCTGCCGTCGCCTCGCTGTTTCAGCGCTGCGATGTCCTTGCTCAACCCGTCGATCCGGGCAGACAAATTACTCAGCCCATCGATCTGCGCCGACAGTTTGTTCAGCTCAGCCACCGAGCCCTGCAGACTCGCTACCGAAGACTTGAGCCCAGCCTGTTCACCGGCAACGCCTTTGACGGTCTCGGTGAGCGTTGCGGTAGCGGACTGATGATCCCGCACGTCGGTGGCGACGCGACCGATACGTATCCCCTGCTCATCCAGGCGCTGGTCCTGATTGCCCTGTTTGCCGGTCAGGCTCTGCTGTTGGGTCGTGATCGCACGTTGCTGCTCGGCCAGATCCAGCGCCTGTTTTTCCAATTGCTTGATGCGCAACTTCAAGGCTTCGCCTTCGGTCGTCACGTTGGACTCGGTGGCAACCATCTTTCCGGAAATATCCTGCAGCCGGCCGGCGGCGTCCTCGCTGATGCGCGCAAAGCTTTCCTGCGTGGCAACCAGTTGCACCTCCAGCCGGGAAATCTGCTGCATGCTCCACCAGCCCAGCGCCGCCAACAGGGCGAAAAGCGCCACGATCATGATCCACAACGGCGCGGTGCTGGCCGCACGGCGCTTATGCCGCACATCGTCGGTACGGCCACTGGCAGGCCGGATGACCGGATCGAGTTCAGGCGCAGGATAGGGGTCGCGGTCACGGCCGGCGGTGAGGCTGGGTACGTGGTCCAGTTCGTCGTGAGCATCGTTGCGCATGGGATACCTTTGGTAGCGCGAAGCGAGAGACAGCGCGCAGTATAACGATTCAGTGAAGCCACTTCAGCGGTGTGAATGAGGCAATCAGTGCACCTCGATCACGCGTTTGGCGCGGCCGCGGCTCAAGATCGTGCAGTCCAGGCGCAACAATGCGGTGCGATAACGGGACTGCTCCGTTGCTCTTGAAACAAGGCGAAACCGTCAAACCCAGACGCGACGGGACTGACAAGGAAATCCCACCGATGTGGGCGCTGCTAAAGCTGGACTTGGTACGCCCATTGCTTCGTCAGTCTTGCCATTGGATAGCGCTTTCCGACATGGATGTCGGGCCCTGAAATTCGTGTTCTGCGGCAGCATCAGAAGGACGAATCGCCATGGAGTTCAATAAGGCTTTACTGGATTGCATGCGGAACCTGCGCCGCCGGCTGCGCGACGAGCAGCAGCTGGACATCCGCCTGAGCCAGCCCGATGCCATTCAGGCAATGTTGACGGCCTGCCTCCGCTCAACAGATGAGGCGACGCGCGATCTGGGCAGACAATTGGCCACCTTCACCGACACACATACGCCAGTTACAGCTAAACCGACCTCAATCGGCGATGGCAGCGGGCATGAGCCTTCGGTACGCATCTATCGCGGGCAACGGGTTCTCGGCTGAGCGCTCAGCCCACCAGCCATTGCCTCGCCGAGCGCGTCAGCTGCCGGGTCAGTTCACCGAGCAGCTCACCACCGTTGCGCCAGTGATGCCAGTAGAGCGGCACGTCGATCGGCTTACCACGAAACACATCCACCAGAGCTCCGCTGGCAAGCTCGGCGCGCACCTGAAGTTCAGGCACCAGGCCCCAGCCCAAGTCACTCTCCAACAAGCGAACGAATCCCTCCGACGACGGGCAAAGGTGGTGGCTGAAGGCGCCGCTCAAACCCAGCGAAGCCAGATAGCGATGCTGCAGCTGATCATCCGGCCCGAAGACAATGGCCGGGGCCCGCAACAAGGCTTCCGCCGGTGCGTTGCTAGCGAGGTGACGCGCAATAAATGCTGGGCTGGCAAGGGCGCGATAGCGCATGGCACCAAGAAACTGACTGCGAGCTCCGGCCAAGGGGCGCTCCACAGCGCAAACACAGGCAGCCACTTCCCCGGCTCGCATACGCTTGAGACCTACCGCCTGATCTTCCAACACATGATCGAGCACAACCCCGTGCTCGGTGCAGAACGGGGCCACCGCTTCTGCCCACCAAGTCGCGAGGCTGTCGGAGTTCAAGGCGATGCGCAGCCGCTCGGGCAGACGGTTTTCATCCAGCTCCGGCACCTGACCCTGTAAATCGCGCTCCAACAGACGCACCTGTTGCACATGGTTGAGCAGACGTCGGCCCACCTCGGTCGGCTGCGGTGGCGTGGCGCGCAGCAGTACCGGCTGGCCCAGCCGAGCCTCGAGCAATTTGATGCGCTGGGATATCGCCGATTGGGACAGTCCCAGCGCCTGCGCTGCCCGATCGAAACCAGCCTGCTCGACCACCGCAGCCAGAGCCGCCAGCAGTTTGTAATCGAACATCAGATTTCCTTATATGGCATCAGCATATTTCGTTTTCCTTATACGCAAGAGCCGCCGAGACTGCGAGCCGTCTTTCAATGGAAACAGGCAGCACGACATGTGGCAGAGTTATTTCAATGGGCTGTTGGTCACGGCGGGCTTGATCATCGCCATCGGCGCGCAAAACGCCTTCGTCCTGGCCCAGAGCCTACGACGCGAACACCATCTGCCTGTCGCCGCGCTGTGCATTCTCTGCGACATCCTGCTGGTCAGCGTCGGGGTCTTCGGTCTCGCCGCTGTATTGGCAGAGAACCCGTTGCTGCTGCAAATCACCCGTTGGGGTGGCGTCACGTTCCTACTGTTTTATGGCGTCATCGCCCTGCGCCGTGCGGCACGACCGCAAGCCTTGCTTGAAGATGCCCAGCGCGCTCCGCGCTCACTGCGCAGCGTGCTGCTTGCGGCGTTGGCGGTCACGCTGCTCAACCCGCACGTTTATCTCGATACAGTGCTGCTGATCGGCTCCCTCGGCGCCCAGCAGCCCGAGCCCGGTGCTTACACTCTAGGTGCTGCGAGCGCATCGACCCTGTGGTTCCTGATTCTCGCGCTCGGAGGGGCCTGGCTTGCACCCTGGCTTGCGCGACCGATGACCTGGCGGCTGATCGATCTGGGAGTGGCGGGAATGATGTTCGCCATTGCCGCACAACTGGTTGTCTACGCCTGAGGAACACCCGCCCGGATCGGGTGTCCACGCAGAGGGCTTACGGCACCACCACACCCTGCCCTGGCCTTCACTGGGGCGCTCTGGCTTCGGTTTTCCACACAGTTGGCGCGTGGTTTTGCCACAGGGTGGGTGCTATGATCCCTGGTTCGCGGGTATGGAGCGGAATGCTTCAGCCCGCCATTACGGTCGTGCCCGTGAACGGCCGAAAGAATACGCACGCATGTAGCGAGCGAAGGGAACAACAGGCGTCAACGGACGAACATCAGTGCAGTAGTTTCCCCGTTCCGCGAGGCGCTGATCACCAGCGCAGACTGCCTCCTTCCGAGCCGCATCTATTCTCGACACCTGAGCAGGAGATACACCATGGCTTTCGAATTGCCGCCGCTTCCGTTTGAAAAGAATGCCCTCGAGCCGCACATTTCCGCCGAGACTTTCGAATACCACCACGGCAAGCATCACCAGGCTTACGTCACCAACCTGAACAACCTGATCCCGGGCACCGAGTTCGAAGGCAAGGATCTGGAAACCATCATCAAGACTTCGTCCGGCGGTATCTTCAACAACGCCGCTCAGGTCTGGAACCACACTTTCTTCTGGAACTGCATGGCACCGAACGCCGGTGACCAGCCGACCGGCGCCCTGGCTGATGCCATCAACGCCGCTTTCGGCGACTTCGACAAGTTCAAGGAAGAGTTCACCAAGACCGCCATCGGCACTTTCGGCTCCGGCTGGGCCTGGCTGGTGAAGAAGTCCGACGGCAGCGTCGGCCTGGCGAGCACCATCGGTGCCGGCAACCCGATGACCGCTGGTGACAAGCCGCTGCTGACTTGCGACGTCTGGGAACACGCCTACTACATCGACTACCGCAATGCGCGTCCGAAGTTCGTCGAAGCATTCTGGAACGTGGTCAACTGGGACTTCGTCGCGAAGAACTTCGCTGGCTGAGTCGCCACGCTAGCAACACGGGACGGCTCACCCCGCTCCGTGGCGCTCGCAACCGAAATGCCCGCATCCCGGTGATGCGGGCATTTTCGTTTCAGGCACACGCGCAACTGCCAGGCCCCGGCGAGTGCCTAGACGGTATCGACTATGCTTGTCAGCCCGTCTCTCTCGGAGCTTTCCCAATGTCCAACACAGTGTTGATCATCGGCGCATCACGCGGTCTCGGCCTGGGCCTGGCCAAGCAGTTCGCCAATGAAGGATGGCACGTGATCGCGACCGTCCGCGATCCACAGCGTGCGGATGCGCTGAAGACCGTCGCGAATGTTCGTATCGAAGCGCTGGACATAGACGATGTCGCGGGCGTTGACGCCCTCACCCAGCGGTTGTCCGGCATCACCCTGGACGTGCTCTACATAAATGCAGGCGTTTCCGGCTCGCGCGCGCTCTCAGCCGGCACCGCCACACCCGAAGACATTAGCCAGCTGTTCATGACCAACACGATCGCGCCGGTGCGGCTGGCCAGGCACATGCTGCCGCTGGTTAATCCGCGCACCGGCGTTATTACCTTCATGAGTTCGATCATGGGCAGCGTCGAAACCGGCCCCGGCATGGGCATGCCGCTCTACGGCGCCAGCAAGGCGGCCCTCAACCATTTGACCCGAACCTTCGTAGCCGAACTCGGCGAAGACACGCACCTTACGGTGCTGTCGATGCATCCGGGATGGGTCAAGACCGATATGGGCGGAGCGGAGGCACCGTTGGACGTCGAAACCAGTTGCCGCGGCATGGTCGAGCAGGTCAAGCGCGCTGCCGGTCAGGGCGGTCACCGCTTCATTGACTATCAGGGCGAGCCATTGCCTTGGTGAAGCAATGAACCGGTGCCGTTCAGACGCAGAAACGACGATGCGAGTGGCAACGTTAGTCATCACTCGCATCGAGGGATCTACCAGCGATCCGGGGCTTGAGGCTTACGCCTTTGGCAGCGTCACTCCGCGCTGGCCCTGATACTTGCCGCCGCGATCACGGTAAGACGTCTCGCACTCTTCATCCGATTCAAGGAAGAGCATTTGCGCCACGCCTTCGTTGGCGTAGATCTTCGCCGGCAGCGTAGTGGTGTTGGAGAATTCCAGCGTCACATGCCCTTCCCACTCCGGCTCAAGCGGCGTCACGTTGACGATGATGCCGCAACGGGCATAGGTGCTTTTGCCGAGGCAAATGGTCAGCACGTTACGTGGAATGCGGAAGTACTCGACGGTACGGGCCAGCGCAAAGGAATTCGGCGGAATGATGCAGACGTCGCTCTTGATATCGACAAAGCTCTTCTCGTCGAAATTCTTCGGATCGACGGTCGCTGAGTTGATGTTGGTGAAGACCTTGAATTCATCGGCGCAGCGCACGTCGTAGCCATAACTGGACACGCCGTAAGAAATCAGCCTTTCGTTACCCTCGGTGCGCACCTGGCGCTCAACGTAGGGCTCGATCATGCCGTGCTCCTGGGCCATCCGGCGAATCCACTTGTCCGATTTGATGCTCATGGCGGGCGTCCTGATTTGGCTGGTGGGCGTTAGATAAGGTGCGCATCTTACCGAGGCCATGAAGCCGGTTCAAAGGCCGTGACTCAGGACCTTGCGTCGCATCTCTGACGCTTTGGCCGGAAACTGAAAATAATGCTCGCATTGCGACAGAAATGGAGTATCTTTCCTTGGCTGCTGCTGCATGTGTCACCGTGAATCGCTACATGTTTAGATTTCGATCCGATCATTGCTACGACTCCTAACTCCTTGCACACAGTCACCGTTCGGGGTATTTGCCCGTTCAAATCATCTCTACATTGTTCAAGGAGACATTCAAATGTCCAATCGCCAAACCGGTACCGTTAAGTGGTTCAACGATGAAAAAGGCTTCGGCTTCATCACTCCGCAATCCGGTGACGACCTCTTCGTACACTTCCGCGCCATCCAAGGCGACGGTTTCAAGAGCCTGAAAGAAGGCCAGCAAGTTTCCTTCGTCGCTACTCGCGGCCAGAAGGGCATGCAAGCTGAGGAAGTTCAGGTTATCTAACCTGAGTCTTCTCTGAAAAAGCCCCGCTTCGGCGGGGCTTTTTTGTGCCTGCGATTTGGCTGAAGACACGATCACAAGCGCATACCTGCCCAGCGGAACGCTGGCTGAAATTGCGGATTGGCTTTCTAGAATGGAATCGGCGCAGGCACTTGTGTCGCTTGCCGCGAACCACGCCTTACACCGAAACCATACCAACCCGCAAAACTACTTTTACCGTGCCCCTGCCGCTAAAGGCTTCCGCCGCCGTGAAACGGATCAGTCGTCGGACACCACAATGTTCGGCATCGACTGGGCGATGATCTGCCCGCTCTGCGAGATTCGCGCACCGACTGTTCGCGCCACTTCCTGATAGATCATGGCGATCTGGCTTTCCGGGTCAGCAATTGCCGTCGGCTTGCCAGCATCGGCCTGGCTGCGGATGGCCATGGACAGCGGCAGCGAAGCCAGCAGGTCGACGTTGTATTCGCCCGCCAGCTTCTCGCCGCCCCCTTCACCGAACAAATGCTCGGCGTGGCCGCAATTTGAGCAGATGTGAATGGCCATGTTCTCCACCACTCCCAGCACCGGAATATTCACCTTGCGGAACATCTCGACCCCTTTCTTGGCGTCGAGTAGCGCCAGATCCTGCGGCGTGGTCACGATCACCGAACCGGTCACCGGGACCTTCTGCGCCAGGGTCAGCTGGATGTCACCGGTACCCGGCGGCATGTCCACCACCAGATAGTCGAGATCGCTCCAGGCGGTCTGGGTGATCAATTGCAACAAGGCGCCGGAAACCATCGGGCCGCGCCAGACCATCGGCGTCTTGTCGTCGGCCAGAAACGCCATGGACATCAGCTGCACACCATGCGCCTCCAACGGCACGAACCATTTCTGGTCGCGAATCTGCGGCTTGGTCCCCTCGGGAATGCCGAACATGATGCCCTGGCTCGGCCCGTAGATATCGGCATCCAACACGCCGACCCGCGCGCCCTCGCGCGCCAGTGCCAGCGCCAGGTTGGCCGCCGTGGTGGACTTGCCCACCCCGCCCTTGCCGGAGGCCACCGCGATGATGTTCTTCACATTAGCCAGCGCCGGCACCTGGTCCTGCGCCTTGTGCGGCTTGATTACGCAGTCGACCTGGACGTCAGCACGCGTCACGCCTTCGAGCTGCTCGATCGCCATCGCAAGCATTTGCGCCCAACCGCTACGAAACAGTCCGGCGGCATAACCCAGCTCGAGCTGCACGCCCACGCGATCGCCCTGAACCTCTATGGAACGTACACAACCGGCGCTCACCGGGTCCTGGTTCAAGTTCGGGTCGGTGTACTGGCGCAGTACGGCTTCGACAGCTTCGCGTGTGACGGTCATGACTACTCCCAAGAAAGCCTAGTAAAACAGACGGGCATCTTACCCCGTGGTGCCGTATGGGCCCATCAACCGCGTCAACATGGCGCGGCACTCGGTATTCGACCGGCGCCAGCCGCGCCAGTGCGGGTGAAAAAAAAACCTCGCACCTTTATAGTGACCGACTCACTTCGCAACCCCGACTGCAGATTTTCCCAATGTCCGAAGCTCGCCAGATCCTCGTTACCAGTGCCCTGCCCTACGCCAACGGTTCGATTCACCTAGGCCACATGCTTGAGTACATCCAGACGGACATGTGGGTGCGGTTTCAGAAACTGCGTGGCAACCAGTGCATCTATGTCTGCGCCGACGACGCCCATGGCTCGGCCATCATGCTGCGCGCTGAAAAGGAAGGCATCACGCCAGAGCAGCTGATCGCCAACGTGCAAGCCGAACACAGCGCCGACTTCGCCGACTTCCTGGTCGACTTCGACAACTTCCACTCGACCCACTCCGAAGAGAACCGCGAGCTGTCGAGCCTGATCTACACGAAGCTGCGCGACGCCGGCCACATCGCCACCCGCTCGGTGACCCAGTATTTCGACCCTGAAAAGGGCATGTTCCTCGCCGACCGCTTCATCAAGGGCACCTGCCCGAAGTGCGCGGCCGAGGACCAATACGGCGACAACTGCGAAAAGTGCGGCGCGACCTACGAGCCCACCGAGCTGAAGAACCCACGCTCGGCCATTTCCGGCGCCACGCCGGTGCTGCGTGACTCCAAGCACTTCTTCTTCAAGCTGCCCGACTTCGAGGCGATGCTGAAGGAATGGACCCGCAGCGGTAGCCTGCAGGATTCCGTCGCCAACAAAATCGCCGAATGGCTCGATGGCGGCCTGCACGAATGGGACATCTCCCGCGATGCACCCTACTTCGGCTTCGAGATCCCCGACGAGCCCGGCAAATACTTCTACGTCTGGCTGGACGCGCCCATCGGCTACATGGCCAGCTTCAAGAACCTCTGCGCGCGCCGCCCGGAGCTGGACTTCGATGCGTTCTGGAACAAGGATTCCAGCGCCGAGCTGTACCACTTCATCGGCAAGGACATCATCAACTTCCATACGCTGTTCTGGCCCGCCATGCTCGAAGGCGCCGGCTACCGCAAGCCCACCGCCGTCGCAGTGCACGGTTACCTGACGGTGAATGGGCAGAAGATGTCCAAGTCGCGCGGCACCTTTATCAAGGCGCGCACCTACCTCGATCATCTGAACCCCGAGTATCTGCGCTACTACTACGCGGCCAAGCTCGGTCGTGGCGTCGATGACCTGGACCTGAACCTCGAAGACTTCGTGCAAAAGGTCAATTCCGATCTAGTCGGCAAAGTCGTCAACATCGCCAGCCGTTGCGCAGGGTTCATCCACAAGGGCAACGGCGGCCTGATGGTCGACCGCAACGCCGCGCCGGAACTGACCGACGCCTTCCAGACGGCAGCACCATCCATTGCCGACGCTTACGAGAACCGCGATTTCGCCCGCGCCATGCGCGAAATCATGGCGCTGGCCGACCGCGCCAATGCCTGGATCGCCGACAAGGCGCCCTGGGCACTGAACAAGCAGGACGGCATGCAGGATGAAGTCCAGGCCATTTGCGCCACCGGCATCAACCTGTTCCGCCAGCTGGTGATCTTCCTAAAGCCGGTGCTGCCGAACCTGGCCGCTGACGCCGAGCGCTTCCTGAACGTCGAGCCGCTGAGCTGGACTGACCTGGAGACGCTGTTGGCCAACCACCAGCTGAACGCCTTCACCCCGCTTTTGACCCGTATCGAGCCTGCCAAAATCGAAGCCATGATCGAATCATCCAAGGAAGACCTCGCCTCCACCGAAACCGCCGCGCCTGCACAAGGCAATGGCGAGCTGACCAAAGAGCCCATCGCCGCCGAGATCGCCTTCGACGCCTTTGCCGCCGTGGACCTGCGCATCGCCCTGATCGAAAAGTGCGAGTTCGTTGAAGGCGCTGACAAGCTGCTGCGCCTGACGCTGGACATTGGCGACGCCAAGCGCAACGTCTTCTCCGGTATCAAGAGCGCCTATCCGGACCCAAGCAAGCTGGAAGGCCGCCTGACCCTGTACGTTTCCAACCTGGCCGCGCGCAAAATGAAGTTCGGCGTATCCGAAGGCATGGTGCTGGCCGCCGGCCCTGGCGGTGAAGAAATCTACTTGCTCAGCCCTGACAGCGGCGCCAAGCCCGGTCAGCGCGTCAAGTAACGACGCGATAGCACGGGAGCCCGGCGCAACGCCGGGCTTCTTTTTGGAATCCAACAGATTAAGCGCTGCCACAGCCCGGAGGCGGTTATGACTGATTCGCCTGATACCAGCCGCTGCCCTATCTGTGGCGAGCCCAACACATGTGGTCTCAGCAATCCTGCCACCGCCACCCAGCCGTGCTGGTGCTTCACTGCCGAGATAGCGCCCGAAGCCCGTGAACGGATTCCTGACGACGCGCTTAATAAAGCCTGCATCTGCCCGCGCTGCGCTCGCGGCGAGTCGCCTGCAAACCCGTAATGCGCCTCGACCGCTTCCTCGCCAACCTGCCCCACTGCAGCCACCGACAGGCGCGTCTGTTGCTGGCCTCGGGCCGTGCCCTGGTGAATGGCAAAACGGTCTGGGACGGCACCCATGACGTCCGCATCTTCGACCGTATCGAGCTGGATGGCGAGGTGCTGCAGGCAGGCAAACCCGCGCGCTTCTTTATGCTGAACAAACCGGTCGGCTGCGTCAGCGCCACCGCCGATTCGCAATACCCCACGGTGCTGGATCTGCTGAACGAACAGGACAAGGAAGAACTGCACATCGCCGGTCGGCTGGACTTCAACACCACCGGACTGATGATCATCACCAACGACGGACTCTGGTCCCGGCGCCTCACCCAGCCGGAAAGCCTGCTGGGTAAAACCTACTTTGTGGAAACGGAAGACCCCATCGATCCGATCTGCGTCGACCGCTTCGCCGAAGGCCTCTACTTTCGCTTCGAGAACCTCACCACCCGGCCCGCCGAACTTGAACTGCTGGGCTCGCATCAAGCCCGCCTGACCCTGCATGAAGGCCGTTACCATCAGGTCAAACGCATGTTCGGCCACTTCAATATCAAGGTCATCGCCTTGCACCGCGAACGCATGGGCCCGTTGCTGCTCGACCCCACCCTTGCCCCCGGCGGATACCGCAGCCTCACGCCGGACGAAATCGAACAGATCTGAAATAGCAGTAGGAATAAACGCCGCACCGCTTCTACTCGCCTCGCCCTTCTGGTAAAAAAGCTCCCTACGCGGGCGTCGTATAATGGCATTACCTGAGCTTCCCAAGCTCATGACGAGGGTTCGATTCCCTTCGCCCGCTCCAGATTAGAAAAGCCCTGCACTTGCAGGGCTTTTCTGTTTAGAGTTTGGCTTGTTTCAGATTGGGGTTGCTAGCGGCTTTGGCTGTCCCCTTACCGGATTCAAACTTGCCAAATCAAAACGCGGGATAGCGACACATTAAAAGTTGCTAGGCGCTGGTACGCCCGTTGATGGACTAGCATTTGAGGCACCAAAATGGACAATGGTAAAAAAAATTATCAGCAATAGAAGTTTTTAAAGACCTCCCAATCGGCGAATATGCTGAGCTGGCAATTGACGTAGCTATAGATGACGAAACACTAAAATCAATACCAGTAATATCTATAGCGCACGGAATGTATAAGGCGTTTGGAAGTTTTAAGAAAAGAAAGCTACGACAAAAAGTCTATGCATTTCTTGAAGCAGCAAGCGAAGGCATAGATGACGGGGAATCTTAGAAGTTTGCAGCTCAGCTATCTGACGAGGCAAGGGCTGAGTTTCTAGATGAAATATTAGACGCCATCGACAGCGCGGAGTCAGCTCAAAAGTCCGCAATTATCGGTACAGCCTTACGAAGGCTAATCAAGGGAGACATCGACTATGGAGTCTTTAACGATCAAGTACAATTCACGAACTACATTCGAATAACAAGCTTACATACGCTCATGCATGCCTACCATAATAGCCATACGCTTTCAGATCATCTAGGCGACGAGCTAGTAGCGCATCGAATTGTCAAACGAAAAATAGAAATGGTAGAAGTAAAGTCTTTCGGCCTATCGCAACCCGCTGAAAGCCAGATTAAAGTGAGCTTCGAAATCACCGGAATTGGACAGCGCTATCTAGAAACTTTGCATCTAGCCTATAAAGATAAGATAAATAAAGAGCATTTAGTAATTTAGATAAGCGGAGGACAGGTTTGTTTAACCCGCTGCCAGGGCAAGAATTCTGCATAACAAGAATAGGGACAGATATTTTATCTACTGATCCTGAATTGAACGCAAGGAGACGACATGAGATCAGACTGGGACGATGCACCCGAATATCTACGCAGCAGGAAAAAGCAAGGGCCATGGCTATTCCTAGCGATACTGGGGTTCGGTTCAGCGGTCATTACGGCACTGGCATTAACGTTCGGAAAGCCGATCGTGCTGGACATGAGTATGATCAAGCAGAGCATTCATGTCGGCGGCAAGCCTTGGTTTAACCAAGAGCCAGCACAAGCTATGCAGCCGGCTAGCCAGCAGACTTCCATTGCAAGCTACGAAGCCCCGGCAGTAGCACCGTCACCAGCCCCCGAGCAGCGACAGCTGAGCCAGGAGGAAATCGACCGGTTCGACAAGCGTACGTCGGAAGCGCAGTCCCGCCAAACATCGTTTAATGATGATAACTACACGCCCCGCCCCATCGCCAATACGATGCAGCCACCCCCGGCCCGCTACTACGCCGCAAGCTCATCCAGCAATACGCATAAACGCCCCGTTTCTCGCCAGCCCCACCTAAGCCCCTGGAGCTGGGGAAACGGCCACAACAAACAGCGCGTCGGCGGCAGGTTCGCGTGGACAGTGGTTAACGGCCAGATCGACTACAACAGCGTGTGTCAAAACTACAAACGCGGCTCACTGATCTACCGTGACTGCCGTAAGGGTGCGAAGGTTGCGTTCAAGCAAATGTGCGACCAATACCAGCCAGCATGCGCAGCGGAAAATAATTTCATGCCGTAAACCTCGGTACGGCGGTTAACACAGCGAGCAACTTAACCATCAGTCCTTAGCGAGCCGGTAGGGAGAACGCGCCGCACCACATGAGCGTATTGCATACAACTAGCTGATTGAGGAAGAAGCCGACTAGCGCCCCAGCGAAACCAAGGGCCATAGCCGAAAACAGCCTGCTAAGTCGCCGCGACAGCAAAGCACCGATTAGCGTACCTATAGCGGCACCCGGCAATGAGAACAGGTGGCCGAGAGTAAGCAAACCCTCAGGCCTGGCTAGCGATAGATTGATGGCGACATATGCCAAAAGCGTTACAGAAATGGCTACAGATGTGCCTAGCAAAAACAGCGGTGTTGCGCGGGCTATGAGACCGATGGCAATTGCCGTTACAGGCACGACCAGGTAGTACCAAGTACCGATGTAAAGCGGATCGCCAAATAACAGCTGAGCAACGGCAGGTATGAGGGCAACCGATAATGCCATCGCTGCATCTACCTTTCGGAAAAATTTCATTGATTGCGCACTGCGACATACCAAAACACTAGTGCGCTTGCGGTACCCGATATAAGACAGCTAGCAAATATGGTGGCCTCAAAATCTATCTCAGCCCACATACTGTAGAAAACGGGGAATGCTAAGCTGGGAACTAAAGACAAAAGGATATACCAACCTAAACCCACAACATTCCGCTTGACTAATATTAAATATATAGGAGCCACCCACACAACAACTATCACGACAGAAACCGCTCCTGCAATGGTAGCAACAAGAACAGCAAAATTTATAGTTGAAAACCCATCAAACAAAGAGCTTACTGCCGTCAGCAAAAAAGCAATCAAAGATGTTGTAAATATAACTAGCAAGCATGCAATAAAAAATCGTTTCATAATTATCATCATTTAAGGTGCAGATCATAACGACCCGATGAAGACCCTTTACTTTGACCAACGAGCAGCTTTAACCTAACCGGATAGGAAATCTAATTAAGCTCATCGAACTTACAGCGCAACTAACCCTCGCCACCTATTCGGTTTGCGCTTGCTGCCAGTATGCTCTTGCTTGTGCTGCGAACTCGTCAAAAGCCTGTGATGACTCGAAGCTTCGTCTAGGCATGATGTGGTACAAGCAGCTCCCTATTTGAACCAGTAGACAAGATCCCATATACCGCACACTTGCCACTCCACCCCACCTAGTTAAGCCTTCATTAGTTATTGTTCTTTCATGCAGACCTTCAGGGGTTAACGTATAGGTATGCTCGCCTAAAATTCCATTCTTAACGCTAGAAAAAGACAGGACCGCAATAATAGAACAGCCCTATTAATCCGCCAATAACAGAGCTTGTTAGATGGACCCATAGTTCATGTGAGTCCTCCGGTAGGCCCTTAGTCCACGCCAGAACGCCAAAAGTAAGGCATGCAAGGATAAGGAAAGTTATATATGTCGACCTCACTCTCGGAAGCGCGGACACGTTGAGCCGTATCAGGTCGCCTTTTCGAATATCTGTCGTTACTTTCATGCTAATCCTTGCGTCGCGGGCCTACGGCAGTGTTAGAAGCGTTCGCTGGGCGGGTTATTCATGTCGTCGATAGGCTAGCTGTAGCCAGCGCAGTGAGTATCCGAGACTGCAGATGTGGTGTCGATAATGCGCCGAAATCACTGTGACGGAATGCGCCGAAACGAGCTTGCGAGCAAGCTGGAAATCGCATAACAACACGCTTAGAGACGGAACGACACCCTAAGCGAAGGTTTCGATTTTGCTCTCTGCGGATCAAAGAGCCCTGCACTGGCAGGGATTTCTATTACTGACCATCTACTTACACCCCACCTCCCACAACTGATCCAACCTCGTCGTAAACTCTGGCTCATCATTTCCCGCCGCATACCCCAATCCGGCGCTGTAGGGATTCGGCCCGGCCTGAGGGTGTTTCGCCCCCACTTCGCGTTAACTGCATCGAGCATGCCCATGACCCGCTCCGAAGCGGCGGGTTGGGTTTCGCTGAAGAGGTCGCCTGTGTATTCACCGCGCTGGCAGAGGTCCACCAGCAGCACTTCTGCTTTGCTGAAGGCGAAGCCCTCGCGATAGATCAGCTCAAGCCCGGCGATTGCGGCGCGGGTGATGTAGAGGGTGTCGTCGGTGGGGTATGGCAGTTCGCAGACAATGCCTTTGGCGAACCGGGGTTCGTCCGGGTTGAAGATGCCGGTGCGGATGCTGACGCGCACGCGTTTGCACATGGAGTGTTGGGCGCGCAGTTTTTTACAGGCGCGGGCGGGCGGCGTAAGTGGCGACGGCTTCGCGGATCGGGGCGAGCTCGCGCAGGCGGTCGCCGAACATGCGTGAGCAGCAGATTTCCTGCTTCAACGGGGTTACGTCCCCCGTTCGAGGCAGGGCGTGCCGCGCAGTTCGCGGGAGGTTCTCTCGACCACGACGCTGAACTGTTACGCAGGGACCAGCGTCGGCGTTGGCCAAGTCCAGGCGCTACGAATTCCCATGCTGCTGAGCGTTCGGTCATGCGTCGGGCCTCACAAAGAAAAGCCAGCCTGACCAGGGTACTCGGTTAATAAAAAGCCCTGCATGTGCAGGGCTTGTCGCCTAGGGCTAATGTTTCAAATCTCCGGACAAGCCGGCAGCGACGTCCGGTTCTGAGTGCCATCGTTACGCGTGAACTGGCAGCCATAGGCGGGGTTCGCTACGACTCGTGGATTGATCACATCATCACCAGCCGGTTTGATGCCCTGCTGTTCCCATTGCAGCATCGCGGCCATGGCTTCGACCTGCTCCTGATAGGTGAAATCACAATGGCTGGGTGCGCGGATGGCGCGTTGTACCAGGAGGTTGCCGTTGCCATTGGCTTCGGCGTTGCGGCGGTAGATTTGTTGGTGTTTGAACGGCACGTACAGGTCGCCCAGGGTGTGGATGCTGACCACCGGGACGTTGAACTGGCCGTTCACAACTGGAATCCAGCGCAGGCCGTCCGGGCGGATGCTGTTGGCTGGGGGATGGCCGATCACGCGGATGATCGAGTCGTTGAACTCGCGTTCCTCGCGGGACATCGCCTTGTTCGTATCGAACTGATAGCGGGTGGCGAGGTTGCCGGTTAGCGAGTCGGCGAGAATTCCGTCTACCGAGCCATCCCGGCCGCCGGTCCCCAGTACGACGCTCTGCAGGCCGGTGCGGAAGCCTTCGGCGAAGATGGGGCGCTCGCCGCCGCTGAGTTCGCGCACGATGCCTTCGAGTTTGAGTCCCTGAGCTGATGGCTCGGTCGGGTAGCTATTCCACAGCGCGCCGATAATCTGCGGCAGCTTCGCCTGGAAGTCCGTCGCCGGGAACGTGGTCGGGCCCAGGCCGGCCAGATGCTGCGCAGCCAAGGTGAAGTGCATCAGGTATTCGAACTCATAGACGTCGCCAGTCACACCACACATGGGCACCGAGCCGCTGTAGCGCACCCGGTTGTTGGCCGTTGCATAGGTTTCCGCTTCCACCGCCGCTGCCGCGACGTGGCCGCCCATGGAGTGCCCGGTGATGTAGGTCTTGGTCGGCTGGGGCTTGCCGGTCAGGCTGCTGAAGGCCAGCGCCAGGGCGTTGGTATCTTCGACGCCGGCGCGCACATCGTAGTAATTCTTGCTGTAACTGGATGCGGCCCAGGCGTAGCCCTGTTGCAGCAGCCATGGGCGGAACGGGGGTGGTCCGACGGTGAGTTCGGGTTCGATGCCACGATAGCCATGGGCGTACATGACGAGCATGCCGTTCCAGTTCGGCGGAACTTCGATTTGGTAGGACGAGCCTTGGTAAATGCCGGTCCAGCGCTCGCTCGGCAGCCCAGGAAACGCCGCCAGCGGCGATACGATGGGAACAAAGATGCGCGAATCCTGGTCACGTGATTCGCTGTGGGACACCGGTGGTTTGATGGGTTTCGACCGGGCCTGAACATCGGCGGCGATGCCGATCGTACCCACCAGCATCACGCCGGCAATGGCGCGCGCACAGGCTGAAGCCAACTTGCTTGGAAGCATGGGAAGTCTCCTGAATTATTGTTTTTGTTCTATTGATGCGAGCTTTTGCCAGAACTGCCAAGCGAAGCACTACGCGCACTTCGACTAAACGTGGCAGAAAGCTTGGACCTGTCAAATGCAGGAAATGCCGAGGAGACGACCGGTGAGTCGTATTGGGAATATCTCGACTGCCGGCGCGCTTATAAAGGCAACGGGACCGGTAGCAGGGTGGGATACCGATGTGCGCGAGCGAGTCGGCGAGCAATGATGACATTGCCCGCCGTGAGCGCCTTAGAAAGCCAAGCGCATGCCAACGGTCAGGTTGCGACCGGGTAGCAATACATCGTCCTTGATGAACGAGGTGTGCTGGCGCGCCTTTTCATCGAGCAGGTTGTTGGCCTTGAGGTAGAGCAGATAGTCGGTCTGCTGCAACGAGCCGCTGTAGCTGAGGCCAGCGCCGAGCATGTTGTAGCCGCCGGTTTCGGTCTCGTAGTCGGCCAGCTCGTCCTGACGCTGCACGCGATAGAACTCCAGCTGGCCGCTCAGGGCAGTGGTTAAGCGCTGGTCTACACGCACCCCGAGACGATCTGCCGGGATGCGCGGCAGATCGCCGCCGCCGTCACGCAACTTGCCGCGCACGTGATCGCCAAACAGGGTCAGGGCGGTGGCATCGGTGGCTTGGAAACGCACCTCGCCTTCCGCGCCGGTCAGCACGGCGTCGTGCTGGCGGTATTCGATCTCGCGATAGCCGCCGCCGATGTCGTTCCCGGTATCGGCGGCATAGATGAAGTCGTCTACCTCGTTGCGGAACAGACTGAAACTGAAGGTGGTGCGGCCTGCGAACTTGCGTAGCGTGAGTTCGGCGTTGTGCGAGGTCTCTTCTTCGAGATCGACATTGCCCAGCTCGACGGTGCGAGTCGCCGCGTGCGGGCCATTGGCGTAGAGCTCTTCGGCTGTGGGTAGGCGTTGCGAGCGCGACAGCGAGAAGCCCAGGGAATACTCCGGCGCGAAGGTCCAGACCGCACCGGCTGAAATCGAGGTGCCGCTGTGATCGGTGTCCCGCTGGCCATCGGCCTCGATGTCCTGCCACTCATGCCGCAGTCCCAACTCGTAGCGCCACGCCCCGGTGGTGTACTCCTCGAGCAGGAACAGCCCGTGGTTGCGGGTCAGTGTCGGCGGCACGTAGGCCTCCTCCCCCAGGGCTTCGAAGTCGCGGCGCAGCGTTTGTGCGCCGACCACGCCGCGCCAGCCGAACAGTGGCTGATGGGTCAGTTCGAGGCGCGCGTCAGTGGCATCGTTATTGAAGCGCGTGCCTATTTCCCCGCCTTCGATTTCCTCATGCTGATAGTTGCTGTGTCCGACACGCAGGCGCGCCAGCTCGAAGCCTGGCAGCGGATCGCTCAGCTCGCCGCGCAGATCCCAGCGCTTCTGATGCATGTCGACGTAAGGGACGCTGCCGTGCTCATGGTCATGCTCATCGTGGCCGTGCTCGTCGTGAGCATGATCATCGTGACCGCCGCAATGCCAGTCGCTGCCGTGGGTATGGCAATCGGCATGTTCATGGGCCAGCAAACCGTAGCGGTTGTTCTGCTCGCCATAGGCCATGCCGATGTAACCGCGCTCACCAATGAAGCTGGCGCCCAGGGTGAAGCTATCGGTGTCGTTGTAGGAACCCGCTTGCTTATCTGGCGAGCCCGGAATTTCGTATTCGCCGGCCTGGCGCTTGGTGCCTTCGGCTCGTACGGCGAAGTTGCCGCTACCGGCGGTGATGCCGAACACGCCAGCGCCTTCGTTCGCCGCGCTATTGGCGCGTAGTTCCAGCTCGCCCTCGTAGCCCTTTTCCGGGACGTAGGTGGGAATCTTTTTGTCGATCACATTGACCACACCGCCGATCGCACCGCCGCCGTAGAGCAAGGTCGCCGGCCCCTTGAGCACTTCGATGCGCTCGGCCAGTAGCGGCTCGCTGGTGACAGCGTGGTCGGGGCTGATGGTGGAGGCATCGAGCAATTCGATGCCATCGCTCAGGACTTTCACGCGCGCGCCGTCCAGGCCCCGGATAACCGGGCGTGCCGCACCAGCACCGAAGCTGCTGGAACGTACACCAGGCAGGCTTTCCAGGGTTTCGCCCAAAGTCGCCTCACGGCGCAGCACCAGTTCATCACCCTCCATGACCGCCGCCGGTGTCGTCATCTCATGGCTCTGCTTGGCCAGACCGCTGGCACTGACCACGACGGAATCAAGTTCGACCGGATCGGCCGCCCAGACCGCGGGAACAAAGGCCAGACTGATTGCCCAGGCCAGTGGGTGATGTTTCGGTTTCATACGACTCTCCAGAATGTGGCGGTGCCTTCCAAGGCCGCCGAACTGTGGCGATGCAGGAGCGGAGCTTCCTGAGCGGCGGAGAATCTAACATGTTATATCGTAACAATTAAGATTTTATTCGAATGTCGATCACTGGCCTTGCGTCACGCTGCCAGCGGTTGTGATCGTCCGGAAACATAAAACCCCGGGAGCGAGCCCGGGGTTTTGAGTGCGCCGTCCGTTTCAGGCGAAGGGATGATGCTCGTGGCGAGCTAAACGCCCAACACCGCGATCAACCCGCACGGTATTCCGCGTCAGCCGTTTCGAAGCGCTGCTGAATGGAGGCAGCCGGCTCCTTGCCCATCAGGCTTACGACATAGATGGCAATGCTCGCAAGGATGAACCCAGGAATGATCTCGTACAGCCCCAGGCCGATGAACTCCTTCCAGACGACCACGGTGATCGCCCCTACCAGCATGCCAACCAACGCGCCGTTGCGGGTCATGCGCTTCCACAGCAACGAGATCAGCACGACCGGTCCAAAGGCAGCGCCGAAGCCGGCCCAGGCGTAGGAAACCAAGCCAAGGACTTTGCTCTCGGGGTTGGACGCAATACCGATGGCGATAAGCGCGATCAACAGCACCATGGCGCGACCGACCCAGACCAACTCGGTCTGCGACGCGCCTTTACGCAGGAAGGCCTTGTAGAAATCCTGTGTCAGGGCGCTGGAGCTGACCAGCAGCTGTGCGCTGAGCGTGCTCATCACCGCCGCCAGCACGCCAGAAAGAATGATGCCCGCGACCCATGGATTGAACAGGATTTTCACCAGCTCAAGAAAGACTCGCTCACCGTTCTGGGTCACCGCACCCGCTAGCGCCGGGTTGTCCGCGAAGTAGGCAATCCCGAGGAAGCCTACGGCCACCGCGCCGACCAGGGTCAGAACCATCCAAGTCATGCCGATGCGGCGGGCGTTGGGGATGGTCTTAACCGAATCGGCGGCCATGAAACGCACCAGGATGTGCGGCTGGCCGAAATAACCCAGCCCCCAGCCGAGCAATGAAATGATCGCGATGAAGGACAGGCCCTTGAACATGTCGAAGTTCGACGGATCCTGCGCGGCGATGGTGTTCATGGCTGCGCCTACATCGCCGAGGGCGAGGATGACGAACACCGGGGTGATCAGCAGCGCGAAAATCATCAGCGTCGCCTGCACGGTGTCGGTCCAGCTCACCGCGAGGAAACCACCAATGAACACATAGAGAATCGTCGCCGCAGCGCCTACCCACAACGCCGTATCGTAAGACATACCGAACGTCGACTCGAACAGGCGCGCGCCAGCGACCACACCCGAAGCGCAATAGATGGTGAAGAACACCAAAATCACCAGCGCGGAGAAAATCCGCAACAGTCGACTGGTGTCCTCGAAGCGGTGCGAGAAGTAATCCGGCAGCGTCAGCGCGTTGTGATTGTGCTCGGTATGCACGCGCAACCGGCCGGCAACGAAAAGCCAATTGAGCCAGGCACCGGCGATCAGGCCGATGGCGATCCAGCTCTCGGACAGACCGGCAACGAAAATCGCGCCGGGCAGGCCCAGCAGCAACCAACCGCTCATGTCCGACGCACCCGCCGAAAGCGCCGTGACGAAGCTGCCGAGGCTGCGGCCACCGAGAATGTAATCGTCGAAGTTCTTGGTCGCGCGATAGGCGATGAAGCCGATGAGGATCATCGCCAAGATATAGATCACGAAAGTGATCAGTGTTGGGGTGCTCACATTCATTGTTATTTCCTTGTGCTGCGGAGGTTGTCCCCCGTCTCCACTGACGAAGCGCGAGCGCTAGGCTGCGCAGTGCTGGTAAACGGATGGTCGACAGGCCGAAAGCATAGCGTTTCGGCGCCGTCCGCGCTTGTGACCAGGCGGTATCGACAATTACCGACCAGTCGGCTTCAGGCCGACCCTGACAGGCCGATTTCCTGCCGGTCAGCCCAACACGCGACCCGCCGTGCAAAACGGATCGCGCCCGGCACTGTCTCACTTGCAACAGCCGCGCTCGTGCTGCGGCTCCATCGAAAGCGTTTCGGAGGCTTGCCATGACAGTCACTCTCGATATTCCGACCGGCACCTGCTCTGCCGTCATTCAGGGCACCACCTACCGCAGCGCGATAATGGATGTGCGAGTCAGCACCGATCCCGCCGCCCGCATGTCGGTCGCACATATCGACGGCGCCAGCACGCACCTCACCGAAGACCAGGCCGAACATCTGATAGCGGCAGGCGCCAAAGATGATCGCGAAAACCTTATTGCCGACGACTGAACGCACCCGGCGGCGTCCCGACAAAAAGAAACCCCGCTGCCGGTAAACGACAGCGGGGTTTGTCTTTTCAACGACCTTCAATCAGCGGCCGTGGTATTCGCTCGCTGCCTCTTCGAACCGTTTGATCATGCTGGGCGAGGCGCCCTGGCCAATCTTGCTAAAGACGACGACGGCGATGCTGGCGAGGATGAAGCCCGGAATGATCTCGTACAGCCCCAGGCCGATGAATTCCTTCCACACCACCACGGTGACAGCGCCAACGATCATGCCGGCCAGCGCACCATTGCGAGTCATGTCTTTCCACAGCAGCGAAATCAGCACTACCGGACCGAACGCAGCGCCGAAGCCGGCCCAAGCATAGGACACCAGCCCCAGCACCTTGCTGTCCGGATTGGACGCGATGCCCAGCGCGATGAACGCGATCAGCAGCACCATTGCGCGACCGACCCAGACCAGTTCCGTCTGCGACGCGTTCTTGCGCAACATGGCTTTGTAGAAGTCTTGCGTCAGGGCGCTGGAGCTCACCAGCAGCTGCGCGCTGAGGGTACTCATCACCGCGGCCAGCACGCCGGAGAGGATGATGCCGGCGACCCAGGGGTTAAATAGAATCTTCACCAACTCCATGAACACACGCTCGCCGTTCTCGCTGACTGGCCCAGCCAATTCAGGATGCCCTGCGAAATAGGCGATCCCGAAGAAGCCCACCGCCACGGCTCCCGCCAGGGTCAGGATCATCCAGGCCATGCCGATACGGCGGGCATTGGGGATGGATTTCACCGAGTCGGCGGCCATGAAGCGCACCAGGATATGCGGCTGGCCGAAGTAGCCCAGGCCCCAGGCCAACAGCGAAATGATCGCAACGAAGGACAGGCCGCTAAACATGTCGAAGGCAGCCGGGTTCTGGGTGGCGATGGTATCCATCGCGGCGCCCATGTCGCCCAGCGCCAGCACGACGAACACGGGTGTGATCAGCAGCGCGAAGATCATCAGCGTGGCCTGCACGGTGTCGGTCCAGCTCACCGCGAGGAAGCCGCCGATGAATACGTAGAGGATGGTTGCAGCGGCACCGACCCACAGCGCGACGTCGTAGGGAATGCCGAAGCTGCTCTCGAACAGACGCGCGCCAGCGACCACACCCGAAGCGCAGTAAATGGTGAAGAACACCAAAACCACCAATGCCGAAAAAATGCGCAGCATGCGGCTGTCATCTTCGAAACGGTGCGAGAAGTAATCCGGCAGGGTCAGTGCGTTGTTGTTGCGCTCGGTGTGCACGCGCAGGCGTCCGGCCACGAACAGCCAGTTCAGCCAGGCCCCGGCGATCAGGCCGATCGCGATCCAGCTTTCCGAAAGGCCCGCGACGAAGATCGCCCCTGGCAGGCCCATCAGCAGCCAACCGCTCATGTCCGAAGCGCCAGCCGACAGGGCCGTGACGAAACTGCCGAGGCTGCGGCCGCCGAGAATATAGTCGTCGAAGTTCTTGGTGGCGCGATAGGCGACGAAGCCAATCAACAGCATCGCGCCGATATAGATCACGAACGTGACCAGAGTGGGTGTACTGATGCTCATCTTGTTCCCTCGTTAGTTATTGTTGATGGGCGCGAGGGTATTCCCGATCCCATCTGGCAGAGGGCGATGGCGGTTCGCGCCATCACCGACGACGGACCCAATCGGGTCCATCAGTGGCGGAAGAGCGATCCGCCAACTGTTCTATTGTTTGATCCGGCCGCCGAGGCGGCCGGGGTAAATCAAGTACCGCAAGCAAAGCCAGAAGCTTCGCCCCGGGGCGGGCCTCCCACATAAAGCAGCAGGTGGACACCGCTACCGTTGTGGGAGGCGCGCCCTCGCGGCGAATACAGGCCGTCTACCTCAATCGTCGCCGAGCGACAGCAGCGAGGCGTTGCCGCCTACTGCCGTGGTGTTGGTGGACGTGGTGCGCTCGTTGGCGAAGCGCAGCAGGTAACTCGGGCCGCCCGCCTTCGGGCCGGTGCCGGACAGGCCGCAGCCACCGAACGGCTGCACGCCGACCACCGCACCGACCTGGTTGCGGTTGACGTAGAGGTTGCCGATCCGCGCCAAGGCCTCGATGCGCGCCGCAGTTTCCTCGTTGCGGCTGTGTATGCCGAGGGTCAGGCCGTAACCGGTGGCATTGATATCGGCGACGACCTTTTCCAGATCCGCCGCATCGAAACGCACCACGTGCAACACCGGACCGAAGTGTTCCTTCTTCAACTCGTGGATCCCGCCAATCTCGAACGCCACCGGTGCGACGAAATGACCATTGTGGCTGCCCGGCAGCTTGGCTTCGGCGATCAGCTTGCCTTCGGCCTTGAGCTGCTGGATATGCGCCAGCAGACCATCACGGGCGTCGGCATCGATGACCGGGCCCAAGTCGTTTTCGCGCAGATGAGTCGGACCGACTTTCAGCTCGGCCATGGCGCCCTTGAGCAGTTCGATGACACGGTCGGCAATGTCGCGCTGCACATAGAGCACGCGAAGAGCCGAGCAACGCTGGCCGGCGCTGGTGAAAGCCGAGCCGACGGCATCCTTGACCACTTGCTCGGGAAGCGCGGTGGAATCGACGATCATCGCGTTCTGGCCGCCGGTTTCAGCGATCAGCGTGGCGATGGCGCCCTCCTTCTCGGCCAGTTGGCGGTTGATGATGCGCGCCGTGTCGGTGGACCCAGTGAAGCACACGCCCACCACACGTGGATCGCGGCAGAACACGCCGCCCAGGGTGGCGCCGTCGCCCGGCAGGAAGGCAATCGCGTCCTTCGGCAGGCCGGCTTCGAACATCAGTTCCAATGCGCGCGCAGCGATCAGGCTGGTCTGCTCGGCCGGCTTGGCCAGGACGGTGTTGCCTGCAACCAGGGCCGCGGTGATCTGACCGAGGTAGATCGCCAGCGGGAAGTTCCAGGGGCTGATGCAGACGAACACGCCGCGGCCTTCGTGGAACAGCTCGTTACGCTCGCCGGTCGGGCCCTTGAGCTCTTCGCGACCCAGCTTCAGACGCGCCTGCTGCGCGTAGTAACGGCAGAAGTCGACCGCTTCACGCACTTCATCGATGCCGTCCTGCAGGGTTTTGCCGGCCTCTAGCGTGCACATGGTCATCAGCTCGGCACGGTTGGCTTCCAATAGATCACCCAGGCGCTCGAGAATCCGCGCGCGCTGCTCGACCGGTGTGGCGTTCCAGCGCGGCCAGAACGCGGCCAGACAGTCAACGGCCTGCTTGGCCTGCTCGGCGGTGGCGAACTGCGCGGTGCCGATTTCTTTGCCCAAGTCATACGGGCAGTGCACCTTGCTCGGTGTGCCGGAGAGCGTCTGCCCTCCAATGACCGGCGCCGCTTGCCACTGACGATCAAGGAAGGTCTGGTAGGCGCTGGACAGTTCGTTCCACTGAGTCTGGATGTTCATGTTGATGCCTTGCGAGTTGGTCCGGTTGCCGTACAGCGCCGGCGGAAGCGGAATGCGATGGTTACCGAGGGTCTTAAACTGACGCAGCTGGGTCACCGGGTGGTCGATCAGGGTTTCCACCGGCACGCGCGGGTCGACCAGTTGATGGACGAACGACGAATTGGCGCCGTTTTCCAGCAGACGTCGCACCAGATACGGCAGGAGATCCTTGTGAGCACCGACCGGCGCGTAGATGCGAACGTTCTTGCGGTACTTCTCGATCACCGTGTCGTAAAGCGCGTCGCCCATGCCATGCAGGCGTTGGAATTCGAACTCACGCGGCGCCTTCAGCTCGCCGACCATATTCAGGATGCAGCTGACGGTATGCGCGTTGTGGCTAGCGAACTGCGGATAAATCACATCACGGGTGTGCTCGGACAGGAGGTAACGCGCGCAGGCCAGATAGGAGGTGTCGGTGCCTTCCTTACGGGTGTAGACCGGATAGCCATCCAGTCCCTGGACCTGGCACTGCTTGATCTCGCTGTCCCAATAGGCGCCCTTGACCAGACGCAGCGGAATGCGCGCGCCCAGCTCCTTGCCCAGCAGCGTCAGCCAGACCAGCACCGGCAGACAACGCTTGGAGTAGGCCTGAATGACCAGACCGAACTCGCCCCAGCCAGCAACGGCAGGGTCGCGCATGAGTTTTTCATACAGTTCCAGCGATAGTTCGAGGCGGTCGGCCTCTTCAGCATCGATGGTGATGCCGACATCAAGCGAGCGCGCTAGAACGGCCAGCTCGCGGACGCTCTCGAACAGCTCGGTGAGTACGCGCTCGCGCTGGGCCACTTCGTAGCGCGGATGCAGTGCAGACAGCTTGATCGATACCGACGGACGCGGGCCAGAACCCACCTGAGGCTCGGCACCGACGGTCTTAACCGCCTGACGGTAGTCAGCCATGTATTTGGCGGCATCCTCGGCGGTCAGTGCCGCTTCGCCGAGCATGTCGAAGGAATAGGTGTAGCCCTTCTCACGCTCCGGGCGACCGTTCTTCAGCGCTTCGGAGATGGTGCGACCCAGCACGAACTGCTTGCCCATCAACTTCATCGCCTGGTTCATCGCGGCGCGAATCACCGGCTCGCCGGAGCGCTTGATCAGCCGGCCAATGACATTCTTCGGGCGGCCGTCGGTGTTGTCCGGGTCGACCACCTTGCCGGTCATCACCAGCCCCCAGGCGGCGAAGTTGACCAGCACGTTGTCGCTCTGGCCGAGGTGACGCTCCCATTCGGCGGCGTTGAGCTTGTCGCGGATCAGCGCGTCGGCGGTGGCCGAATCCGGCACGCGCAGCAACGCCTCGGCCAGGCACATCAGCATCAGCCCTTCGTGGGTATCCAGGCTGTACTGACGCAGCAGCGCATCGAGGGTGTCGACGGCGTTATCACGGCCGCGCACCGCCTCGATCAGGCTGCGTGCCTCACGGCGGATGGCTTCGATGCCCTCATCGCCGGGGTCAGCCAGCTGCAGTAGCTCATTCAGATAGGCCGCCTCGTCAACGCTGTAATTGGCGCTGATGGCGGGGAAGAATTCGGCGGCTTTCAGATTGGCGAAATCGCCCTGCAAGACTTGACCGGCTTTGAACATCGCGCCGCTCCTCTCGTGGAGTGTTGTTCGAATCAGATTAGCGGACGCGCACGCCAGTGATTACACGGCAGCGGACGCCAAACGGTAGGGGAATCTACGGCGAGAGGGTTTTGTGTTGTTGCGCGAAGCTACTGAACTTTTGCAAAAAACTACGGGATTTCAAGACTGCACCGCACGTCTCAGCGTTAGCCAGAAAAACTTCAGCGTTCGCTGCTGCGCAGGCGCTTTGGCGTGAGTCCGAGATAGCGCCGGGTCGCGGTAGTCAGCGCACTCTGACTGGAAAAACCGCACTCTTCGGCGATGCGTACCAACGGCAACGGGCTTTCGCGCAGCAGCCGGGCCGCACGATCCAGACGGCTTTTCAGCAGGTATTGATGCGGCGTGAGGCCTACGCTGTCTTTGAACTGCGCGTGGAAGTGGCTGGGGCTCAGGCAGGCGACCTGGGCCAGTTCGGCGACGGTAATGCGGCGCGCCAAGTTGGTTTCGATATGGGCATCCAGGCGGGCGATGTCCATTGCGCCGGTCGGTCGACGCGTCGATTCACCGAACACTCGCAGATGCAATGCCCGCAGCAGCACGCCACCCAGCGCACGCGCCAGCAATGGATCGCTGCCGTAGCGGGCCAGTTCGGCACCGGCGTAATTGAGCAGATTCTGAAAATCGGCATCCAGCGCCGGATAACGCGGGGTCTCGAACAGCTGGGCCAGCAGCCGAGGATCATCGGCGCTCAGGTCCTGCTCGTCGAGATCGATGATCAGCATGCGGTTGTCACCCTTGCCGGCGAACTCATGCTCGGCATGACCCGGCACCAGGCAGGCGCGCATGCGGCAGACTTCCCCACCCGAACCATCCACTTCGAACTCCGCACTGCCGGACAGCGACAGCACCAATTGGTGGTAATCGTGTGCGTGTTCGTGGGCCTGATCATCGAGGCGAAGCAGACGTGCGTTGAGCATGGCGGGGTACCTGGCTTGTCGCCGCACTCTACCGGAGCCGACCGGTTTTTTACAGTTGCCGGGAATGCGCGGCCAATTGGATTGAAATCATTTGCCGCAGACCCATCTAAAGAGCACGTACTCGCAACAGGTGCCGCATGAACGACGACATCAATCACCAATTCGAGCAGGACGATTCATCCACTGGACTGGTACTGCCGGATCAGAACCTGCCGGACAAGCTGTACATCATTCCGGTGCATAACCGGCCTTTCTTTCCCGCTCAAGTCTTGCCGGTCATCGTCAACGAAGACCCTTGGGCTGAAACGCTGGAGCTGGTTGGCAAGACGCCGCACCAGGGCCTGGCCCTCTTTTATATGGACACGCCGGCGCAGGACGCCGCCAGTTTCGACCCGGACAGCCTGCCCGAGCACGGCACTATGGTCCGCGTGCACCATGCATCGAAGGAAGGTGGCAAATTGCAATTCGTCGCCCAAGGCATGGCACGGGTGCGCATTCGCGGCTGGTTGCGGCGCAAGCCTCCCTACCTGGTCGAGGTGGATTACCCGCAGAGCGATGAGGACCCGCGCGACGAGGTCAAGGCTTACGGCATGGCGCTGATCAATGCGATCAAGGAATTGCTGCCTCTCAACCCGCTGTACAGCGAAGAGCTGAAGAACTATCTCAACCGGTTCAGCCCGAACGCACCGTCGCCCCTGACCGACTTCGCCGCTGCGCTGACTACGGCACCCGGCCTGGAATTGCAGGAAGTGCTCGACACCGTGCCCGTGCTCAAGCGTATGGAAAAGGTGCTGCCACTGCTGCGCAAGGAGGTCGAGGTCGCCAAGCTGCAGAAGGAACTGACCGGCGAGGTCAATCGCAAGATCGGCGAGCGTCAGCGCGAGTTCTTCCTTAAGGAACAGCTGAAAATCATCCAGCAGGAATTGGGCATCACCAAGGACGATCGCAGCGCCGACGCCGACGAATTCCGCTCACGACTCGAAGGCAAGGTGCTGCCGCCCGCCGCCCAGAAGCGCATCGACGATGAGCTGACCAAGCTGTCCGTTCTGGAAACCGGCTCGCCGGAATACGCGGTGACGCGAAATTATCTGGACTGGGCGACCTCGATGCCCTGGGGTCTGTACAGCGAGGACAAGCTCGACCTCGAACGCGCACGGAAAATACTCAACGATCATCACGCCGGGCTGGACGACATCAAAAGCCGCATCATCGAGTTTCTCGCCGTCGGGGCGTTCCGCGGCGAGATCGCCGGGTCTATCGTGCTGCTGGTCGGTCCGCCAGGCGTGGGCAAGACCAGCATCGGAAAATCCATCGCCGAATCGCTGGGGCGGCCCTTCTACCGTTTCAGCGTCGGCGGCATGCGTGACGAAGCGGAGATCAAGGGTCATCGGCGGACCTATATCGGTGCCCTGCCCGGCAAGCTGGTGCAGGCGCTGAAGGAAGTCGAGGTGATGAACCCAGTCATCATGCTCGATGAGGTCGACAAGCTCGGCAACAGCCATCAGGGCGACCCGGCCTCGGCGCTGCTGGAAACCCTCGACCCCGAGCAGAACGTTGGCTTCCTCGACCATTACCTGGATCTGCGCCTCGATCTGTCCAAGGTGCTGTTCGTTTGCACAGCCAACAGCCTCTATTCGATTCCCGGACCGCTGCTCGACCGGATGGAAATCATTCGGCTGTCCGGCTACATCACCGAAGAAAAGCTCGCCATCGCCAAGCGCCATCTCTGGCCGCGGCAACTGGAGCGGGCCGGCGTACCTAAAAATCGCCTGTCCATCAGCGACAGTGCATTGCGCCATTTGATCGAGGGGTACGCGCGGGAAGCAGGAGTGCGCCAACTCGACAAACAGCTTGGCAAGATGGTGCGCAAGGCGGTGGTCAAGCTGCTCGACGAGCCAGACAGCAAGATCAAGATCGGCCCGAAAAACGTCGAAAGCTATCTGGGCATGCCGTTCTGGCATCCCGAACAATTGCTCACCGGTGTCGGCGTGGTCACGGGGCTGGCCTGGAACAGCATGGGAGGCGCCACACTGCCGATCGAGGCGACACGCATCCATACGCTCAACCGCGGATTCAAACTCACCGGCAAGCTCGGCGACGTGATGAAGGAGTCGGCCGAGATCGCCTTCAGCTATGTGAACGCGCACTTGAAGGAATTCAAAGGCGATCCGAAGTTCTTCGATCAAGCTTTCGTGCATATGCATGTGCCCGAAGGCGCGACACCGAAGGACGGCCCCAGCGCCGGCATTAGCATGGCCAGCGCATTGCTGTCGCTCGCGCGTAATCAGGCGCCGAAAAAGGGCGTGGCGATGACCGGCGAGCTGACCCTGACCGGCCTGGTGTTGCCCATCGGCGGCTTGCGCGAGAAGGTGATCGCCGCGCGACGCCTGAAACTCTATGAACTGATCATCCCTGAGCTGAACCGCGGGGATTTCGAGGAGCTACCGGACTATCTGAAGGAAGGCCTGACGATGCATTTCGCCAAGCGCTTCAGTGATGTGGTCAAGGTGCTGTTCTGACGATCCAGTGCAGTGTCGGAGCCCTTCCATTCAGGCTCCGATAGCCGCAATCTTGACCACCGAGCGTGCTGGCGATCCGTGCCCAGGCATCGCCAGCAACCTGCTTCTTGGTAAAAGCACAGCCTTTACGATTGGCCGCAGGCGCCTTATGGTTCGACGCAAGCCCGCCTATATAGAGCCCCGTTCGCCCATGTCTACACTGCCCCGCCTGCTGTCATTCGCCTCCGTGCTGCTGCTTGCCGGCTGCGCCAGTAAGCCCTCCGGCAGTGTCGCGCTGAATGACGACGCGGCCTGCCCGTTGTCGTTGCAGCGTGGCCAGACCTTGATCCTCAGCCTGCCCAGCAACCCGGCCACCGGTTATCGCTGGCATCTTCGTGAAGTTTCGTCCGAACAGTTGAAGAGCCTCGGTCCCGAGGTGTTCAGCTCGGCGAAAAACGATCTGATCGGCGGCGATGGTATTTCCACCTGGCGTTTCCAGGCCGAACAGGCCGGCGCAGGTCGGCTGTACCTGACCTATCAGCGTCCATGGGAGACCGAGGACGAGCCCGCCGGCCTGTTCGACTGCCGTATCGAAGTGCAGTAACCGCGACTGCCTTATCCGTGCCGATCGTCCAGTCGGCAACGGCGACACGAGCGGCTTTCCGCTACAATGCCGCCCCTGTTTTTCAGCCTGTCCAGACACCGCCGTGATCCACGACCCAGACCGCCTGTTCGCCCAGCCCCTCGCCCAACCCCAGGACTTCGCGTTCAACGAAGACGTGGTGCGCGTGTTCCCTGACATGATCAAGCGCTCGGTGCCGGGTTACCCGACCATCGTCGAGAACATCGGCGTGCTGGCGGCGCAATTCGCCCAGCCGAATACCTGCCTCTACGATCTCGGCTGTTCCCTGGGCGCGGTCAGCCAGGCGCTGCGCCGGCACGTGAAAACCGACAATTGCCAAGTCGTTGCAGTCGACAACTCATCGGCGATGGTCGAGCGCTGCCGCGAATATCTGCATGCTCAGGATTCGATGTTTCAGGAATTGCTGCCCGTCGAGGTGATCGAGGCCGATGTGCTGGCGCTGCAGTACCAACCGACTTCGCTGGTGGCGCTCAACTTCACCCTGCAGTTCATCCCGCGCGAACAGCGTCCGGCTCTGCTCGGCGCCATTCGCCAAGCGCTGGTACCAGGCGGCGCGCTAATTCTCTCGGAAAAGCTGCGCTTCGAAGACGAGCAGGAGCACGCGCTACTGACCGACTTGCACATCGCGTTCAAGCGCGCCAATGGCTACAGCGAACTGGAAATTGCCCAGAAGCGCAGCGCCATCGAGAACGTGATGAAGCCCGACAGCCTGGAAACCCACCGCCAGCGCCTGCTGGACGCCGGCTTCTCCAAGGTGGTGCCGTGGTTCCAGTGCCTGAATTTCGCCTCGTTGATCGCCCTGCCATGAACCTCGATCTGACTCCCCTCGCCTGGCGCCTGGCCGGCACCCCGCTGGCCGCATGGGCCAATGGCCTGCAACAGCAACTCGACGCCAAGCTCGCCATCGGCCACGGCGATCTGCCGCGCTGGCGTCGTGCCGTCGATGCGCTGCCTGACATTCACCCCAGCGCCGTCGAACTGCGCGATGCTTTCCGTCTGGAGGCCGAGTGCAACGACGACGCTACCCGCGCCGTCACCCGTGATGCGCTGTTCGGTCTGTCGCCATGGCGTAAAGGTCCGTTCGATGTGTTCGGCGTGCACGTCGACACCGAGTGGCGATCCGATTGGAAATGGGATCGCGTGTCGCCGCATCTCGATCTCGCCGGCAAGCGCATCCTCGATGTCGGCTGCGGCAACGGCTACTACATGTGGCGCATGCTCGGTGCTGGCGCCGACTCGGTGGTGGGTATCGACCCGAACTGGCTGTTCTTCTGCCAGTTCCACGCGATGAAGCGTTACCTCGGTGAGCTGCCGGTCTGGCACCTGCCGATGGCCCTGGAGGAACTGCCGGCCAAGCTCGAAGGCTTCGACACGGTGTTCTCCATGGGCGTGCTCTACCATCGGCGCTCCCCCGTCGATCACCTGCTGGACCTCAAGGACTGCCTGCTCAAGGGCGGCGAGCTGGTGCTGGAAACCCTGGTGGTCGAAGGCGACGAACACACCGCGCTGGTCCCTGAAGACCGCTATGCGCAGATGCGCAACGTCTGGTTCCTGCCCTCGGTAGCGGCGCTGGAATGCTGGCTGCGCCGCGCCGGGTTCGCCGATGTGCGCTGCGTGGACGTCAGCGTCACCAGCATTCAGGAGCAGCGCAGTACCGACTGGATGCGCTATCAGTCGCTGCCGGAATTCCTCGATCCTCAGGATCACAGCAAAACCATCGAAGGGCTGCCGGCACCGATGCGTGCCGTGCTGATCGCACGCAAGCCATAGGCTTACGAGTTCGCTTCCTGGCACCCGCGTCGGCAACGCTGCTCCGCCACTATCTGTCTTAAAGGCATGCGCTCCCTCTCGACGAGTCGCGAGCGGCTCAGATCACGCCTGTCCAGTTGTTGGTCGCTGAGCCTGAGCAGGCACCGGTACAAGCGCCGTTTCCGCCAGGCCACGAACCAATCGGTCAATAATTGCTGAAGTTCGACTGGCCACATGGCCGGCATATAGAACTCCGGCACTGCTGGCCGGTCCCGATCGCCAATCACGTCACGTTTGTGCTGCCGTTCTGGCTGACGTTCTAAATCTCGCATCGCATCCTCCTGCTAAGAGGGCGCATGGGCGCACCCGATACCAACCGACCGTCATTCGCGATCGGCAGAATCAGATTGAGCGCCCTTGACGATTCAGACAAACGACTACAATAAAACCTCAGGTTCAAGAAAATTGAAGGTCATTCCATGCCAGGTATGCCCGAAGAACTTCCCCAATCCGCCATGCCGCTGCTTGAAATCGATGTGCTGCGTACCTTCGTCTCGATTGCCGAAAGCGGCAGCTTCACACGAGCAGCCGGACAGATTTTTCGCACCACCTCGGCCGTCAGCATGCAGATCAAACGGCTGGAAACCATGCTTGGCTGCACGCTGTTCGTTCGCGAAGCCCGACGCATCGCACTGACGGCCGATGGCGAGCGCTTGTTGGGCTATGCCCGGCGGTTGCTCAAACTCAACGAGGAAACGGTCAACGCCTTCATTGCGCCGAGGCTGGTCGGGCGGGTTCGGTTCGGTACGCCGGGCGACCTCGGCACGCATATCCTGCCGGGCCTGCTGTCACTGTTCGCACGCACTCATCCGGGAATCGAGGTCGATGTATCGGTGGGTCGTAGCCTGGACATGATCCAACGCATCGATGCCGGCGAACTGGATGTCGCACTCATTAGTGTCGGCAACCTTGGCCAGGACGACTCGCGCGGCGAGACCATTCATAGCGAACCATTGGTCTGGGCTGGTCGAGCGGGGGGCGTCGCGGTCGAACGCAGCCCTCTGCCGCTGGCGCTGGCGAGCCCCGGGTGCTCGTGGCGCCGTCAGGCGCTGGACGCGCTCGACCGTGCAGGCCGTTCTTATCGCATCGCCTATTCCAGCGAGCAATGCGCCGGACAGGAAGCGGCCATGATGGCCGACCTGGCGGTCGCGCCCTATCCGTTGAGCCTGATCAGGCATCCGCTGAAACGTCTGGAAGAAAGCAGCAGCCTGCCCAAACTCGGCGACTACCAGATAAAACTGCTACGCGCCGCAGACTGCAGCGAGCCGGTGGACGTGCTCTCGCGGCATGTCATTGCGGCCTTTATGGCGTATCACAAGTAGTCGGTCTGATCGGGTGCGACAGGAGAACGAGAGGCAGTATGGCGAATGGTTGATTGGCGCAGGTCTGTTGTTGCTTCTGCTCGGTGTGGTGCTCCACTACGCGCCCGGGTTGCTGAGCTGGTTTGGCAGGCTGCCGGGCGATATCCGGGCGATATCCGCATCGAGTCGGAGCGCAGCCGTACCTTCATTCCCATCACGTCGATGATCATTCTGAGCGTATTGCTGACAATTCTGCTGAATCTGTTTCGGCGCTGACAGGCTGTCGAGGCGACCGTAACGCAGGACCGCCGCACTCATCAGCCTCGTGCTGCGGCGGTGAGGATTAGGTGCTTCATTTCCTTGACGGCCTGCTTGAAGCCGACGAACAACGCATGGGCAACGATCGCATGGCCGATGTTCAGCTCGTTGACGCCACGGATCGCCGCGATGGGCTCGGCGTTGTGGTAGTGCAGGCCGTGCCCGGCATTGACGATCAATCCGTGGCTCAGACCGAACTCGACACCCTCGCGAATTCTCGCTAGCTCGCAGGCCCGTTCGGCCACGCTATGCGCATCGGCGTAACGTCCAGTATGCAGTTCGATAGCCGGAGCGCCCAAGCGTGCTGCCGCTTCGATCTGCCGCGGATCGGCGTCGATGAACAAAGAGACCTCCGCACCGCAGGCGGCCAGGCGAGCAATGGCATCACGAATGCGCGACTCCTGGCCAGCGACGTCGAGGCCACCCTCGGTGGTGAGCTCCTGACGCGTTTCCGGCACCAGGCAGACATGTTCCGGACGCAACTGCTCGGCGAAAGCCAGCATCGCCTCGGTCACGCCCATTTCGAAATTCATCCGGGTCTGCAGCGCGTCCTTCATCATCAGCACGTCGCGCTCCTGGATGTGCCGACGGTCTTCGCGCAGATGCACGGTAATGCCGTCAGCTCCCGCCTCTTCGGCGTCCAGCGCCGCCTTGACCGGGTCCGGGTAACGGGTGCCGCGCGCCTGCCGCAGCGTCGCAATATGATCGACATTGACGCCCAACAGGATTCGATTGGCTTCAGTCACGCGGGACCTCCTTTATATTCATGAACAATTCACGGCTGACCAGAGGTCGACCACCCAGATGTGGCGCCAGCGCCTGGCGCATCAATCGCTTCGCTGCGGCTAGAGCGCCAGGCACTTCCCAATCGGCCTCGGCCATGGCCAGGAGTTCCGCGCCATTGAATAGCCCCGGCTGAAACTGACCGACAGGCTCGAGGCCGGTATCCGGCAACAATCGATAAAGCCCGGTGCTGACGATCGGCTGCCCAGCGATGTCTTGATCGAGGGCGAACCCGTAGCCGAGCTCGGTCAGCAATCGCCATTCGAAAGCACGAAGTATGGGTTCGAGCGGGCGCTTGGCCGCCAGCGCAGGCAATGTCGCGGCGTAGTGATCAAACATGGTCGGGTGGGCATCTTCAGCGGGAAGCAGGCGAATCAGCAATTCGTTGAGATACATGCCGCTGAACAGCGCGTTGCCGTCGAGCCAGTAGGCTTGGCCGGCGCTTTCCAGCCGCCCGACATTCTTCAGCTCGCCACGCCCACGAAATTCCACCTCGAGCGGCACGAACGGCCGCGCCAACGTTCCCGCCTTCCCACGCGCCCCACGAAGCACGGCGCGCAACCGCCCTTCGGGCGTGAAGAAATCCACCAAAGCACTGCTTTCGCGATAGGGACGGCTATGCAGGACGAAGGCGGTCTGGGAAAGCATGGGGTCCATGGCTAGGCGCTGGAAGCTGGAAGCTGGAAGCTGGAAGCTGGAAGCTGGAAAACTTGGGCCAATCCCCTGGCCTATACCAGCAATCGGTTCAAGCTTGAAGCCGCTCGCCCCCAGCCTCCAGCGCTCTTCTCGTCTTATCGCTTACTGGTAGCCCAGCGAATGCAGGGCTCGCTCGTCATCGGACCAGCCGCTCTTCACTTTCACCCAGAGATTGAGCATGACCTTGGAATCGAACAGCACTTCCATGTCTTTGCGCGCTTCCTGACCGATGCGTTTGATCCGCTCGCCTTTGTCACCAATGATGATTTTCTTCTGTCCGTCGCGCTCGACGAGGATCAGCGCATGGATATGGAGAACATGCCCCTGCTGCTTGAAATCCTCGATCTCGACGGTGATTTGGTAAGGCACTTCGGCGCCCAGCTGACGCATGATCTTCTCGCGCACCAGCTCAGCGGCGAGGAAGCGGCTACTGCGGTCCGTAATCTGATCCTCCGGAAAGAAGTGCTCGCCTTCCGGCAGGTGCGACGCCACTAGCTTCTCGAACACATCCAGGTTCTGCCCATGCTGAGCGGAAATCGGCACGATCTCGGCTCTCGGCAGTTGCTGTGCCAGCCACTCGAAATGCGGAAGCAGCTCGCCCTTGTCCTCGACGCGATCGGTCTTGTTCACCGCGACGATCACCGGCCCTTCGACATATTGGACGCGCTCCAGCACTAGCTGATCCTCATCGGTCCAGCGCGTGCGGTCGACGACGAACACCACCACATCGACATCCTTCAATGCCGAAGAGGCAGTACGGTTCATGTAGCGATTAAGAGCGGTCTCGCCGTTCTTATGCAGTCCGGGCGTATCGACGTAGACGGCCTGGACAGCACCTTCGGTCTTGATCCCGAGCATGTTGTGGCGCGTGGTCTGCGGCTTGCGTGAAGTTATTGCGAGCTTCTGCCCGAGCACATGATTGAGCAACGTCGACTTACCGACATTGGGACGACCAACGATTGCGACATAACCACAGCGGCTTACCGCATCGTCCTGCAGATGTTCATCAGTCATGGCCATTCTCCACGCCAAGGGCGATCAATGCCGAGGCGGCGGCAACCTGTTCGGCAATGCGCCGGCTGGCGCCCTGCCCTTGTGTCTTCTCGTTGAGCAGTGACACCTGGCACTCGACGAAGAACGTGCGGCAATGCGGTTCTCCCTGAATCGCCACCACTTCGTACTTCGGTAATTCACAGGCGCGCGACTGCAGAAACTCCTGCAAGCGGGTTTTAGGGTCCTTGTTGGTGTCGACCAGCGTCAGTCCTTGCAGTTCGTTGGCAAGCCAGGCGAGCACGCGGTCGCGTGCGGCCTCGATGCCGGCGTCCAGATAGATTGCACCAATCAAGGCTTCGAGCGTGTCGGCCAGGATGGACTCACGGCGATATCCACCGCTCTTGAGCTCACCCGAACCGAGGCGCAAATAGTCACCGAGTTCGAAACCTCGTGCGAGCACCGCGAGGGTCTCGCCCTTGACCAGCCGCGCGCGCAGGCGGGACAGCTGCCCTTCCTTGGCCTGTGGGAAGTGGCTGAACAGTGCCTCGCCAGCGATGAAGTTGAGAATGGCGTCACCGAGAAACTCCAGACGCTCATTGTTGCGTCCGGCATAGCTGCGATGCGTCAGGGCCAGCAGCATCAGCTCCTGGTCTTTGAATTGATAACCGAGCTTGCGCTCGAGACGGGCTAACGAAGTGCTCACGGCATCCTTAGGCGATATTCTTTATCGAAGTTCGCCACAAGATCGAGGTTACGGATCAGGGGCTCGCGTTTTTCGTAATCCAGATGGACCTTGAATTCATTGTTCTCGATGACGACTTTCATTGCTTCCTCTAGATCGAGGTCGCGAATGCCATTTACATCCATCCCCTTGCGGACATGGCTGTAAAAGTCCCGAACGGTGCGGACTTCCATCGTTTTGTCACTTTCGACTCCGCTGATGATCTTGTCCATGGACATATAGTCGAAATAGTGCGGCAGCATCTTGAAAGCAGTGCTGGCCACGAACGCCACCAGCGCAAGCATCATGATCCAGCTCAGCATGGACAGCCCTTTTTGCGAACGAGCAAAACTCATGTCGACCTCTATGTCGTACGTTACCCACCAATCGGGGCTGCTCAAATATAGCGAGCCGGGCCAGGGGAACCCGGCCCTGAATCACAGACTCAGTGAATCAAACCGACTCGGGAGAAGTGTGGCAGATTGCTGAACTTCGGATCCGGCCAACTCATCCACACGGCGAACGCCTTACCGACGATATTGCGGTCCGGAACCATGCCGGCAAACTCAGCGGGAATCGCTGCATCTTGCCAATAGCGGCTGTCGTTGGAGTTGTCGCGGTTGTCGCCCATCATGAAGTAATGACCTTCAGGGACGCGCCACTCGCGATTGGGCTCGACTCGGTAGCGACCCATCTCCTTGCGGATCTGATGCTCGACCTCGCCCAGCTGCTCCCGGTACAGCTTGGCGCTACCCAGGCTGCCCGGCTCTTCGCCGATCAGCACTTCGGGGACCGGCTTGCCGTTTATGGTGAGCCGCTTGTCGCTGCTGTATTGGACGATATCTCCCGGCAGGCCAACGACTCGCTTGATGTAGTTGATGTTCGGGTCACTCGGATAGCGGAAGACCATCACATCGCCACGCTTTGGATCGCTGACGTCGATGATCTTAGTGTCCACCACCGGCAGTCGAATGCCGTAGGCAAACTTGTTGACCAGAATAAAATCGCCGACCTCGAGCGTCGGTATCATCGAGCCCGATGGAATCTGAAACGGCTCGATCAGAAACGAGCGAAGCACCAAGACGATCGCCAGCACTGGAAAGAAGGATTTGCCGTACTCGATCAGCACCGGTTCCTTGCTCAGGGCGTCCAGTGTCGACTGATCAGGCTGGCCACCGGTGCGACCTTCATAGTTCGCTATCGCAGCACGACGACGCGGCGCAAAGAACATCAGGTCGAGCAGCGACAGAAAACCGCATACTGCAACGGCAATCACCAGCAACAGCGGGAAATTGATCGACATATCAGCTATCTACCTTCAGCACCGCGAGAAACGCTTCTTGCGGGATTTCTACGTTGCCGACCTGTTTCATACGCTTTTTGCCGGCCTTCTGCTTTTCCAGAAGTTTGCGTTTACGACTCACGTCACCGCCATAGCATTTGGCCAGAACGTTCTTGCGCAACGCCTTGACGGTGCTCCGAGCAACGATCTGACCGCCAATTGCCGCCTGGATCGCCACGTCGAACATCTGCCGAGGGATAAGCTCTTTCATCTTCTCTACGAGGATGCGCCCTTTGTAATGAGCATTGTCACGGTGCACGATCAGCGCCAGCGCATCGACCTTGTCGCCGTTGATCAAAATATCCAAACGGGTCAAGTTCGCCGACTGAAAACACTCGAAGCTGTAATCCAGCGAGGCATAGCCACGACTGACCGACTTCAGACGATCGAAGAAATCCAGCACCACTTCACTCATGGGCAGGTCGTAGCGCACCTGCACTTGCGATCCGAGGAACTGCAGATCCCGCTGCACACCGCGCTTCTCGATACAGAGGGTAATGACGCTTCCCAGATGCTCCTGGGGCACAAGAATATTGGCCCTTACGATTGGCTCGCGCATGTCCTCGATCGACGACAGATCCGGCAGCTTGGACGGGCTATCGACGTAGAGGGTTTCACCATTCTTGAGCGCCAGCTCGTAAACCACAGTGGGCGCGGTGGTGATCAGGTCCAGATCGTACTCACGTTCGAGCCGCTCTTGGATGATTTCCATGTGCAACATGCCGAGGAAGCCGATACGGAAACCGAAGCCCAGCGCATCGGAACTTTCAGGTTCGTACTGCAGTGCGGCGTCGTTCAAAGTGAGCTTCTGCAGCGCCTCGCGGAAATCCTCGAAATCATCCGAGCTGACCGGGAACAGGCCGGCATAGACCTGCGGCTTGACGCGCTTGAAGCCTGGTAGCACTTCGACGTCCGGCGTATTGGACAGTGTCAGCGTGTCGCCGACCGGCGCGCCGTGGATGTCCTTGATGCCAGCAATGATGAAGCCCACTTCGCCCGCTTTCAGATCAGCAGTGCTGGTGTGCTTGGGGTTGAAGACTCCGACGCTATCGACCTGATGCACCTTGCCGGTGGACTTGACCAGTACCTTGTCGCCTTTCTTGATCCGACCATGGCGCACCCGCACGAGCGAGACGACACCCAGATAGTTGTCGAACCACGAATCGATGATCAACGCCTGCAACGGTGCGTCGAGCTCCCCTGTCGGCGGCGGAATGACCTCGACCAGACGCTCCAGGACATCATCTACACCCATGCCGCTCTTGGCGCTGCAAGCGACAGCGTCGGTCGCATCGATACCGATAATGTGCTCGATCTCACCCTTGACCTTTTCCGGGTCCGCCTGCGGCAGGTCCATCTTGTTCAGTACCGGCATGACCTCCAGGCCCTGCTCGATAGCCGTATAGCAATTGGCAACCGATTGCGCTTCGACGCCCTGGCCCGCATCGACGACCAGCAGCGCACCCTCGCAGGCCGCCAGCGAACGGCTCACCTCATAAGTGAAGTCAACGTGTCCGGGGGTGTCGATGAAATTCAGCTGGTAGGTCTTGCCGTCCCGAGCCTTGTAGTAAAGCGTAACGCTGTGCGCCTTGATGGTGATGCCTCGTTCGCGCTCGAGGTCCATCGAATCAAGTACCTGAGCGTTCATCTCACGCTCGGTCAGACCGCCACACATCTGAATGAAACGGTCGGCCAGGGTCGACTTGCCATGGTCGATGTGCGCGATGATGGAAAAATTGCGGATATGACTCAGGTCGCTCACAGCTCAACACCCAATATGCCGCGGGCTGATTGCCCGCCGAAAATAGCCGCAAAGTGTACCTGATAGGTCTATTCAGCGCCACGCCGGACCCTGGGGCCGCTTCCCTGCTCTGCGAATGCAGTGCCACGCTTGGAAATGTCCTTCCGAGCACAAAAAAAACGGCCCGGAGGCCGTTTTTCTTTCTTCGTCTATCAATCTACTCAGCGAGCTTGAATGTGATGAAGCTTGCTCGACCCTGGCGCAGCACCCGCATGGAGACCGAGCGGTTCTTCGGCAGCTGTTCTGCAACGCGGCCAAAGGTCGACGCGGAGTCGATGGCCTGATTATTCAGATGGGTAATCACGTCACCTGGACGCAAACCGATCATTGCGGCAGGACCGTTCAGCACTTCACTCACGACCACCCCACCAGGCAAATCAAGGCTGCGCTTCTGCTCGGCGCTCAATTCAGACACTTTGACGCCAAGTCGATTGCTGCTTTTTTCTGTACGACTATCGGCTGCCGCCACTCCTTCGCCTTCTTCTGGCAAAGCTCCGATGGTGACGGTAAGCGTCTCGCGCTCGCCATCACGAACGATACCTAGCTTCGCTCTGGTGTTCGGCTTGATCGTACCAATCATGTGTGGCAAGTCGGCGGACATATCGATGTCTTTGCCGTCAACGCTGAGAATCACATCGCCGACCCGTAGACCACCCTTGGCTGCCGGCCCTCCGTCCATCACCTGCGCCACCAGCGCACCGGCTGGACGCTCCAGACCAAAGGACTCGGCCAGATCTCGGTTGACCTCCTGTATCACTACGCCCAGCCAACCACGACTGACCTTGCCGTCCGCACGCAACTGATCGGAAACATCCATAGCCACATCGATAGGAATGGCGAACGACAGCCCCATGAAACCGCCGGAGCGGGTGAATATCTGCGAATTGATGCCGATCACTTCGCCCTGCAAGTTGAATAATGGCCCACCGGAATTGCCTGGATTGATTGCCACGTCCGTCTGAATGAAAGGTACATAGCTTTCGTTGGGCAAGTTGCGACCTGTCGCACTGACGATGCCAGCCGTAACCGTGTGATCGAAGCCGAAGGGCGAACCAATCGCCAGCACCCACTCGCCGACCTTGAGCGAACTGGATTGACCCAGCTTGACAGTTGGCAACCCTGTCGCCTCGACTTTGAGCAAAGCCACGTCGGTACGAGGGTCGGCACCGACAAGCTTGGCCTCCAGCTCACTGCGATCCGGCAAGCGAACGATTATTTCGTCCGCATCGGCAACCACGTGATTATTGGTCAACACATAACCGTCAGCGGAAATGATGAATCCAGACCCAAGCGACTGAGCCTCACGCTGCTGTCCGCCCCCCGGCATGCGCGGAATGCTGTGTTCGAAGAACTCACGAAAAATAGGCGGCAGCCCTTCAAGATCTGGCATGTGCGGATTCGCACCACGAGCCGGTACCTTCTGCTTGGTGCTGATATTGACTACTGCAGGCGAAGCATTTTCCACCAATGGAGTGAAATCCGGCAGCTGTGCATTAGCCACCGAAGCCTGTCCCAAGAAAAACAACACAGCGAAAAAAGCGAAGCCGCTATTGCGTAGAACCTTCAACATCATTCTCCCTTGACGAAAACAAACCGGCCTGACCGTACCCTTCAGTGGTTGCCAGCATTGCGCGCAACACAATGGGCTGCAACCCCGGATCATCGGCAGCTCGCTGACTGCGCTTGCGTACGATCAGCCAGGAAGCAAGGAAACCGCCAACTCCCGAGAGCACTACATATGGCTCGGCAGCCGAAAGCTCAGAAGCAATGAGGGCAGGCGCCAGCAGCGCAATCAGCGGAAAAAGATAGACAAGAAGGGCGCCGCGTAGCAATACGCTTTCACGGATGCCGACAATAACCGAATCGCCTACGTCCAAATGGAAATCGGACAACGCCCGGATCAGCCCACGCTGCTGGTGAACGCCAAGTTTATCCATCAGGCCTTGGCCACACCCGTTTTTGGCGGAACAGCCGGAGCAGGTGCTACTACGCCGTGTCTCAACCCAGACCGCGCCAGGCTCCACTGCAATTACGCGGCCGGGCTCCTCAATCATTGCGTCGCCTGATCGGACCCGGATCGCATCGACAGTGCCACTCGTTCGGCGGTGCCTAGAGGAATCTCACCAACAACCGTCACCATAACGTCGCCAGTGGTAGTTGAAATACGCTTGGATACCGCCACGGTCGGTCCCATCTGACTGCGCGCATCTTCGACGACAGCGCCCTCCAGCCGCTCGAGAAATACCGAGAAACGAGCAAGCCCGTCGCCATAGGACAGCCAGGCTACGGGTTCACCGGACGCGGGACTTGAGCGAACGCTCGAATCGAGAAGCTGAAACCCGGACGGTAGCCAGTCCGATCGCCATTTGCTCGGTGTCGACTCCTGCGCGGCAATCACAGAGACTGGCTCACAGGCCGATCCGGCTTCTATGTCCGCGTGCTCGACAGACGAGGGCGAAAACTGGACGAACTGAAAGCGCTCCAGCAATTGGCCGCTTTCATCAAGCAACAGAGACTTGAGCGGCAGCGCTGTCTCTCGATCGAGATGCAACTCAAAACCGTAGCGGTGCTGATCCTGCGGTCGTATTGCCAGCGCCACCGTCGGACGCCCAGCCACCCGGGACTCACCTATTACCTGGAAGGTATACCAATCGGAAAGCTTTTTGGGGTCGAACTGCTGCTGGCGCCATGGCTTGGCATCTCGTATTTGAGACGCTAGATCTTCGCTGGCGCACTTGACCTGGCCGTCCACCAATGAAACCTCGACCGGCGGACCGTCAAGCTGCAAGAGGCGCTCGTGCAGCTCTTCCCCTTCCACCAACTGCCAGACGGCATGACTGGAAAAACTGCCGTTGCGCTCGTAAACGAAAGTCCCTTGATAGCTTTGCTTCTCCTCAGCCACCGCAAGACGCTGCATCCACGTACTGGCATCAGCAGCGAAGGCCGGCATCGATAGCCAGCCTCCAAGCACCACACATAGCGGTATTACACGCATGTTGTTCCTTAACGTTCTTCCATACTGGCGGCACGCGCATATGGCAGTGCACCTTCAGAACCGCTACCGAAAGCGGCCTGCTGAGCATGCTGACGAACATACGCCGGCAACCGCTTTTCATGCCAGCCTTCCGAAGAGCCCTCAGCAGCTGCTGCTTGAGCTTCCGGTGCGCCTGCGCCCTCACTGTAGCCCGCCAATACGGCTGGCCCTTGGTTGGCCTGCGGCACGGCGATGCTCGGCTGCGCAGCCTGTTGAGCAATCTGTGGACCAGCAACTTCGCTCTGATTGTACAGGCGTACTCCGGCTAGTACTGCTACGGTTACCGAAGCTGCAACAGCAATACGCCCCATGTTGCGCCAGGCAAAACGCTGTGGCTTGGCCACTGTGATGGCCGGCTCGTCAGCTAGTGCGGCAGATACCGCCGAAGCGATGTCCAGGCGCGGCTCAATCAGCTCCTTGTGCATTGCGGCACGAGCAATCTGATAACGCGACCAGGTCGATCGCATTTCGGTGTCGCCATCGGCGGCGAGCACTCGGCGTAATTCCAACTCGTCCGCTTCGTTATCCATCACCGCGGACAGCGATTCATGCAGGGCTTCACGACTCATGGCGGTTCCTCTCTTGGCTATCGCCGCTGTCTCAGGATTCATGCAACAGGGGTTGCAAAGATTTATCGATGGCTTCCCGCGCTCGGAATATCCGTGAGCGGACTGTACCCACCGGACACTGCATCACGTTTGCAATGTCTTCATAACTAAGACCATCAAATTCACGCAGTGTTAGAGCCGTGCGTAAATCTTCTGGAAGTTGCTGTATGGTTTTATGAACTGTGTCCTCTATTTCATCCCTGAGAAGCGCTCTTTCCGGCGACTCGATGTCTTTGAGAGCGTGGTCGCCTTCATAAAATTCAGCGTCTTCGGAACTGACATCACTGTCAGGTGGCCGCCTTCCTCGCGCCACTAGATGATTTTTTGCCGTGTTGATAGCAATGCGGTACAGCCAGGTATAAAAGGCGCTGTCCCCGCGAAAATTCGCAAGCGCGCGATAGGCTTTGATAAAGGCTTCCTGCGCAACATCCTGCGCCTCATGGGAATCATGTACGAAGCGCACGATCAACCCAAGGATCTTATGCTGATACTTCAGTACCAACAGATCAAAAGCCCGCTTATCTCCCCGCTGCACTCGCTCGACCAGTTGCTGGTCCTGCTCCTGCGTTAGCATAAACACTCCTCCCTGACCTGGAAGGGGTGCTGCGCCCGCCTGCGAGCTGACCTGCCAGAATAGACCCGGGCTTTACACAAAAGTTCTCCCCCTTCAAGCAAGCTTTTCTGCAACACACCTAACGGCATTGGCGAGCGACGCGTCAGGACGGACCGCCCTGATAACGCCCTCTTAGTATTCGCAGCAAAATCCAACCGCCCCTTGAACGATGGCCAGTCGGGTCGCCTACACAACTGTCTATAGAGACAGGCTTGCAAGAAAAGTTCCAAAGCATCAGCCACATAAAAACGGGCCGCTATTTTGCCGGGGATGCACCTCTATATACTAGGGCCTATTTCCGTTTCGCTGCGAGTCGCGTTGCCGCCCAAAATGAAGCCGGACAAGGCGCGGAACGCAGCCTTGGCAATTCCCGGCACTACAAACGCCATGCGCTCCGCAGCCCCTCAGACATGAGATTCGAAATGAGCCAACATCATCAGTACGACGTTCTTGTCATAGGTAGCGGCGCCGCCGGTTTGACGCTTGCGCTCAATTTGCCTACCACGCTTCGTGTCGCGGTATTGAGCAAGGGCGACCTGGCTAATGGCTCGACATACTGGGCCCAGGGTGGCGTTGCGGCCGTGCTGGATGATACCGACACGATCGAATCTCACGTTGCCGATACTCTCATCGCCGGCGGCGGGCTGTGCAAGGAGGAAGCCGTACGATTTACGGTCGAACACAGCCGCGAAGCCATCCACTGGCTGATCGAGCAAGGCGTTCCCTTCACCAGGGATGAAGCCGATCGCGAGCATGGCAGCTTCGAATATCACCTCACGCGGGAAGGCGGACACAGTCACCGCCGCATCATTCATGCCGCTGACGCGACTGGCGCAGCCATTTTCAATACTCTGCTTGCCCGCACCCAAGACAGAGACAACATCGACCTGCTGCACCAGCGCGTCGCCGTCGATCTGATCACCGAGCGCAAGCTGGGCCTGAACGGCAAGCGCTGTCTCGGCGCCTATGTGCTGGATCGAGCGAGCGGCGAGGTGGATACCTTCCACGCAAGGTTCGTCGTGCTTGCGACAGGCGGTGCCGCGAAAGTCTACCTCTATACCAGTAACCCGGATGGTGCCTGCGGCGATGGCATCGCCATGGCCTGGCGCGCCGGATGCCGAGTCGGCAATCTGGAGTTCAATCAGTTTCACCCCACCTGCCTGTACCACCCCAGAGCCAAAAGTTTTCTGATCACCGAAGCATTGCGCGGCGAGGGCGCGATTCTCAAATTGCCGAACGGCGAGCGCTTCATGCCGCGCTTCGACGCCCGCGCCGAACTGGCACCACGCGACATCGTGGCTCGGGCGATAGACCATGAAATGAAGCGCCTAGGTATCGATTGCGTCTACCTGGATATCAGTCATAAGCCCACGGAATTCATCAAGGCACATTTCCCTACCGTCTATGAGCGCTGCCTGACGTTCGGTATCGACATCACCCGTGAACCAATTCCAGTGGTACCGGCAGCCCACTACACCTGCGGTGGCGTCGTAGTCGACCGGGCAGGAAGAACCGACATTCCGGGACTCTATGCCATTGGTGAAACCAGTTTCACCGGCCTGCACGGCGCCAATCGCATGGCGAGCAATTCACTTCTGGAGTGTTTCGTCTACGCCCAAGCCGCCGCTCAGGACATCCTTAGCGAGCTGCCATCGGTGCAGGCGCCAAACTCCCTGCCAACCTGGGATGCAAGCCAGGTTACCGACTCGGACGAGGACGTTATCATCGCGCACAATTGGGATGAGCTGCGGCGCTTCATGTGGGACTACGTTGGCATCGTGCGGACCAGCAAGCGTCTTGTGCGCGCGCAGCACCGAGTGCGCCTGTTGCTGGGCGAGATCGACGAGTTCTACAGCAACTATAAAGTCAGCCGCGATCTCATCGAGCTGCGCAATCTGGCGCTGGTGGCGGAACTGATGATCCGTTCGGCGATACAGCGCAAGGAAAGCAGAGGCTTGCATTTCACGCTGGATTATCCCGAGCAACTTCCGGAAGCGAAGGACACTATTCTGGCGCCGCCCACCTACGGCGACTGAACTTCAGCCTGACCCGCAGACGCCGATGTTGTGCCTGCAACATTGCATCTCGCGGAATGCAGACGCTCCGAACGAACCAGTCGCCCGGCACCTTGAAGCGCAACACCACTACCAGGGGCAGCGCGATGCTGTCGGGCCGCAACTGGACGGGTTGCCAGCCGGCGCGGCGGCTCCAGAGCGACCAGCCCTGCTGGTCGTGACGCAGACCGAGCCAGGAAGAATCACGAACCAGCAGGATATGCGACGGTACGATCCAGGCGGCATGCAATAGGCATAGCAGCAAGCCGAGCAACCACAGCCAGAACGGAACCGGCATCACCAGCAAGGTGGCGATTGCCAACAAGAGTACTGCGATATAGAGCGCCAGCAGCACGCCAGATCTCTGCCAGCGGCATTCGAACAGGTGGCTACTTGGGCTGGACACGATCTAGGATCATGCGAACCATGTAGCGCAAATCTTCATCGTCCGGCTCGGCACGTTCCATGAACCAGCCGAACATGTCCTGATCCTCGCAACTCAGCAGCTTACGGTAGCGGCGCTGATCCTCTTCGTTCAACTCTGGATAAACCTCCTTGACGAAGGGCACCAGCAGAACGTCCAGTTCGAGCATGCCGCGACGGCTCTGCCAGAACAGGCGATTGAGTTCGGATTGTTCGACCATGCAAATACTCCTGAGTGAAGGGCCAGCATTATACCGACTGGCGCAACGGCCGGCGCCCTGTTGACGTCCGATGCGGAGTGGCAGCTGGTGCACACTGTGTTTTGTCGGCGTCCTGCTATGATGCCGGTCCTGATTCTCCACGGCGTCCCGTCATGACCGATACTGCTTTTTTCTGCGTCCTGTCGCACGAAGGTGTCCTGGCCGTACGCGGCCCGGACGCGAACAAGTTTCTGCAGGGACAGCTGACCTGCAACCTGAATTACCTCGACGCGCAACATTCGAGTCTCGGTGCGCGTTGCACGCCTAAAGGGCGTATGCAATCTAGCTTCCGCATTCTGGTGGAAGGCGATGGGTATCTGTTGGCGATGGATCGCGCCCTGGTGCAAACGCAGCTTGCCGAGCTCACCAAATACGCAGCGTTCTCGAAATCCAAGCTGTATGACGAAAGCGACGAATGGGTTCGTTTCGGCCTCAGCGCCGGGGACGGCGCCTTGGTCAGTCTCGGCCTGGATCTTTCCGCGAACGCGGATCAAGTGGTTTCCACCCACGGATTGATCGCCGTCCGCCTTGCCGATGGCCGCGCCGAACTATGGACGCGCGCGAAGGATGCCGAAACCACACGCCTGCGGCTCGCCGCCCAGCTTTCCGAAGCATCGATCGATTCCTGGTTGCTGGCGCAAATTCGTGCAGGTATTGGCCAGGTCGTAGCTGCCACCCAGGAGCTTTTCATCCCACAAATGATCAACCTCCAGGCACTGGGCGGGGTCAGCTTCAAGAAGGGCTGCTATACCGGCCAGGAAATCGTTGCGCGGATGCAATATCTCGGCAAGCTGAAGCGCCGTTTGCATCGGCTTGCCGCTGAAAACGCCGATACCACGGTGCCGGAACCGGGTGTCGAACTGTATTCACCAGTCCATGGTTCCAGCGTTGGGGAAGTGGTGTTGGCGGCAAGTGCTGCGGGCGGGCTGGAACTGCTAGCAGTTCTGCAGGAAGACGCCGCAGCCGACGGGCGAATATTCCTCGGCTCACCCGATGGTATTCCGCTGACCTTGCGCGACCTGCCGTACACCCTGAACGCGGACCGCGAAATCCAGCGTTAGCCTTACTTGCCATGCCCAACACAGAATCACCCATTAAGGAGAGACATGAGTACTCTTGCCGATAAAGTTCTGCAGGAACTGATGCAAGCGATCGAAAGTGACGAGCTGGTCCTGCCGACGCTACCGGAAGTGGCACTGCGAGTCCGTGAAGCTGCGGAAGATCCCGACGTGAGCATTCCGACCCTGGCCAAGGTGATCGGCAACGACACTGCTCTTACGGCGCGCATCATCAAGGTCGTGAACAGCCCCCTGCTGCGCACCAACCGGGAGATCAACGACCTGCAGATGGCGATAAGCCGTCTTGGCATCAATTACACCTCGAACCTGGCGACCGGCCTTGCCATGGAGCAGATGTTCCAGGCGACGACGGACGTGGTCGATCGCAAAATGCGAGAGGTCTGGAACAAGAGCACCGAAATAGCCGCCATTAGCCATGTTCTGTGCCGTAATTTCACGCGGCTTCCGGCTGATCAGGCGACGTTGGCGGGGTTGATTCATCAGATCGGCGTTCTACCGATCCTTACGTACGCAGAAGAACATAGCGCCCTGCTCAGCGACTCCATAAGCCTTAATCATGTCATCGATCGAATTCATCCGATCATTGGGGAAAAGATTCTGCGCGCTTGGGAATTCCCCGAGCCAATCGCAGCGGTTCCCGGCCAGCATCTGAATTTCTCTCGCATCTCGGACAAGGTGGATTACGTCGACATCGTTCAGGTCGCTACTTTGCAGAGTTACATCGGAACCTCTCATCCTTACACCCAGCTCGACTGGAACCAGATTCCCGCATTCAGCAAGCTGGGACTCAACCCGAATACGCTGCTACAGGAGGACGAAGATCTGTCCGCCGCGATGGATGCGGCGATGAGCATGTTGCAGTAACCCCTCGCGGGTGCTGCCTGGCACCCGCAATCCTTCTCGCCTGCCGCGCCTGGACTCAGGTTGCTGACCGTTGGCCGCATGCAATGAACCGCTACCGCCGCGCCAAGTCACAAGATTAACGGCGTACTTGCCGTATCACGCTGGTGCGCCGGTCACGTCTCGGCCGCACCTGTCTGTCAGGTAGATGAAGGAGAACAAAAATGACCCCTAAAGCGTTCTTTTCTGGTGCTGCAGCAGTGCTATTCGGTGTGGCGGCAAACTTTGCATTAGCGGCGGAAGGTGAAAATTTCGTCGACGAAGCGTCCGCAAAAGGCATGGCGGAAATCGAAACCGCCAAGCTGGCGCTGGACAAAGGCACGGCTGAAGACGTCAAGACGTTCGCGCAGAAAATGATCGACGACCACACCAAGTCGAATCAGAAGCTTGCCGAGATTGCCGGCCAGCACGACGATCTGGAAATGTCGGACGAAGCGGCTCTCATGGATAAGGCCAAAGCCATGATCCTCAAGCTGCGTGAAGGTGAGAATTTCGACCAAGCCTATGCCAACAATCAGGTCATGGCCCACGAACAAACCATCGAGCTGTATCGCGAATATGCGAAGAACGGTGAAAACGCCGAACTCAAGCAGTTTGCCGAAACGACGCTGAAGGAGCTGGAGCAGCACCTGCAGCACGCCCAGGAACTGGCCGCTGCCCACGGTGGTAACCAGTAAGACTGTCGATTGGCGCCGCAGACGCGGCGCCACGCTTCAGACGTCGCTAGGGAGTCGCCAGTCGATCGGCTCCTTACCTTGTTGTTTGAGGAACTGGTTGGCGCGACTGAAGTGTCCGTTACCGATGAACCCTCTGTGAGCCGATAGCGGCGACGGATGTACCGATTTGAGCAGCAAATGCTTGGTCGGATCGATCAGCTTTGCCTTGCTCTGAGCATGCGCGCCCCAGAGCATGAACACCACATTCGAGCATCGCTCGCTTACCACTTCGATGATTCTGTCCGTCAGGCGCTGCCAACCCTTCTTCGCGTGGGACCCTGCCATCCCCTGCTCGACCGTCAATGAGGTGTTGAGCATCAGAACGCCCTGATCCGCCCAGTGCTGCAGATAGCCATGGCGAGGGATGTCCAGATTCAGGTCGCGCTTGAGCTCTTTGAAAATGTTCTGCAGCGACGGCGGCGGCGCCACGCCTGGCTGTACCGAAAAGCACAAGCCGTGTGCCTGCCCGGCGCCGTGGTAGGGATCCTGCCCCAGAATGACCGCCCGGACCTGATCGACAGGGGTGGAATTCAATGCATTGAAGATCAACGGCCCCGGCGGATAGATGATCTTTCCAGCCGCTTTTTCGCTGCGCAGAAACGCACCCAGCTCCTTCATGTAAGGCTGCTCGAACTCGTTCTGTAACGCGGCCTTCCAGCTTTCTTCGAGTTTGACGCGATCAACCTGACTCATAGCGCTGCCCTGATTGCGAGGCGCTGAACCCTAAGCAAAGGATTGCGGGGAGTCAACGCGCGAGGCCGCCCAAACATTCTTTTCGCGGAATGTCGCCTACCGCACACTTACATAAAGGTTCCCCCGTATACGACCAATGAATGCGTGACGAAAAGCCGCAGGGCACAGTAAAAAGCCTCTCACCAACAACAAATACAATAAGGACTCTGCAATGAAACGGATTACGCTCCTGGCTCTGGGGCTAGGGTTCTGCCTGGCTGCCGAAGCTGCCGATCCGATCACTCTCGGCCTCAACTACCCCCGCACCGGCAGTTACAAAGAGGAAGGCCTCTCGCAGATGCGCGGCGCACTGCTGGCCATCGATGAAATCAACGCCAAAGGCGGCGTACTGGGCCGCCCATTGAAGCTGTCCACCCGCAACTCCGCGTCGCGCCCGGAAAAAGCCGTAGCCAACGTCGACAAGCTAGCCGACGAGGGGGCTGCCATGCTGTTTGGTGGCGCTTCGAGTGCTGTCGCCATTGCCGCCGGAAAGCGTGCCAAGGAACGCGGTTTGCTCTATTTCGGCACCCTCACCTATTCCAACGACACGACCGGGAAGGATGCCCATCGCTACATGTTCCGCGAGTGCAACAACGCCTGGATGAGCGCAAAGGTGCTGGGCCAGTATCTGAACCAGCACCTGCCCAACAAGCGCTACTTCTACATCACCTCCGACTACACCTGGGGCCATACCAGCGAAAGCTCTCTGCGCCAGGCAACCGGCACGCAGGACAGCAGCCGACATCCCAGCATCAGCACGGCTTTTCCCGGCGCACGCCTTTCCGACTATCGTGCCGCCCTGACCGAAGTAGCCAAAAGCGAGGCCGAGGTACTCGTGCTGGTGCTGTTCGGGGAAGACTTGGTCCGCGCGATGCGGATCGCCGATGAACTCGGCCTGAACAAGAGAATGCAGGTCGCGGTGCCCAACCTGACGCTGAGCATGGTCGAAACGGCCGGGCCGGACATCATGCGCGGCGTTTTGGGCACAGAGCCGTGGACCTGGCGCGTACCAGAGCTGGAAGGGTCGGTCGCTGGCAAGCAGTTCGTCAAAAGTTTCGACGAGCGTTACCAGACCCATCCATCCAGTTCCGCAGCCTCGGCCTACAGCATCGTTTACCAGTGGGCCGACGCCGCGAATCGCGCACGCAGCCTCGACAGCGAGCGAATCATCGCGGCGCTCGAAGGTCATCGTTACACTCTGCTCAAGGACGAGCAGCAATGGCGGGCCTTCGATCATCAGAACGTTCAGACGGTGTACGCGGTGAAGGTCAAGCCGCGCGAGGAAGTGCTCAAGGACCGCTTCAAGCAGGACTACTTCGAAATCGTTCATCGCCTGACCGGAGAGCAGGCTGCGCCAACCCTTGCCGAATGGCAGGCCGAACGCCGCTCTGGCAATCAGACGCTGGCGCTGCAATAACCCGCAGCCGGAGCGGCGCTGTCCAGCCCGTGCCGCTCCGACGTTTTTCACTCTTTGCGCATCAGCGCGCGCACTGGTCTTATCTGTCCCAGCGACAATTCCGATCGTCCTGGTCATACCTGGACGGATCGCGCCTAGACTTCATCTAACGGTTTCCGTCATGACCATCGTTCTGCAACGCGCGGCTCAATCGCGTATCTGATGCAGACAAGTCGCACGTAGTTGATTCCGACGAGGACGACCATCATGAGCAGCACCGCAGTTGAACCTTACAAGTCTGGGGTCTTCGATCTGACCCACAAGCTGACCGTAGAAAAGCATGGGCATACCGCACTGATCACCATCAACCATCCACCCGCCAATACCTGGGACCGCGAATCACTGATCGGCCTCAAACAGGTCGTCGAACACCTGAATTATGACGACGACGTATACGCGCTCGTCATTTGCGGGCAGGGTGAGAAATTCTTCAGCGCTGGCGCCGACCTCAAACTCTTCGCTGATGGCGATCGAACCCGCGCTCGAGAAATGGCGAGACGCTTCGGTGAGGCTTTCGAGGCTCTACGCGAATTTCGCGGGGTATCGATAGCCGCCATCAACGGCTTCGCTCTCGGCGGTGGGCTGGAATGTGCACTGGCCTGCGATATCCGCATTGCCGAACAGCACGTACAACTCGGTTTACCGGAAGCCTCGGTCGGCCTGTTGCCATGCGCCGGAGGCACACAGGCGCTTGCCTGGCTGGTGGGTGAAGGTTGGGCCAAGCGGATGATTCTTTGTGGTGAACGGATAACAGCGGAAACGGCGATGCGTATCGGTCTGGTAGAACAAGTGGTGGAACCTGGCGAGGCTCGCGGGCATGCGCTGCTGCTAGCCTCCCGCGTGGCAAGTCAGAGCCCTGTGGCCATACGCAAGATCAAACCACTGATAGATTCCATGCGCAGCCGCGGACCAGTAATGCTCGCAGCTGCCGAACGCGAAGCCTTCGTCGATCTGTTCGAAGCCGAAGATACCCTGGAGGGCGTCAACGCTTTTCTTGAGAAGCGCGAACCGCGCTGGAGAAATCGTTAGCCCGTTATCACCGCAACGGTTCGTCACGCCCAGGCTTGGGCGCACCCGAGCGTGCCGAAAAAGCGGGTCAATCTCTCAACGCTGATGATGCCGGCCGTTGAAATCACGACGCTGATGCATCCGGTAGTCACGCCCGTCACGAATCATTGGCGACCGACCAAAGCGTTGGGGGTGTTCGCGATGCCAACGTTGAGGACGGTCGAACCCTGACTTGCGTCCATCATTCCAACGTTGCGGCCGGTGAATCTCACCGCGGCGCTCATGGCTCCAGCGCTGCCGGTCCGTTCCCCGATGTCGATCGTAATACTGCGGCGGTAGCTGACCCTGATAGCGCGGCGGCAAATTCTGCGGATATTGCCGGTGCTGCGAGTACGGGCTGCGCGGGTCGTACTGGTAGGCGCGGTTTTCGACGCGATAGCTGCCGCCATCCGGCTGATACACCCACACGCCACCTCGTGATTGCGCGCATGCCTGGGTCCCGAAGCCGAGACCAAGCAGCAAGATCACCAATGGAATCTTCATTGAACACCTCCAGCAGCCGCTCTGCTTGAACGTTGCGGCCATGTCACATCAGACCACAGCATAGGAAAGGCTGACGAGTGACCTGACAGCTGGCGCATTTCCATATATGTCATGGCCCCGGTTCGAGCGGGGTCCGGGCAGTCGCGGCCTTGTATGGCCGCCATCGCTTCCCGATAATAGCGGCCTTTTAGCTCGGGCTCGTGCAGAGCACCACAGGAACCCGCATGACCGAACTCGCCCTGATCATGGTTAGCGCCATCCTGGTCAACAATTTCGTGCTGGTACAGTTTCTCGGCCTGTGCCCGTTCATGGGCGTCTCGAAAAAGATCGAAACCGCCATCGGCCTGTCGTTGGCCACTACCTTCGTGCTGACATTGGCCGCGATGTGCAGCTATCTGGTGCAGCAGTACGTGCTCAAACCGCTAGATCTGGAATTCCTGCGCACCATCAGCTTCATCCTGGTGATCGCCGTGGTGGTGCAGTTCACCGAAATGGTGGTGAACAAGACCAGTCCTCTTCTATACCGCGTGCTGGGCATCTTCCTGCCACTGATCACCACCAACTGCATCGTGCTGGGCGTCGCCCTGCTCAATGCCAACAAATCCGAATTCACCTTCATCACCGCGACCGCCAATGGCTTTGCAGCCGGCCTGGGTTTCTCCTTGGTGCTGGTGCTGTTCGCCGCCATGCGTGAGCGCATCGCCATCGCCGACGTTCCCAAGTCGTTCCAGGGCGCGGCCATCGGCATGGTCACCGCCGGCCTGATGTCACTGGCGTTCATGGGCTTCACCGGGTTGATCAAGCTATGAGTCTGGTCGTGATCGCCGTGCTCGCGTTATTGGCGCTGTGCCTGGTGTGCGGTGCGATCCTCGGGTTTGCGGCGGTGCGCTTCCGGGTCGAAGGTGACCCGATCGCCGAGCAGATCAATGCGCTGCTGCCGCAGACCCAGTGTGGCCAGTGTGGCTATCCGGGCTGCAAGCCCTACGCCGAAGCGATTGCCGGCGGCGACAAGATCAACAAGTGCCCACCGGGCGGCGAGTCCACCATCCAGGCGCTGGCCGACCTGCTGGATGTCGAGCCCGAACCGCTGGATGCCGTGGAAGGTGAAGTACCGCCACGTGTCGCCTATATCCGCGAGGCCGAGTGCATCGGCTGCACCAAGTGCATTCAGGCCTGCCCGGTGGATGCCATCGTCGGCGCCGCCAAGCAGATGCACACCGTGATTGTCTCCGAATGCACCGGCTGCGACCTCTGCGTCGAGCCCTGCCCAGTGGACTGCATCGACATGATCGAACTGGGCAGTAACCTGCAGAGCTGGAAGTGGGACCAGCCGCTGGCACCAGGCCAGTTGATCGCCAGTGACCGGGAGCAGGCCGCATGACCTCGCTGAACGTCTGGGACATTCATGGCGGCATCCATCCACCGGAGTGCAAGGATCTGTCCAACCGCGCGCCGATCCAGCGGATGCCACTGCCTGCGCGGTTGATCGTACCGCTCGCCCAGCACCTGGGCGCCCCGGCCGAGCCCTGCGTGGCGCTCGGCGAGCAGGTGCTCAAAGGCCAGAAGATTGCCGAGGCCAGCGGCTTCGTCAGCGCGCCGGTGCATGCGCCCACCTCGGGCACCGTCAGTTTCATTGGCCCGCAGCCCTACCCGCACGTCTCGGGGATGACCGCCACGGCCATCGTCATCGACAGCGATGGCCGCGACCAGTGGATCGAGCTGCAGCCGCATACCGATTATCGCCAGCTGCCCCCTGCCGAGCTGCTGGACATCATCCGCCAGGCAGGTATCAATGGCCTTGGCGGCGCCGGCTTCCCCACCGCGGTGAAGCTGACCGCACCGCCCACGCAGACGATTCGCACGCTGGTCATCAACGGCACCGAATGCGAGCCCTACATTACCGCCGATGACCTGCTGATGCGCGAGAAGGCCGCCGAACTGATCGCGGGCATCGAGATCCTCGAATACCTGATCCAGCCGCAGGAAGTGCTGATCGGCATAGAAGACAACAAACCCGAGGCGATTGCCGCCGTGCGCGCTGCCGTCGCCAATCGACCCTATATGGTTAAGGTCTTTCCCACCAAGTATCCCTCCGGTGGCGAGAAGCAGCTGATCCAGATCCTCACCGGCGAGGAAGTGCCCAGTGGCGGCCTGCCGGCTGATATCGGCATGCTCTGCCAGAACGTCGGCACCTGCGTCGCCGTCCACGATGCCGTGCTGCTAGGCAAGCCGCTGATCTCGCGCATTACCACCCTGACCGGCGAAGCGCTCGTCCGGCCGATGAACATCGAGGCGCTGATCGGCACGCCAGTGGCCGAACTGCTGGCCTTCGCCGGCCTCGACAGCGGCAAGCTCAACCGCCTGATCATGGGCGGCCCGATGATGGGCTTTACCCTGCCGTCGATGGACGTGCCGCTGATCAAGACCACCAACTGCCTGCTGGCCAGCACCCTGGCCGAGCTGCCGCCACCGCCGCCGGCCCTGCCCTGCATCCGCTGCGGCGAATGTGCTGAGGTCTGCCCGGCCAGCCTGCTGCCGCAACAACTGCATTTCTTCGCCCTGGGCCAGGAGCACGAGCAGCTCAAGGCCTACAACCTGTTCGACTGCATCGAATGCGGCGCCTGCGCCTACGTCTGCCCCTCGAGCATTCCGCTGGTGCAGTACTACCGCGCCGCCAAAGGTGAGATCCGCGCGCTGGAACAGAAACAACAGAAAGCCGAGCACTCCAAACAACGTTTCGAACTGCGCCAGGAACGTCTGCGCCGCGCAGAAGAGCAGAAGGAAGCCGATCGCAAGGCCCGCGCCGAACGCGCCGCGCGTGCCAAGGAAGCCCAGGCGCAAACCGCCAGCCAGGACGACCCGGTTACCCGCGTCCAGGCGCAGAAGGTTGGCCTGTCCGAAGAACAGAAGAAGCTCAAGATCGAAGCCAGCATGGCCCAGGTCGCCCTGAAGAAAGCCGAAAAGCAGCTCGCCGCCCATGCCACGCCCGAGCTGGAAGCACAGGTCGCCGAACTGCGCATCGCCGCCAGCAGCGCTCAACAGGCGCTGGACGCTGCCAATGCCGCCGCTCCGCCTGCGCAAGCCACACCCGCCCCGGCCAACGACGAAGCGGCCAAGAAGGCCAAGATCGAAGCCGCCATGCTGCGGGCCCAAGTACGCAAGCTGGAAAAACTCGAAACCCGCGATGACGAGCAGCAGGCCGAACTGACCCGCCTGCAAGCCCAACTGACCGAAGCCGAGCAAGCACTGGCCGGCGCGCAGCAAGGCGCACCCGCCGCCCCGAGCAAACCGGCCGGCGACGAGGTATTGAAGAAAGCCAAAATCGAAGCCGCGATGCTTCGCGCCCAGGTGCGCAAACTGGAAAAACTGGAGAACCGCGACGACGAGCAGCAGGCCGAACTGACCCGCCTGCAAGCCCAACTGACCGAAGCCGAGCAAGCACTGGCCGGCGCGCAGCAAGGCGCATCCACCGCCCCGAGCAAACCGACCGGCGACGATGTATTGAAAAAAGCCAAGATCGAGCTGGCGATGAAGCGTGCCGAACTGAAGAAAGCCGAAAAAGCCGGCGCCGATGAGGCCGAGCTCAGCAAGCTGCGCGATGGTCTGGCCAGTGCCGAACAGGCCCTGCATGCCGCAGAGGAAAAATCCGCCAAGCCGGTGCCGGAACTGGTTCGCACCGACAAGCGCCCGATTGACGAGCAGTCCCGAGCGCTGAAGACCGAAGTAGCCTTCGCCCGCGCCGACCTGCGCAAGCTGGAGCGCGACTCCGACAGCGACGCCACCCGTGTCGAGGCCGCGCGCCAGCGTCTGAACGAGGCCGAACGCAAATTGCAGGAATACACCGACTCATAAGTAGCGGCGCTCCAGGCGCAACTATCCGGGAGCGGCCATTTTCGTGAAACCGCACCCTGCACCTATTCGACCGGAGAGCCAATGGCCCTGCCACGCATCACTTCACCGCACGCCACCGGCAGCAACCGCACCCAGCGGGTCATGCTGCTGGTACTGGCTGCCACCCTGCCCGGCGTGATCGTCCTCACCTGGCTCTATGGCGCCGGCACGCTGATCAACCTGTGCTGGGCCAGCGCCGTCGCGCTGGGTTTCGAGGCGCTGCTGCTCAAGGTTCGGCAACGTCCTGTGCAGTTCTTTCTGCGCGATGGCAGCGCCCTGGTTACTGCAGTGCTGCTGGCGCTGGCGCTGCCGCCCTACTCGCCCTGGTGGCTGACGCTGATCGCCACCGGCAGCGCCATCGTCTTCGGCAAGCAACTCTATGGCGGACTGGGGCAGAACCCGTTCAACCCGGCGATGATCGGCTACGTGGTGGTGCTGATCTCTTTCCCGGTGGAAATGACCACCTGGCCCGTACCCCACAGCGTCGGCCTGGGCGCCGGCTTGCAGCATATCCTCGGCATCGCCGCACTGCCCGATGGCTGGAGCCAGGCCACAGCATTGGACGTGATGAAGCTGAACAGGAGCCTGACCGTCGAGGAGCTCTGGGCCAACTCGGCGTTCGGGCACTTTGGCGGCATCGGCTCGGAAGTGGTCAACCTGGCGTTCCTGGCCGGCGGGCTGTTTCTGCTGCACAAGCGGCTGTTCAGCTGGCACGCGCCGGTGGGCATGCTCGCGGCGCTGGCGCTGATGAGCCTGGTGTTCTGGAACGGCTCAGGCTCCGATAGCAACGGCTCACCGCTGTTCCACCTGCTCAGCGGCGCCACCATGCTCGGCGCCTTCTTCATCGTGACCGACCCGGTCAGCGGCGCGACTAGCACCTTGGGGCGGCTGATCTTCGGCGCCGGCGTTGGCGTCCTGGTCTACGTCATCCGCGCCTGGGGCGGCTATCCGGACGGCGTCGCCTTCGCCGTGCTGCTGATGAACCTGGCGGCGCCGACCATCGACTACTACACCCGCCCGCGCACCTACGGCCACCGCAAGGCCGAGCGCGGCTTCAAGCTGGGCGAATGACATGATCCTTCCCGAACTCAGCCGCTCTATGTACAAGAATGCTTTGGTGCTGGGGCTGTTCGCGGTCGTCACCGTGGGCGCGGTGACGCTGTTGCAGCAGTTCACCGCCGAACGCATCCAGGCTTCCGAGCGCGCGGCGCAACTTCGAGCGCTGAACGAAATTCTGCCTCGTGGCAGCTACGACAATCAGTTGCTGGACCACAGCGTCCTCATCGAGGATCGCCTGCTCGGCAACAGGGGGCCGCAACCGGCCTACATCGCCATCAAGGATGGTCGCCCCAGCGCGATGATCCTGCAGGCCGTCGCCCCCGACGGTTACAGCGGTGCCATTCATCTGCTGATCGGCATACGGGCAGACGGCAGGCTCACCGGCGTGCGTGTGGTCGGCCACCGGGAAACTCCCGGCCTCGGCGACAAGATCGAACTGGCCAAGGACCGCTGGATCCTGGGTTTCAACGGCAAGTCGCTCGACGATCCGCAAGCCAGCGGCTGGGCAGTGAAGAAGGATCGCGGCGACTTCGACCAGTTCGCCGGCGCCACCATTACACCGCGTGCGGTAGTCAGTGCCGTGCACCGCGCCTTGCAATATTTCGATGCGCACAAGGCCGAGCTGTTCGACGCCCATACCGCTCCAGTAGCACCCGAGCAGGCGCTGGAAGGCGTGGCCGAACCCGACGAAGCCACCACCCACTCCCGCGCCGGCACCGCCGCGACCCGTGACGATTTGCAGATCAGCGATCCGCAACCCGAGCAGACAGGTGACAAGCCATGAGCACGCCCAGCTATCGCGAACTGACCGTAAACGGCCTGTGGAAGAACAACCCGGCGCTAGTGCAGCTGCTGGGCCTCTGCCCGCTGCTCGGGGTCAGCAACTCAGCGGTCAACGCCCTTGGCCTTGGCCTTGCCACAGCGCTGGTGCTGGTCTGCTCCAACCTCGGCGTGTCGCTGGTGCGCGGTGTGGTCAACACGGCGGTCCGCCTGCCGGCCTTCGTGATGATCATCGCGGCGCTGACCACCTGTATCGAACTGCTGATGCAGGCATACACCTACGAGCTGTACCAGATCCTCGGCATTTTCATCCCGCTGATTACCACCAACTGCGTGATCCTCGGTCGCGCCGACGGCTTCGCCGCCAAGCACAATCCGCTGATCGCTAGCTTCGACGGCCTGGTCATGGGACTGGGGTTCGCTCTGGTGCTGCTGGTGCTGGGCGGCCTGCGCGAACTATTCGGCACCGGTGCGCTGTTCGCCAACATGCACCTGCTGTTCGGCCCCATCGCCGCCGACTGGCAGATCACACTGTTCAGCGACTACAAGGGCTTCCTGCTGGCGATCCTGCCACCGGGCGCGTTCATCGTGCTCGGTCTGCTGATTGCCCTGAAGAACCGCATCGATGAACAACTGGCTGAGCGGGCCAAGGCGCAGCAACCGGAAGTCCCGGTACAGAGCCGCCGGGTGCGGGTAACCGGAGTGATCGAGTAACCATGAATGCCGAAAAACGCCGGGAGATCTTTCGTCGCTTCCACGAGGACAACCCCGAACCCAAGACCGAGCTGGCCTACAGCACGCCGTTCGAGCTGCTGATCGCGGTGATCCTTTCGGCGCAGGCCACCGACGTCGGCGTTAACAAGGCCACGGCCAGACTCTACCCGGTCGCCAACACGCCGGAGGCGATCTACGCGCTGGGCGTCGAGGGGCTGTCGGAGTACATCAAGACCATCGGCCTGTACCGGGGCAAGGCGAAGAACGTCATCGAGACCTGCCGCATCCTCATCGAGAAGCACGGCAGCCAGGTGCCGGACAACCGCGAAGATCTCGAAGCCCTGCCCGGCGTCGGCCGCAAGACCGCCAACGTGGTGCTCAACACCGCATTCAGGCAGTTCACCATGGCCGTCGATACCCATATCTTCCGCGTATCCAACCGCACCAACATCGCACCTGGCAAGAACGTGCTGGAGGTCGAACGCAAGCTGATCAAGTTCGTGCCCAAGGACTACCTGCTCGACGCCCACCACTGGCTGATCCTGCATGGGCGCTACGTCTGCAAGGCGCGCAAACCGCAGTGTGGCAGCTGCCGAATCGAAGACCTGTGCGAATACAAGCACAAGACTTCCGACGATTGAGCGAGCAAGTGCAAAACCTATCGGGCGATTGAAAAAATCTTTTTTACGGCCTTGTTTTTTGTCGCTATAAGGTGCGCCAACAACGCGCCTTAGCCGTGGAGTGAACAAGTGTCCGAGAAAGAAGATATCCAGATTGAAGACGACTTCGCCGGTGAAGACGAAGACGATACCGCTGAGGCCCCGGTGGAAGTGGCCAAGACCAACCTGACCAAGCGCCGGATCATCGACAATCTGCTCGAGGAACGCCGCCTGCAGAAGCAGCTCAACGAGTTCGACTTCGATCTGTAAGCAAAAAGCCCCGACTCCGGGGCTTTTTTCGTTCGGTCAGATCGTAAGAGTCAGTCCCCGCGGGTCGGCGACAACAGCTCGACCTTGTAGCCATCCGGATCCTCGACGAATGCCAGGATACTGCTGCCATGCAGCATCGGCCCCGGTTCGCGAGTGATCTTGCCGCCACGGCTGCGAATGTCTTCGCACGCCTTGTAGACGTCTTCCACTTCCAGGGCGATGTGCCCGTAGCCGGCGCCCAGCTCATAGCTCTCGACGCCCCAGTTGTGGGTCAGCTCCAGCACGCTGTTGTGTGCCTCATCACCGTAACCAACGAACGCCAGGGTGAACTTGCCGTCGGGGTAATCCTTGCGGCGCAGCAGGGTCATGCCCAGCACTTCGGTGTAGAAGGCGATGGATCTGTCCATATCGCCGACGCGCAGCATGGTGTGGAGTAGTCTCATCATGTTTCTCCTCGTCTAACAAACCTGTCACGATCTAAACGCAAACCCCGGCTCGTGGCCGGGGTTGCGATGTTTCTGTAGGCGCGAGTAGCCCCGCACTTACAAGGTCTCAGAGCGGCGAACGACCCTTGCCGGCGGCGATGCGCAGACGCAGTGCGTTGAGCTTGATGAAGCCCGCGGCGTCGGCCTGGTCGTACGCGCCAGCATCGTCCTCGAAAGTGGCGATATTGGCGTCAAACAGCGACTCGTCGGACTTGCGACCGGCGACGATCACGTTGCCCTTGTACAGCTTCAGGCGTACCACGCCGTTCACCGTGGCCTGGGAAGCATCGATCATCTGCTGCAACATCAGACGCTCCGGGCTCCACCAGTAGCCGTTGTAGATCAGGCTGGCGTACTTGGGCATCAGCTCGTCTTTCAGGTGCGCGACTTCACGGTCCAGGGTGATGGACTCGATGGCGCGGTGGGCCTTGAGCATGATGGTGCCGCCAGGGGTTTCGTAGCAGCCGCGAGACTTCATGCCCACGTAGCGGTTTTCCACGATGTCCAGGCGACCGATGCCGTTCTCACCGCCAATACGGTTCAGCTCGGCCAGTACGGTAGCCGGGCTCAGCTCCTTGCCGTCGATGGCGACGATGTCACCGTTGCGGTAGGTCAGCTCGATGTAGGTCGGTGTATCCGGCGCGGCTTCCGGCGACTTGGTCCAGCGCCACATGTCTTCTTCGTGCTCGGTCCAGGTGTCTTCCAGCACGCCGCCTTCATAGGAGATGTGCAGCAGGTTGGCATCCATGGAGTACGGCGACTTCTTCTTGCCGTGGCGCTCGATCGGGATGGCATGCTTCTCGGCGTAGTCCATCAGCTTCTCGCGCGACAGCAGATCCCACTCGCGCCACGGCGCGATGACCTTCACGCCCGGCTTCAGCGCATAGGCGCCCAGCTCGAAACGCACCTGGTCGTTGCCCTTGCCGGTGGCGCCGTGGGAAATGGCGTCGGCACCGGTCTCGTTGGCGATCTCGATCAGGCGCTTGGCGATCAACGGACGGGCGATGGAAGTACCCAGCAGGTACTCGCCTTCGTAAACGGTGTTGGCACGGAACATCGGGAAGACGAAATCGCGGACGAACTCTTCGCGCAGGTCATCAATGTAGACTTCCTCGACGCCCATGGCCTTGGCCTTGGCGCGAGCCGGTTCGACCTCCTCGCCCTGGCCAAGATCGGCGGTGAAGGTCACTACTTCGCAGTTATAGGTATCTTGCAGCCACTTGAGAATCACCGAGGTGTCCAGGCCACCGGAATACGCCAGGACTACCTTCTTTACGTCGGCCATTGCCATCCACTCCCGGGATTGAAGGAAAGCGGCAATTCTACTGGTCGCGACGCGGGTTTTATAGGGGCGCGAGCGTCGCTGCGGCTCAGGACGACGGAGTAGCCTGCTCGGCCGCTGCGGTCGTGGTGACCGGCGCACGCTCGAGGCGCAAAGCCACCCGGCGGTTCTTCGCACGATTGGCCGGTCCGTTGTTGGCCACCAGGGGGTAGCGCTCGCCATGGAAACGCACCGTGATCTGCTCTTTCGGCACGCCATTGGCGATCAGATACTCCTCGACAGCCAGCGCACGGCGACGGGAAAGGTCGCGGTTGGTGAGCCGATTGCCGCTGTTGTCCGAATGACCATCAAGCTGGATGCGATTGACGCTCGGGTCGGCCTTGAGAAATTGCAGAATGATGTCGAGCTTGGCACGCCCCACGTCATCCAGCGCCACATCGCTGGTGGGGAAACCGACCTGCGACTGACGAATCTGATCGAAGTTGACCGGCAGCAACTTGGCCGTACAAGCGCGGTAGTCTTCATACGCCTTGCCGAAACGCGCCGGCAACAGACGCACCTCGAGCGCTTCACCACCATGACGCGTGTGATGGCGCACCACCGGGCTACGCCCTTCCAGCAGGCCACTGAGCAGCTGCCCAGCTTGCAGGTGCGAGCTGTTGAACGGAATCTCGCCGCCGCCCACCGACACCATTCCCAGGTTGATATCGCTGCGTGCGGGATGCCAGGGTGCCGCCGCCGCCAACAAGGTCGCCGAGCCGTTGCCCAACCAGCGATCCGGCGACTGTAGACGGAAAACAGCCTGCTCGCCTGCCCGGCGGACGAACTCACCGGTGCCGAAACCGGCAATCGGCTGTACCAGCCGGCATTCGAACTGATCGCCCTCGACCTGCCACTCCACCCTTTCCAGACGGGTCTGGAAAGTCAGGGCATTGGCCGGCGAGGCCAACAGGCAAGCCAGGATAAGAAGGCGCAGTCGCACGATGGACTCCAGGGGCAAAGCAGTCTCATGGGTATCGGACCGGGTCGGGGAAACTTGAGGCGCCGGGGCCGGCGACGTGGCTGGGCCAAATCGTGGTATCGCACGGCGCAACACGCATCCGTTAGCATTCACCTCCGAACCCACATGAGTAAGCCGATGATCGTCCGCCCGAAAACCTGCGCCAGGAGCTCACCCATCAGCTGGGCTTTCGCGCTCGTGCTGCTCAGCGGCTTCCTGGGCGGATGCACCTTGCCTGATCTCGACGGTCGCATCGCCTCGTCCGCACTGAACCAGAGAGAAAGCGCAGATACGGCGCTCGGCCGCGCGATATCGCCGCGCCGGCAGGCCCATCCGGGCAAGACCGGCATTCATGCGCTGATCGACCCGCACGACGCCTTCGCCGCCCGGGCGCTACTGGCCAGAAGCGCTGAAAAGACATTGGACGTGCAGTACTACATCTGGCGCGGCGACATCACCGGAACTCTATTGTTCGATGAGCTGCGTGCCGCCGCGGAGCGAGGGGTGCGGGTCCGCCTGCTGCTCGATGACAACGGCACTGCCGGGCTCGATGCCGAGCTAGCGGCGCTCGATAGTCATCCAAATATCGAAATCCGGCTGTTCAATCCCTTCGTGATTCGCACGCCCAAAGCGATCGGTTACCTGACCGATTTCATGCGAGCCAACCGCCGCATGCACAACAAGTCGTTCACCGCTGATAACCAGGCCACCATCATTGGCGGGCGCAACGTCGGCGACGAGTACTTCGGGGCGACCGATGGCGTTCTATTCGCTGATCTGGATGTGCTGGCCATTGGCTCGGTGGTCGCTGACGTCTCCAGCGACTTCGACCGCTACTGGGCCAGCGACTCCTCGTACCCGGTCGACCTGATCCTGCCAGAAGCAGGCGCGCGACAGTTACAGCGCTTCGCCGATGCAGCCGCCAGCATGGCCAGTGCCTCTGCAGCTACCGAGTATGTCCGGGCGATCCGCGATTCGGCGTTCATTGCGCACCTGCTGCGCGGTGATCTGGCATTCGAATGGGCCGCTACCCGGATGGTCAGCGACGACCCGGCCAAAGGCCTCGGCCAGGCCGAACCCGATGGGCTGCTGACCCACCAGCTCGGCGAAATCCTCGGCGAACCGCAAGGGCACATCGAACTGGTCTCGCCCTATTTCGTACCAACCGCCGCCGGCACCGAGGCCTTTGTGCAGATGGCCGATCGCGGCGTACAGATTCGCGTGCTCACCAACTCGTTGGCGGCCACGGATGTTGCGGCCGTGCATGCCGGTTATGCCAAGCGCCGCAAGGATCTACTTGAGGCGGGCATTCGGCTCTATGAGATGCGCCGCACATCGCCGAAAAACGACCACATCGAAGGCCGCGGCCCATTCGGCAGCTCCGCCTCCAGCTTGCATGCCAAGACTTTTGCCGTGGATCAGACGAGAGTGTTCGTGGGCTCGTTCAATTTCGATCCACGCTCGGCCAACCTCAACACCGAACTGGGCTTCGTGATCGAAAGCCCGAGCATGGCGCTGGCCATCGAACAGGCATTCGACAAAACCATTCCCGCCAGCTCTTATGAAGTCAGGCTGAGCGAATCAGGCGAACTTTATTGGCTGGAGCAACGCGATGGTCAGCAATTGCGCCATGATAGCGAGCCGGAAACGAGCGTCTGGAAAAGAGCCGTCGTATCGTTTCTATCGATTCTTCCCATCGAGTGGATGCTTTGAAGCCGAACAGCGCATCACCCCGCCAGACAGCCGAGGCTGCCGAACGCGCCTCGACGCCAAGCCCGAGCGCGCTGGTCGGGACGTCGCTGATCATTTGCGAACACTGCGATTCGGTGTACCAGCGCCCTACCCTGGCACGCCGGCAGACAGCCCATTGCCAGCGCTGCGGCGCGCTGTTGGAAAAGGCCCGACATCTGAACGCCGATCAACTGCTGGCGCTCACGCTGGCTGCCGCGATCCTCTTCCTGTTCGCCAACGCCTTTCCCATCATGCAGATAGGCATGCAAGGGCTTAGCAACGAGGCGACTCTATGGGGGACCGTCGAAGCGCTGGCCCAAGGGCAGATCACGCCCATCGCGCTGGTCGCGGGCCTGAGCATCATCTTCGCGCCGGGCCTGCAGATCATCCTGCTGGCCTGGGTGCTGGTACATGCACGTAGCGGCCAGATCGCACCGGGCTTCCGAACCTGCATGCGGGCGCTGGAACATCTACGGCCCTGGAGCATGCTGGAGGTGTGCCTGCTGGGGATTCTCGTCGCCATCATCAAGCTCGGCGGCATGCTCGACGTGCATCCCGGTATCGGCCTCTGGGCCATGGCCATTCTGACCATCCTTATCCTGCTGATAGCCGGCCGCGACGTGCGCGGCCTGTGGGACGATCTGCAGGTGCCGATACGATGACACAACCTCCCTACGCCTCGGAGTTGGGCGTGCAGCTGTGCCACGACTGCGGCCTGGCATGCCGCGCGGAAGATGGCGACTGCCCACGCTGCGACGCGCCACTGCATCGACGCAAACCGAACAGCATTCCGCGCACCTGGGCGCTGCTGGTCGCCGCGCTGGTCCTCTATGTACCAGCCAACACGCTGCCGGTGATGTACACCGATATGTTTGGCAACGGCAGCGAAAACACCATTCTCAGCGGCGTGATCGAGTTCTGGAAAGACGGCTCCTGGGACATCGCGCTGCTGATCTTCATTGCCAGCGTCGGCGTGCCCTGCATGAAGTTCTTCGTGCTCGGCATGCTGCTGATCAGCGCCCAGCGGCGCAGCCGCTGGGCCATGCGCGAACGCGCGCGGCTGTACCGTTTCATCGAAATCATCGGCTACTGGTCGATGCTCGATGTGCTGGTGGTCGCGCTGGTCGCGGCACTGGTGCAATTCCGCGCGCTGAGCACCATCGAGCCGCGCCTGGGTATTTTGTTCTTCGGCCTGGTCGTGGTGCTGACGATGATGGCCTCGATGAGCTTCGATCCGCGATTGATCTGGGATGCAGAGAAAGACGATGTCAGATAACCCCCACCACACCGAATCACCTGCCGGCACGCCCGAGATCAGGCATCGGCCGGTCCGCGTCTCGCTGGTCTGGCTGGTGCCCATCGCCGCCGCGCTGGTGGGCTTTTCCATGGTCATGCAGAACTGGCTTTCTGCCGGGCCGCAAATCACCGTGAGCTTCGAGACCGCCGAAGGGCTCGAAGCCAACAAGACGCAGGTCAAGTACAAGAACGTGGTCATCGGCCAGGTCACCGCCATCAACCTCAGCGAGGATCACACCCGTGTCATCGCCACGGTCGAACTGGATCAGCACGCCGAGCCCTTCACTCGTGAAGACACCAAATTCTGGGTGGTGCGGCCGCGCATCGGCGCCAGTGGTGTATCCGGCGTCGACACCCTGCTGTCCGGCGCCTTCATTGGGGCCGATGCCGGGCGCGCAGAGGAAACCCGTCGCGAATTCCTCGGCTTGGAAGCACCGCCACCGGTGACCTTCGGCGCCGAAGGCAAGCAGTTCACCCTGCGCAGCGATAATCTCGGTTCGCTCGGTGTCGGCTCGCCGCTGTACTTCCGCCGCCTTCAGGTCGGCCAGGTGATCTCGTTCGGGCTGGCCGACGATGGCAAGGGCGTCCAGGTTCAAGTATTCGTCAACGCCCCTTACGATCGCTTCGTCACCGACGACACGCGCTTCTGGAACGCCAGTGGCGTAGATGTTTCCGTCGCTGCAGATGGCCTGCGGGTTAACGCCGAATCGCTCTCTACCATACTCGCCGGAGGCATCGCCTTCCGCGCCCCTAACTACAGCCCCGACGCCAGCCCGGCCGCGCCGGACAGCGAGTTCACGCTGTTTGCCGACGTGCGCCAGGCGATGGCGCCCGCCGACGGCCCGCCGCGCTATGTGCAGATGCGCTTCGACCAGACGCTGCGCGGGCTGAACGTCGATGCGCCGGTGGAGTTTCTCGGCGTGCCCATCGGCCGCGTGGTTTCAGTCAAACTCGACTATGACGAAAAGAACAAAAGCTTCCCTGCGGTGGTCGGCGCGGTGATCTACCCCAGTCGGCTGGGCGCCGCGCATGACAAACTGTCCCAGACCCTGGGCGGCGATACTGAAGAACACACCGCCCGCCTCATGCAAATGTTCGTCGACCGCGGCCTGCGGGCGCAGGCACGCACCGGCAATCTGCTCACCGGCCAGTTGTACATCTCACTGGATTTCGACCCGCGCGCGCCCAAGGTCGCCTTCGATCAGCATGCCCGGCCCATGGTCATCCCGACCACCGCCGGCAGCTTCGACAAACTGCAGGAGCAACTGCAGGCCATGGTCGACAAGCTCAGCAAGCTGCCCATCGAATCGCTGGCCGACAACCTGAATGGCAGTCTCGACGAGCTGCGCCAAACGTTGAAGCAGGTCAACGGCGATGTCCTACCGCAACTGCAGCGCACCCTGGAGCGATCGGAACAGACCCTGCAGAACGCCAACCAGGCGCTTGCTGAAGACTCGCCACAGCGCCAACAACTAGGCGATACCCTCGATGAAGTCCAGCGCGCCGTGCGCTCCGTGCGGACACTGTCGGACTACATCAGCCGTCACCCCGAATCGCTGATCCGCGGCCGCAGCGGCGACGAAACACCGGCGAACTACAAAGGCCAAGCCACCTCGCGAGAACTGAATTCGGAGCACCAGCCATGAACCTGCGCCCCTCTCTGCTCATGCTCGCCGGCGCGTTCGTCCTGAGCGCCTGCAGCTCGACCCCGACGCGCTATCACACACTCATCGCCGCCCAGCCGCACATGACCGAAGCGCCAGCCGAAGCGGCCGGATTCCAGTTGCAGGTGCTACCGGTGCGCATTCCGGTACAGACGGACCAGCCGAGCCTGGTGGTGCGCGAAAGCGATGGCCGCCTGGCGATCCTGGAAACCGCGCTCTGGGCCTCGCCCCCAGCAGACGAATTTCACGATGCGCTGGCGATCGAACTGGAACAGCGCCTCGGCGTGCGTGACCTGGCAGGTCTGCCTGGCCGGACGAACGTTCCAGTGTTGAGCCTGCGCACCGACGTTCGTCGCTTCGATTCGCTGCCCGGCCGGCATGCTGCCCTGGACGTAATGTGGAGCCTGGAAATGAGCGAGCGCGGCCGGCAGAGCCGGGCACTGACCTGCGCCAGCGTGATCCATGAACAGGCCGGCAGCGAGGTGGACAGCCTGGTACTGGCCCACCAGCGTGCCATCGCCGGGCTGGCGGCTACCATCGCCCGAACGGCACGCCAATGGGCAGCGACTCCCGACAGCGGCTGCCCGCAGCCATAGCTGCCGGTACCGCCCGAGGCCCGCTCCATCCAATCGAGCTAATAGTCTTCCGGTCGGAAGCGGGCCAGCGGATTTTCCGGTAGCATTCGCGCACGTTCGATCCGCCTGGAAATCTGCATGTCCGACCGTATCACCCTTCTTCGTCCCGACGACTGGCACATCCATCTGCGCGACGGCGCAGCGCTGTCACACACCGTGGCGGACGCCGCGCGCCAGTTCGCTCGCGCGATCATCATGCCGAACCTCGTGCCGCCGGTGCGCAACGCCGCCGAAGCCGATAGCTATCGCCAGCGAATCATAGCCGCCCGTCCGAAGGGCAGCGCCTTCGAGCCGCTGATGGTGCTCTACCTGACCGACGGCACGCAGCCTAACGACGTGCGTGCAGCCAAGGCCAGCGGCTATGTGTATGCCGCCAAGCTCTACCCGGCTGGCGCGACGACGAACTCGGCGTCCGGCGTGACCCGCATCGACAATATCTTTCCAGTGCTGGAAGCCATGGCCGAGGTCGGCCTGCCGCTGCTGGTCCATGGCGAGGTAACTCGCTCGGAAATCGACATCTTCGATCGCGAGAAATACTTCATCGAAGAGCAGCTGAGTCGGATCACCGAGCGCTTCCCGACGCTGAAGGTGGTGTTCGAGCACATCACCACGCGCGATGCGGTGCAATTCGTCGAGGCCGCCGGCAGCAACGTGGGCGCCACGATCACCGCACATCACCTGCTCTACAACCGCAACCACATGCTGGTGGGCGGGATTCGTCCGCACTTCTTCTGCCTGCCGATCCTCAAGCGCAACGTCCATCAGAAAGCCCTGCTCGACGCCGCAACCAGCGGCAGCCCGAAATTCTTCCTCGGCACGGACTCGGCACCTCACGCCCAGCATGCCAAGGAAAACGCCTGCGGCTGTGCCGGCTGTTACACCGCCTATGCGGCGATCGAGCTCTATGCCGAGGCATTCGAGCAGCGCAGCGCACTCGATCGCTTGGAAGCCTTCGCCAGCCATTTCGGCGCCGATTTCTACGGTCTGCCACGCAACACCGAGCAGATCACGCTGGTGCGCGAACCTTGGAACGTGCCTGGCCACCTGCCCTTCGGGGAGCACAACGTCGTGCCCCTGCGCGCGGGCGAAACCCTGCAATGGCGTCTGGAGGCAAGCGCATGAGCGAGGACTCGTTCGACGACGAATTGGAGAACAACCTCTCGGGCAAACCGCGCTCGCCCATGGCGCAGCGTTTCCGCGGTTTCCTGCCGGTGGTGGTCGACGTCGAATGCGGCGGCTTCAACTGCGCCACCGACGCCCTGCTGGAAATCGCTGCGGTGACCATCGGCATGGATGAACAAGGCCTGCTCTATCCGCAGGAAACCATGTTCTTCCGGGTCGAGCCCTTTGCCGGCGCCAATATCGAAGCCGCCGCGCTCGAGTTCACAGGAATCAAGCTGGATCACCCCCTGCGCATGGCCGTCGCTGAATCCCACGCGATGGGCGAGATCCTGCGCAGCGTGCGCAAGGCGGTGAAATCGGCCGGCTGCAAACGCGCCATCCTGGTGGGCCACAACAGCAGCTTCGACCTGGGCTTTCTCAACGCAGCGATTGCCCGTTGCGACATCAAACGCAACCCCTTCCACCCCTTCTCCAGCTTCGACACGGCGACGCTTGCCGGCCTCGCCTACGGCCAGACCGTCCTGGCCAAGGCCTGCCAGGCCGCGGGCATCGACTTCGACGGTCGAGAGGCTCACTCGGCCCGCTACGACACCGAAAAGACCGCCGAGCTGTTCTGCGGCATCGTCAATCGCTGGAAGGAAATGGGTGGCTGGGAAGAGTTCGACGAGTGAAGCCGACAAGAGCGCTGGAGGCGTGAGGCTGGACGAAAAGCGACTCGGAGCGGCCCTTTCACCCAGCTTTCCCGCCTCCAGCCCGTAGGGTGGGCTTCAGCCCACCAAACCCCGCGGTCGACACGGTTGCTATCCCGCCTTGGTGGGCTAAAGCCCACCCTACCCTTACAAACGAAAAGGCCAGTCACGTGACTGGCCTTTTGCATCGGGGTCCGCTTACAGCGGCTTGCCGCGATTGCCGTGTTCGCTCACGAAAGCCTGCATGGCCTTGAGATCGTTCGCCAGCACGGTGCAACGCTCAGGACGCTCGAACAGATCGGCCAGGTGCGCCGGCAATTCCAGCGCCTTGCCGACACCGGCCTTCTCCACCGCCTCGGGGAATTTCACCGGATGTGCAGTGCCAAGGGTCACCATCGGCGTCGACAGGCTGCGACGGCATTCACGGGCGGCGTAGACGCCAATTGCAGTGTGGGGGTCGAGCAATTCGCCCGTTTTGGCAAACACTTCGGCAATGGTCTTGCAGGTCTGCTCGTCGTCCACGGCCAGGGAATCGAACAGCTTGCGTGCTTCGGTCCAGCGCGCTTCCTCGACCGACAGCTTGCCGCTGGCCTTGAAGGCGCTCATCAGCTCGGCCACGGAAGCGCCATTGCGGCCGTGCAGGTCGAACAGCAATCGCTCGAAGTTGGATGAGACCATGATGTCCATGGACGGCGACAACGAGGGATGCAAGGTGTCCTTGTCGTAGCGGTTGCCGCTCATGAAACGGTGCAGGATGTCGTTGCGGTTGGTGGCCACCACCAGTTGGCTGATCGGCAGGCCCATGTTGCGCGCCAGGTAGCCGGCGAAGATGTCGCCGAAGTTGCCGGTCGGCACCGAGAACGCCACCGAGCGCGCCGGACCGCCCAGCTGCAAGGCTGCATGGAAGTAGTAGACGATCTGGGCCATGATCCGCGCCCAGTTGATCGAGTTCACCGCCACCAGACGGGTGCCCTTGAGAAAGCCCTGGTCGGCGAAGCTGTCCTTGACCATCTCCTGGCAGTCGTCGAAGTTGCCTTCGATGGCGATGTTGTGGATGTTGTCGCCGAAGATGGTGGTCATCTGCCGACGCTGCACTTCCGAAACGCGGTTGTGCGGATGCAGGATGAAGATGTCGACGTTATCGCAACGGCGGCAACCTTCGATGGCCGCCGAGCCGGTGTCACCCGAGGTGGCGCCGATGATCACCACGCGCTCGCCGCGCTTGGCCAGGACGTAGTCGAGCAGGCGACCGAGCAGTTGCAGGGCGAAATCCTTGAAGGCCAGGGTCGGGCCGTGGAACAGCTCCATCACCCATTCGTTGCCATCCAGCTGGCGCAGCGGTGCCACGGCACTATGGGCGAATACGCCATAGGTTTCTTCGAGAATTTGCTTGAAGTCGGCGTCAGGAATGCTGTCAGCCACGAACGGGCGCATCACCTTGAATGCCAGCTCGTGATATGGCAGGCCGGCCCAGGAAGCGATTTCCTCGACAGTGAAGCGCGGCAGGTTTTCCGGCACATAGAGGCCGCCGTCGCTGGCCAGCCCGGCCAGCAGCACGTCTTCGAAATCCAGGGCCGGAGCCTGACCACGGGTACTGATGTAGCGCATATCGTCAAACCTTCGATTTGAGTTTGAAGCCTGAAGCTTGAAGCCCGGCGATTCGCTCTGACTTCCGGCTTCCAGCTTCCAGCTCTGGTTAATTCAGCTGTTCCACACGAATCCGCACGACCTTGTCGACCACATCATCGAGCGTCTCGAGTGCCGATATGGCTTCATCGATGCGCTGCTCTACCACACGATGGGTCACTAGAATGACCGGCACTAGCCCGTCATGGACTTCCGCTTCCTTCTGCATGATCGATTCGATATTGATGCCGCGCTCGGACAGGATGGTCGCGACCTGGGCCAGCACGCCTGGATGATCCTTGGCCTGGATGCGCAGATAGTAGGCGCTCTCGCAGGCGGTGACCGGCAGGATCGGATGAGCCGACAGGGAATCGGGCTGGAACGCCAGGTGCGGCACGCGGTTGTTCGGGTCGGTGGTCAGCGCTCGCGCCACGTCCACCAGGTCGGCCACCACTGCCGAGGCGGTTGGCTCCATGCCGGCGCCTGCACCGTAATAAAGCGTCGAGCCCACCGCATCACCGTTGACCATCACCGCATTCATCACGCCATTGACGTTGGCGATCAGGCGATCAGCGGGGATCAGCGTCGGATGCACGCGCAGTTCGATACCAGCGTCGGTCCGGCGCGCGACGCCCAGGTGCTTGATGCGATAGCCCAGCGCCTCAGCGTAGTTCACGTCGGCTGTAGTCAGACGCGAAATGCCCTCGGTATAAGCCTTGTCGAACTGCAGTGGGATGCCGAAGGCGATGGAGGCGAGGATGGTCAGCTTGTGCGCGGCATCGATGCCTTCTACGTCGAAGGTCGGGTCGGCCTCAGCGTAACCCAGCGCCTGCGCTTCCTTGAGCACATCCTCGAAGGCCCGGCCCTTCTCGCGCATCTCGGTGAGAATGAAGTTGCCGGTGCCATTGATGATACCGGCCAGCCAGTTGATACGGTTGGCCGCCAGACCTTCGCGGATCGCCTTGATTACCGGAATGCCGCCCGCAACCGAAGCCTCGAAGGCGACAATGACTCCCTGCTCGCGGGCACGGGCGAAGATCTCGTTGCCATGCACGGCGATCAGCGCCTTGTTGGCCGTGACCACGTGCTTGCCGTTCTCGATGGCCTTGAGCACCAGTTCGAGCGCCAGGGTGTAGCCGCCGATCAGCTCGACGACGATGTCGATTTCAGGATTGTTGGCGACGGCGAAAACATCGTCGGTAATGGAAATGGATCCGGTGTCGCACTTGGGGTTGACCTGCCGGGTCGCAATCTGCGCAACCTCGATTCCACGCCCGGCACGGCGGGCAATCTCCTCGGCGTTGCGCTTGAGCACATTGAAGGTTCCGCCACCGACGGTTCCCAGCCCACAGATGCCAACTTTCACCGGTTTCAAGCTGCACTCCCCATTCCCAGCGAACGGCCGGATGCACCAGCCGAACAAAAGAGTCGCACATTACGAATCGGCGGGGTTTTAGTCAAATCGCTGCGCGAGCGGCGGGTTGGCGACGCGCTAGTCTTTTACCCCATCCAAGCCCAGGCGCTCATGCCACTGAGCCAGCGACTCGTCTGGATAGTCGGCGAAACACCTGTCGGTATCGAACACCTGCGGTTCGACCCAGCTCGCCTTCGAGTCAAGCATCAGGTGAGTATGCTCGGGGGGCGTGGGAAGATCGGTGTCGATAGCCGATGCATGGGGGTGCACCAGCTCCGGCCAGTTGGGATCCCACAACCAGAGCGCGCTGCCGCAGTGCTTGCAGAAATGACGCTCACCGTCGCTGACACGAACTGCACCGGACTGCGGATCGGCCATGCGCGCCCGATAGACGCTCAGGTGCTCGCGCCCTTCGACGTTCAGCGTACGGTGATCGCCGCCCAGGTTGATCGCATAGCCGCCACCACCTGCCGTCTTGCGACAGATGGAGCAGTAGCAGCGCATGAATGGGTAAGGCGTAGCCGACTCCAGCGAGAAACGCACGGCTTTGCAGTGACAGGAACCTTCAAGCTTCATGATCGCGCCCTCCGTCGGTATTGCAGACTTTGAGCGCTGGGAGCGAGACAGTTCAGTTTGGGCCGACGGACGTCGCCAGGAAGACGCCGCCTCGTGCGATCACTTGGCCTTGAGAGCGATTTCAGCCAACTGGGGCGCTGGCTGGTAGCCGGGAATGATCTGCCCATCGGCGAGCACGATGGCCGGCGTGCCCTGCACACCTATGAGCTGGCCCAGCTCGTACTGCTCGGCGATCGGATTGTCACAGGTGGCTGCGGGAAGCTCCTGACGGGCCTTGGCCTTGTTCATCGCCTCTTGCGGGTCCTTGGCGCACCAGACGCTGGTCAGCGTATTGGCGCCGTGGCTACCCATTCCCTGGCGCGGAAACGCCATGTATCGAACTTCCACTCCCAGACGGTTCAGTTCCGGCACTTCGCTATGCAGCTTCTGGCAGTAGCCGCAATCGGTGTCGGTGAACACCGTGATGTGGGTCTTGGGTTTTTCCGGCGCGAAGATCACCATCTCATTGAGCGGAATCGCATCGATGGCTGCGGCGACCGACTGGCTCTGAGCCTGTTCGGTGAGATTCCGCGCCTGACCATCCTTGAACTGAAACAGATAGCCCTGAATGATGAACTGCCCATCGGCGCTGGCATACAGTTGGCGACCGCCCTTGAGCTGCACTTGGTAGACACCGGGCATGGGGCTTTCGGCGATGGCCTCGATCGGCATATCGGGCTGGATGGACTGCAACGACTGACGGATCGCCTTGTCCGGATCGGCAGCCATGGAAAAGGAACTGGCCAGGCCCAAAGCCACGGCAGCGAACAGACGAATCACGCGCATGGAAACTCCTGGCGACATCGATAAAGGGGGTGGGCGCGAAGATTATCATAGCCACCATCCAAGCAACTGCCGGGACGGTCTTGCATGGTGGGTTTGTGGGCTACAGCGCACCTCGATAGTGGCCGCTGACTCAACAAGCTCGGCATACACGTTGTGCTCAAACATTCAATTCGACCAGCAGATAGGGACTTCATTCGACCGATGTTCGCATGCTACTGCCCCCTTACTCGAGTCCGATCAGCCTCGCGGATGATGGCGGGCGTGCAACTCCTGCAGGCGTGCACGGGCGACATGGGTATAGATCTGGGTGGTCGACAGATCGCTGTGACCCAGCAGCATCTGTACGGTGCGCAGGTCAGCACCATGGTTGAGTAAATGCGTGGCGAACGCATGGCGCAGCGTATGCGGAGATATCGCCGCGCTGATACCTGCCACCGAGGCATGCAGTTTGATCCGGTGCCAAAAGGTCTGACGAGTCATCTGAGTGCCACGCTGGCTTGGAAACACCACATCGCTTGGCTTGTCGCCCAGCAACAGGCCACGAGCCTGACGAAGGTAACGCTCGATCCAGTGCAAGGCCTCTTCTCCCAGCGGCACCAGACGCTCTTTGTTGCCCTTGCCGAGAGTCCGTAGCACCCCCTGACGCAGGTTGATCTGGTCGAGGCTCAGCGAAATCAGCTCGGTCACCCGCAGCCCGCAGGCATAAAGCACTTCCAGCATCGCCCGATCACGCAAGCCGAGAGGGTCGCCAAGATCCGGGGCGGCCAACAACGCTTCGACATCCGCCTCAGACAGCGTCTTGGGCAAGGGTTGCCCCAGCTGCGGCAGATCGACCTGCAAGGTCGGATCGACACTGATCGATCCCTCGCTCAGCAGAAAACGATAAAAGCTACGTAGGCCAGATAGAAAGCGCGCGGTGGAGCGCGCCTTGTAGCCGCTGGCCTGACGCCAGGCGAGATGATCGAGAATGATCACGCGCCCGGCATCTTCCAGCTTCAGGTCACGCTCGGCCAGCCAGCCGTTGAACAGCGCCAGGTCACTGCGATAGGCATCCCGCGTGTTGTCCGACAGTCCCTTCTGCAGCCACAAGGCATCCAGAAAACGGTCAATTACAGGAGCATCCAAGGCAGGCATGGCAGTATCCGAAAGACTCGACGCGGCAGTGTTTCACAAGGCGCCAGCAAACAGCCAGCGTGATCAGACGTGATCAGGCAGTACCGGCACCGGCCGGTTGTCTTCGCCCACTGCGACGAAGCTGAAGGTGCCCTTGATGGCCAACTCGCGTCCGTCGTGATACATGCTCTCGACGAACACCTCGACGTCCACTTTCAGGCTGGTATTGCCCACTTTAACCACGCGACCAATCAGCTCGACGATGGAACCGGCGGGAATCGGATGATTGAAATCGATTCGATCGGAAGACACGGTAACCAGTGGCAGCCGGCAGAAGCGTGTCGCAGTAATGAACGAAACCTCGTCCAGCCAGGCCAGTGCGGTGCCGCCGAACAAAGTGTTGTGATGATTGGTGGTCGGTGGGAACACCGCCTTGGTCACATGCGTGACGGACAGATCGGTACGACGCTGAACTTCAATATCTCTTGGGGTCATGCCACTTCTCGCAAGTAGTGTGGCCACCGTGCTGCGAATCTTGTCTTTGTTTTCACGCTACCAGGCACGCTGGCAGGGAACGGAATCAGGGTTTAACGAAACTTCAAAAAATCGCAATAACGAAAAAGCAGCCCGAAGGCTGCTTTTTCTTACAAGGAGCGCAGTCCTCAGGACAGCTTTTCCTTGATACGGGCTGCCTTGCCGGACAGCGCGCGGAGGTAGTACAGCTTGGCCTTGCGAACATCGCCGCGGCGCTTGACGCTGAGACTGTCAACCATCGGGCTGTAGGTCTGGAAGGTACGCTCCACACCCACACCGTTGGAGATCTTGCGCACGGTGAAGGCACTGTTCAGACCGCGGTTACGCTTGCCGATCACGACGCCTTCGAAGGCCTGCAGACGCTCACGCTCGCCTTCCTTTACCTTGACCTGAACGATCACGGTGTCGCCGGGGGCGAACGGAGGCAGTTCTTTGGTCATCTGCTCGGCTTCGATCGCCTGGATAATCTTGTTGGTCATGCTGTGTGCTCCTGAGACAAGCCCTTGTAGCCTGCCATCGATACGTTAACTATCGTCCCGCTGATGGATGTATTCCTTCAGCAGTTTCTGTTCTTCTCCAGAAAGCGAGCGGCCATCCAGAAGATCGGCACGGCGTTCCCAGGTCCTTCCGAGGGACTGCTGCAAACGCCAGCGCCGGATGTGTTCGTGATTGCCGCTGAGCAGCACCTCTGGAACACGTTTATCCGCATACACTTCCGGTCGCGTGTAATGCGGGCAGTCGAGCAAGCCGTCGCTAAACGAATCCTCCTCGGCAGAATCAGCATGACCCAGCGCTCCAGGAAGCAATCGGGTCACCGCATCGATCAGCACCATAGCCGGCAGTTCGCCGCCGGACAGCACGTAATCGCCAATCGACCATTCTTCGTCGACATGCGTTTCGATAAAACGCTCGTCGATACCTTCGTAGCGCCCGGCGATGAGGATAAGCCCCTCCTCCCTCGCCAGTTCACGGACATCGGTCTGTTTCAGCTGACGTCCTTGCGGCGAAAGGTAGATCACCTTCGCCTTCTCGCCGGCGGCCTGCCTGGCATCTGCCAAGGCAAGCTCCAGCGGCTTGATCTTCATCACCATGCCGGGGCCACCACCGAAAGGGCGATCATCCACCGTCTGGTGGCGATCTTCGGTATAGGCACGCGGGTTCCAGCATCGCAGCTGGAGCAACCCCTGCTTCACCGCGCGACTGGTAATACCGTAGTCACGGATGGCAGCGAACATGTCTGGAAAAAGACTGATCACTTCAACACGAAAGCTGGACATGTCGCTCAGAAATCCGCGTCCCATTCGACATGCATCTCGCCTGCGTCCAGATCGACCTTCAGCACGCAAGGGTCGGTATAGGGCAGCAGCCGCTCACGATCATCCAGGCTGCCATCAAACGGCTTGACCACCAGGACATCGTTGGCACCGGTTTCGAGCAGATGGTCAACCCGTCCGAGCACTTGCCCGAGCTGGTTGATGACCTTCAGGCCCTGAAGCTGATACCAGTAGTATTCCTCTCCGGTCAGTGGCGGAAGCTCACTACGAGGAATGCAGATCTCGAAGTCGGCGTAGGTTCGCGCAACTTCCCGATCGGTCAACCCTCTCAGCGTAGCCACCAGGATTTTGCCCTGGAGACGCCCACTAACCAGCTCGACCTGCTTGACCTCGTCACCTCGCCTGAGCGTCCAGCGACGGTAATCCAGCAGATTGTCGATCGGATCGGTAAAGGAATAGACCTTTACGTCACCACGCACGCCATGCACCGAAACGACTTTGCCGATTACGATCAGATCTTCGGCCGGGGCAGACGTTGCGTTCATGCGATTCAGGCAGCGGCCTTGGCAGCTTCCTTCAGCAGCTGAGCAACGCGCTCAGACGGCTGTGCGCCCTGGCTCAGCCAGTAAGCGGCACGCTCCTGGTTTACAGACAGCTTCACTTCCGCACCCGAAGCGATCGGGTTGAAGAAACCGATACGCTCAACGAAGCGACCGTCGCGCGCATTGCGGCTGTTGGTCACGGTCAGGTGGTAGAAAGGGCGCTTCTTGGAGCCGCCACGGGCGAGACGAATAGTTACCATGTGAACATCGTTCCTGTAGTCGGTGCTAACTTAAGGCACACACTTAAAATGGGCCTGGGCCCGAAAGGCCGCGCATTTTACGAGTAAAAGCAGCAAGCTTCAAGCCGCAAGCTACAAGTAAATGCAAAACCCGAACGCGCCGGATCATTTACTCATGGCCTGACAGCCCGGGGCTTGCAGCTGTCGTTCAGAATTTCGGCATCCCGCCGCCGGGGAACATGCCGCCCATGCCGCGCATCATCTTGGCCATGCCGCCCTTGCCGGTGACCTTCTTCATCATCTTCTGCATCTGCTTGTGCTGCTTGATCAGCCGCCCGATGTCCTGCACTTGCGTGCCCGACCCCATGGCGATGCGGCGCTTGCGCGAGCCGCTGATGATGTCGGGGTTGCGACGCTCGACGGGCGTCATCGAGTTGATGATGGCTTCCATCTGTTTGAACTGCTTTTCCGCAGCGCCCTGGGCGTTACCCATCTGAGATAGATTCATGCCACCGATCGAGGGCAGCTTGTCCATCAGCCCGCCTAGGCCACCCATGTTCTTCATCTGCTGCAGCTGGTCGCGGAAGTCTTCGAGGTCGAACCCCTTGCCCTTCTTCAGCTTCTTGGTGAGTTTCTCGGCCTTCTCGCGGTCGAGGGTCTGCTCGGCCTGCTCGATCAGGCTGAGCACGTCGCCCATGCCGAGAATGCGCGAAGCGATGCGATCCGGATGGAAGGGTTCGAGCGCATCGCTCTTCTCGCCCATGCCGAGGAACTTGATCGGCTTGCCGGTAATGTGACGCACCGACAACGCGGCGCCACCACGAGCATCACCATCGACCTTGGTCAGCACCACGCCGGTCAGCGGCAATGCTTCACCGAAGGCGCGGGCTGTGTTCGCGGCGTCCTGACCGGTCATGGCGTCGACCACGAACAGCGTCTCAGCCGGGTTGATGGCGGCATGCACGGCCTGGATCTCAGCCATCATCTCGGCATCGATGGCCAGGCGACCGGCGGTATCCACCAGCACCACGTCGATGAACTTCAGCTTGGCTTCGCGGATCGCCGCCTGGGCGATCTCTACCGGCTTCTGGCTGGTGTCGGAAGGGAAAAAGGTCACCCCGACTTCAGCGGCCAGGGTCTCGAGCTGCTTGATTGCCGCGGGACGGTAGACGTCGGCAGACACCACCAGTACGGATTTCTTCTTACGCTCCTTGAGGAAACGCGCAAGTTTGCCCACCGTAGTGGTCTTGCCCGCACCCTGCAACCCGGCCATCAACACTACGGCGGGCGGCGCCACGCTCAGTACCAGATCTTCGTTGGCCGCCCCCATCAGCTCTTCCAGCTCGGCGCGGACGATCTTCACGAATGCCTGGCCCGGGGTCAGGCTCTTCGATACTTCCGTTCCGACAGCCCGATCCTTGACCTTGGCGACGAAATCCTTGACTACCGGCAGTGCGACGTCAGCTTCGAGCAGCGCCATCCGCACTTCACGCAGGGTGTCCTTGATATTGTCCTCGGTCAGCTTGGCCTTGCCGGTAACATGGCGAAGCGTCTGGGAGAGGCGGTCGGTTAGGTTTTCAAACATGTGCCGTTTCCACGCTGGATGTGGTTAAGGCAGCGATTATAGAAGCTGCAAGCCTCGGGCCGGTACCCCGCCGACCGTGCTTTTCATCGCCACAGGCCAACCAGCGCCAATAACTGGGCACCGCATCATCCGATAACACGCCCACACACCGAGCCACGCGGCACCATACCGCTCGCCTGCACGCTTTTTTGCGCTGAGTGTTTATGCCACACTCAGCGCCTTTCGAGCCTGTTAACAGACCTATGCACCCTCTGCTACCGAGCCTAGCTGCCGCCTGCCTTTATGCTGGCGTCACCGGATACCAAGGCCTACGCCTGGCGCAACGCACCGTGCCGAATAAGCGCCTGCTTATCGTCCTGGGCGCCTTGGCGCTCGTTGCGCACGGGGTGAGCCTGTTCATCCAACTGCTGTCGCCGAGCGGACTGCACCTGGATTTCTTCACGGCCTCGAGCCTGATTGCCGCAGCCGTGATTCTCCTGATTCTGCTCGCGCTTCATCGCATGCCAGTCGAGAATCTTCTGCTGCTTCTTTTTCCGCTCGGTTGTCTGACAGTGCTTTTCGCCCAGTTCGCGCCGTCCGGCACCGCGCCGGCCATCAGCGAGGAGCCTGGGATACTGGCACATATCCTGTTTTCCATTCTTGCTTACGGGATGCTTACGATTGCGGTCTTTCAGTCACTGCTGCTGCTCCTGCAGGACCACCACCTCAAGCACAAACACCCGTCCGGCCTGATCAAGAACTTCCCGCCTCTACAAACCATGGAGAGCCTGCTGTTCGGCTTCCTCCTCGCCGGCTGGCTGCTGCTATCGGCATCGCTGATTTCCGGCTGGCTGTTCCTCGACAATCTGTTTGCCCAGCATCTGGTGCATAAAACACTGCTATCAGTCATCGCTTGGGTAATCTTCGGCCTGTTGCTGTGGGGGCGCCATCAGCTTGGCTGGCGCGGCTATAAGGCCATTCGCTGGACGCTGGCGGGCTTCTGTCTGCTGATGTTGGCCTATTTCGGCAGCAAGCTGGTCCGCGAATTCATCCTGCACATCTAGGGCCACCACGTGGAAAATCTACATCCCGGCTTTCTGGTTGGCCTGCTGGTCTTCCTGCTTTTGTGCTCAGCCTTTTTTTCAAGTTCCGAAACCGGAATGCTCAGCCTCAACCGCTATCGCTTGCGCCATCAGGCAAAAGAAGGTCACTCCGGAGCCAAACGAGCCATCGAATTGCTGTCCAGGCCCGACCGCCTGCTGGGCACCATTCTCGTAGGTAACAATTTCGTCAATATCCTCGCTTCTTCGATCGCGACAGTTCTGGCGATGCAATTATGGGGCGAGGCCGGGATTGCCATTGCCACCATCGGCCTGACAATCATCTTGTTGATCTTTGGTGAGATCACGCCCAAGACGCTAGCGGCCCTGCGCCCAGAGGTGGTCGCCTATCCAGTCAGCCTGCCGTTGATGCTGCTACAGAAGGTGCTGTATCCGCTGGTCGCACTGCTCGGCTGGATCAGCAATGGACTGCTCAAGCTGCTCGGTGTGGACCCGTCCAAGAAAGGCACCGATAGCCTGTCCACCGAAGAGCTACGCAGCGTGGTGCGTGAATCCGGCAGCGATCTGCCGCTGAATCGACAGAACATGCTGCTCGGCATTCTCGACCTCGAACGGGTGACTGTCGATGACATCATGATCCCGCGCAACGAAGTCGCCGGCATTGATCTTGAGGATGACTTGGAAACCATCGTTGGCCAGTTACGCACCACACCGCACACCCGCCTGCCAGTGTTTCGCAAGGACATCAACCAGATCGAAGGCATCGTGCACATGCGGCAGATCGCCCGCCTGCTCAGTCACGACCAACTGACCAAGGACAACCTGCTCGAAGCCTGCAACGAGCCCTATTTCGTCCCCGAAAATACCCCGCTCTCTACCCAGTTGCTCAATTTTCAAAAACAAAAGCGCCGCATCGGCATCGTGGTGGATGAATATGGCGATGTACTGGGGATCGTTACCCTGGAAGATATTCTCGAAGAGATCGTTGGCGAGTTCAGCAACCAGGATGCCTTGCGCAGCCCGGATATACACCCCCAGGACGATGGCACCTTGGTGATAGACGGCGCCGCCTATCTACGCGAAGTAAACCGAGCGCTGAGCTGGCAGTTACCCTGCGACGGACCGAAGACGCTTAACGGATTGATTACCGAAGCGCTTGAGCATATTCCAGATAGCGGTATCTGCCTGCAGATCAAGCAGTATCGATTCGAAGTCTTGCAGGCCGCAGACAATCGCGTCAAAAGCGTGCGCGCCTGGGTGGCCGAAGATATTCAGGAAGAACCGAGCGACACGCCATAATTCGTTGCGGCGCCCGGTCCCGCCTGAGTTTCAGAATTCGATATCGATAGCCGAGGCCACCCGCATCGCCTTGGCACGCGCAGCCTCGATCGACATGTCGCGAGCCAGCGCCACTCCCATTCGCCGCTGCCCGCTGACGCCCGGTTTGCCGAACAGACGCAGTGCGGTATCTGGCTCGGCCATCGCGGCGGCCAGATTGCCGAAGCTCACCTGCTCGGACTCACCCTCCACCAGCACTACGGCCGAAGCCGATGGTCCGAACTGACGGATCGCCGGAATCGGTAGCCCAAGGATCGCCCGGGCATGCAGCGCAAACTCGGAAAGATCCTGGGAGACAAGGGTCACTAGGCCCGTATCGTGCGGCCTGGGTGAAACCTCGCAAAACCAGACCTTGTCACCCTTGATGAAAAGTTCGACACCGAAAATACCGCGTCCACCCAGCGCGTCGGTGACCGCCAGCGCAATGCGTTCAGCCTCGGCCAGTGCGCCTGCAGTCATCGGCTGCGGCTGCCAGGATTCCTGATAATCACCCTTTTCCTGACGATGCCCAACCGGCTGGCAGAAGGTGGTTCCATCTGCATGCCGAACGGTCAGCAGCGTGATTTCATAGTCGAAATCGACGAAACCTTCGACGATCACCCGCCCTTTCCCGGCTCGACCGCCAGCTTGCGCATAGTCCCAGGCCGTGACGATATCGGCTTCACTTCGCAGGACCGATTGCCCCTTGCCGGACGAACTCATGACAGGCTTGATCAGGCAGGGGAAGCCGAGCAAGGAAGCCGCCGCGCGACATTCCTCCAGCGAGTCGGCGAAACGGTACGGCGAAGTCGGCAGACCAAGCTCCTCAGCAGCCAGGCGGCGAATACCTTCGCGGTTCATGGTGAGCTGCGCGGCCCGCGCGGTAGGGATGACCGTATAACCTTCGCGCTCCAGCTCCACCAGCGTCGCGGTGGCGATCGCTTCGATTTCCGGCACGATGAAATGTGGCCTTTCCTGCTCGATGATCGCCCTCAGCGCAGCGCCGTCGAGCATATCGACGACATGATGACGATGCGCCACCTGCATGGCCGGAGCGTTGGCGTAACGGTCCACCGCAATGACTTCCACGCCCAGGCGTTGAAGCTCGATGACCAGCTCCTTGCCGAGCTCACCAGAGCCACAGAGCAGCACACGGGTTGCGCTGGCCGACAGCGGAGTACCTATTCGGGGCATGGAAGTCCTCGTTATGCAGACACTAATAAAGTCGCGCCGACGCGTTGCGCTTCGGCGTCAGAACAGCAGGCCGCTGACGCGTGCCCGCTCGTGACAACGCAGCAGCACCTGCCGCCGCTCCGGATTGCCCATCTGGCTCCAGCGGCGGATTTCGTCGATGCTGCGCTGGCAGCCGGTGCAGAAATCGTCTTCGTCCAGCGCGCAGATGCTGACGCAAGGAGACGCAACCGGCTTATCGTCAGCAATCAATCGTCTTGCTCCGCCAGATCTTGCGCGTAGCGCTGGGCGTTGTGTACGTAATGCGCAGCGCTCGCTTCGAGCATCTTCTTCTGCTGTTCGGTCAGCTCGCGAACCACTTTGCCGGGCGACCCCACCACCAGCGAGCCATCGGGGATTTCCTTACCTTCGGCAATCAGTGTGTTGGCGCCGATGATGCAGTACTTGCCGATCTTCGCCCCGTTGAGGATCACCGCGTTGATCCCGACCAGGCTGTAATCGCCGACAGTACAGCCGTGCAGCATGGCGTTGTGCCCAACGGTGACGCCGGTTCCCAGCGTCAGCGGATAGCCCATGTCGGTGTGCATGACACTGCCGTCCTGCACGTTGCTGTTTTCGCCGACATGGATCAGTTCGTTGTCGCCACGCAGCACCGCACCGAACCAGACGTTGGCCCCTGCATCAAGGCGGATCTTGCCGACCAGAGTAGCGTTTGGTGCGACCCAGCTCTCGGGATGGGTTTCGACGCGGGAATCACCCAGGCGATATTTCACGGTCATGACCTCTTCTGGCTCAAATCGATATAAGAAGCGGGAGGGCTGTGCATTTCGATCCCGGCGTCGTATACCAGGTTAACCAGCTCGACGATCATGATGGCCGTCAATCCCCAGATTTTGTATTCGCCATAGTGGTAAGACGGGACGTACCAGGCAACACCCTGGTAATCGATTCGGTGGGTCACCTCCCGCGCGTCCTGGCAGAAAAAGTCCAGTGGCACGGAAAACACCGAGGCAATCTCAGCATCGTTGGCGCGGTATTCGACATAGTCCGGCACGATGCCGACATAAGGCGTGACGTGGATACCATGCAGCGATACGAGGCTGCTCAGCGGTCCGACGATTTCTACTATCCCCGGAGCCAGGCCAACTTCTTCCTCGGCTTCGCGCAATGCGGTATGGACTAGATCTTGATCTTCGGGATCACGCCGGCCACCGGGAAATGCCACCTCGCCGCCATGAGTGGATAGACCACTGGCGCGCAGGGTCAGGACCAGCTCCGGCGAATCGCCACGTGTGATGGGCATCAAGACCGCCGCTTCGGGCATCCGGCCTTCCGGCTCCAGAAGATGCGGGGAATAGTCACGCACCCGTTGGAGTATTTTGTCCAGCATGAAACGTCTCTTTCCGTCTTTGGCAAGCATCATGGCATGAATCACCGAGGCGCCCAAGACAGGCGCAACCAAAACCATGCTCGACGGCAATCGGCAGTGGCACGAATGGACTTCTCACGACAAACTAGTTCTGAGCGGTAGCTCGTGCGTGTTCGACCAAGGCTGTAACGATGATCCGTAGACCGAAGGAAGCGCGATGAAATACTGCAGCCAATGCGGCAGCACAATCACAGAACAAATACCTGACGGAGATAACCGAATCCGCTTCGTCTGTGCAGCCTGTGACACGATTCACTACCAGAACCCACGGATCGTTGCCGGTTGCCTGCCCGTCTGGGGCGACTCTATATTGCTCTGTCGGCGCGCAATCGAGCCACGGCGTGGCTATTGGACATTGCCGGCCGGCTTCATGGAAAACGGCGAAACCATGCAGCAGGCAGCAGAGCGAGAAACGTTGGAAGAAGCCTGCGCCAGAGTTACGGGCCTGCGTCTCTATACGCTGTTCGACCTGCCGCACATCAACCAGGTCTACACGTTCTTTCGCGCCGAGCTGCTCGATGATCGATTCTGTGCAGGAGACGAGAGTCTCGAGGTCAAGCTTTTCAGCCAGGCCGAGATCCCTTGGTCAGAGCTGGCTTTCCCGACCGTGGGCCGTACCCTAGAATACTTTTTCGCCGACCGGGTGCAGCAGACCTTCCCGGTGCGCAACGAAGCCATCGCACCTATACCGATGGCGCGCAGACAGGTCTGATGTCGTAAGGATTCAGGAACGCCTCATGCGCTGGCTGTTAGCGATCGTCTGCTTCACCTTTGCCACTCTTTCCCATGCCACCGCTGCGCCAGTCTTCGATGCCTCGTTTATCGACAAGGTGCTGGTGGTCAAATCGGAACGCCAGCTGCACTTGATCAGCCGGGGCGTGACGATGAAAAGCTATCGCGTCTCGCTGGGGAAACAGCCCGGTCCCAAGCAGCGCGAAGGCGATCAGCGAACGCCGGAAGGGTTGTACTGGATCAATTGGCGCAAAACGTCCGACAAGTACAACCTGGCGATGCACATCTCCTACCCGAACGCCAGGGATTTGGCCCGCGCCCGTGCCGAGGGCGCGCGACCAGGCAGCATGATCATGCTTCATGGCACGCCGCTGGATGAGGAATACCCCGAGTGGTTTTTCCATACCCTTGACTGGACCGAGGGCTGCATCGCGCTGAAGAACGACGACATGCGTGAGATATGGAATCTGGTGAAAGACGGCACGCTGATCGAGATTCGTCCGTAGGCCAGTCGAAACTCCGACGCTGCTTCGTCTTCTCAGAAAACCATATCCGACAACCGCCAGACCTCGAACGCAGGCGTTTCATAAGGATGCGCACGCTTGAGCGCCTTGACGCTGTCGTGGATCAATTCGTCGGCGACTACCAGTTCCACCTTCCACTCGGCAACCGGCTGCACCTGGCCCTGCTGCCCGAGGAACGGCTGGCTGCCTTCCAGCGGTCGATACTGGCCGTGCCCGAGCACCTGCCAGCAGCAATGGTCATAAGCCCCGATGCGACCGCCGCCCGCTGCGAAAACCGCTTCCTTGACTTCGCCCAGATGGCTTTCGGGAACATAGAAACACAGCTTGTACATCAGCCTCTCCGGAACCAGGGGCGGAACAGATGCCCGCTTACAAAACCAATTTGCCAGAAGCCGAAACATCAAGCACTGCTACCGATCAACGATCAGACGTGTCCCCGCGGGCTTGGTTCAGCGAAACGCTGGTGACTGGTTCACAAAAAAGCCCGGAGCACGCGCAGGTGTCCGGGCTTCTCTCAGTACTGCATGGCTTCAGTCGACCCAGACCCGCGCGTTGCGGAACATGCGCATCCAGCCACCGTCTTCCTGCCACTCATCTGGGCGCCAGGAGTTGGTCACGGCACGGAAGACACGCTCCGGGTGCGGCATCATGATGGTCACGCGACCGTCGCGCGTGGTCAAACCTGTGATACCGCGCGGGGAGCCGCCAGGGTTGGCCGGATAACGCTCGGTGACCTTGCCATGGTTGTCCACGTAGCGCAGAGCAACGGTGCCGGATAGATCCGCCTCGAGCAGTGCTTCCTCGCTTTCGAACTCCGCATGCCCTTCCCCGTGCGCAATCGCGATCGGCAGACGCGAACCGGCCATGCCCTGAAGGAAGATCGACGGCGAATCCTGCACCTGGACCATGGCCACGCGCGCCTCGAACTGCTCGGAACGGTTGCGCACGAAGTGCGGCCAGGACTCGCTACCAGGCACCAGCTCGCGCAGATTGGAAAGCATCTGGCAACCGTTACAGATACCCAGGCCGAAGCTGTCGCTGCGCTCGAAGAAAGTGCTGAATTCCTCGCGCGCACGGCTGTTGAACAGGATCGACTTGGCCCAGCCTTCACCGGCGCCGAGCACGTCGCCATAGGAAAAACCGCCGCAGGCAACCAGGCCTTTGAAGCGTTCCAGGCTGATGCGTCCCGAGAGAATGTCACTCATGTGCACGTCCACAGCGGCGAAGCCGGCGCGGTCGAAAGCGGCCGCCATCTCGGTCTGGCCGTTAACGCCTTGCTCACGCAGGATCGCCACCTGCGGTCGCACGCCGCGCTTGATGTAGGGCGCGGCGATGTCCTGGTTGACGTCAAAGCTGAGCTTGACGTTGAGGCCGGGGTTGTCCTCTTCCAGCAGCGCATCGAATTCCTGATCGGCACACTCGACGTTGTCGCGCAGGCGCTGGATGCGATAGCTGGTCTCGCTCCACTGCTGTTGCAGTAGTCGGCGATCTCCACTGAACACTTCGCTGCCGGCAAGCCGGATCGAGATGTAGCCATTGTTGGCTAGCTGGCCGATCACCGCCACGCAATCGCCGAGGCCGGCGGCGCTGAACTGTGCCAAGACGATTTCGGTATCGTCCTGGCGCACCTGGATCACCGCGCCCAGCTCTTCGTTGAACAGCACTGCGGGGATTTCGTCCGCATCGTCCAGCAGAGCGTCCAGGTTCAGGTTCAGCCCGCAATGACCGGCAAAGGCCATTTCCAGCGCAGTGGTCAGCAGACCGCCGTCGGAACGGTCGTGATAGGCCTGCAGCAGGCCATCGGCATTCAACCCCTGGATCACCGCGAAGAACGCCTGCAGATCCTCAGCATCGTCGACGTCCGGCGCCTGGCGGCCGAGCTTGCCGTACACCTGGGCCAGGATCGAGCCGCCCATGCGGTGCTGGCCACGGCCCAGGTCGATCAGGATCAGGTCGGTGGCGCCCTTGTCCAGCCGAAGCTGCGGCGTCAGAGTCTTGCGTACATCGATCACCGGCGCGAAGCCGGAGACGACCAGCGACATGGGCGAGGTGACGCTCTTCTCGGCGCCGCCCTCACCCCAGCGGGTTTTCATCGACATCGAGTCCTTGCCCACCGGAATGGTCAGGCCCAGCTGCGGGCAGAGCTCCATGCCGACGGCTTTGACCGTGTCGTACAGCCGCGCGTCTTCACCCGGATGACCGGCGGCGGCCATCCAGTTGGCGGACAGCTTGATGTCGGACAGCTTCTCAATGCGCGCAGCGGCAAGGTTGGTCAGCGTCTCGCCGATGGCCATCCGTCCGGATGCTGGGGCGTCCAGCAGCGCCAGCGGCGTGCGCTCGCCCATGGCCATGGCTTCGCCAGTGTTGACGTCGTAGCTGGTGGTGGTCACGGCGCAGTCAGCCACCGGCACCTGCCAGGGGCCGACCATCTGATCGCGCGCCACCATGCCGGTGATGCTGCGGTCGCCGATGGTGATCAGGAAGCTCTTGCTGGCTACCGCCGGATGGCGCAGCACCCGGCCAACGGCGTCATCCAGATAGACCGAGGCCGCGCTGAAATCATCACCCAGTTCGGCTTCGCGGTTGGCGCTGCGGTGCATGCGCGGCGTCTTGCCGAGCAGCACGTTGAGCGGCATGTCCACCGGCTTGTTGCCGAAATGGCTGTCGGCCACGGTCAGGTGCGGCTCTTCGGTAGCCTCGCCGACCACCGCGAATGGGCAGCGCTCGCGCTCGCAGATGGCCTTGAAACGCTCGAAATCAACGGCGTCCACCGAGAGCACGTAGCGCTCCTGGGATTCGTTGCACCAGATCTCGTGCGGCGCCATGCCCGGTTCGTCGTTGGGAATGTTGCGCAGATCGAAGCGGCCGCCACGGCCGGCATCGTTGACCAGCTCGGGGAAGGCATTGGACAGACCGCCCGCGCCGACGTCGTGGATGAACTTGATCGGGTTCTGTTCGCCCAGCTGCCAGCAGCGGTCGATCACTTCCTGGCAACGGCGCTCCATTTCCGGGTTGTCGCGCTGCACCGAGGCAAAATCCAGATCCGCCGAGCTGGCGCCGGTGGCCATGGAAGAGGCCGCACCGCCGCCGAGGCCAATCAGCATCGCCGGGCCGCCGAGCACGATCAGCTTGCCGCCGACCGAAATCTCGCCCTTCTGCACGTGATCTTCACGGATGTTGCCCAGGCCGCCGGCGAGCATGATCGGCTTGTGATAGCCGCGCACTTCTTCGCCGCGAGGGGTTTCGATGCTTTGCTCGAAGGTACGGAAATAGCCAGCCAGCGCCGGACGGCCGAATTCGTTGTTGAACGCGGCGCCGCCCAGCGGGCCTTCGATCATGATATCCAGCGGCGTGACGATGCGCTCGGGCTTGCCGTAGGGCTTTTCCCAGGGCTGCTCGAAATCGGGAATGTTCAGATTGGACACGGTGAAGCCGGTCAACCCAGCCTTGGGCTTGGAGCCGCGACCGGTGGCGCCTTCGTCACGAATCTCGCCGCCCGAACCGGTGGCTGCGCCGGGGAAGGGTGCGATGGCGGTCGGGTGGTTGTGGGTTTCCACCTTCATCAGGATATGCACCGGCTGGCGGTGCGCGGCATATTCGCCGGTCGCGGCATCCGGGTAGAAACGCCCGGCCTCGTGGCCGACGATCACCGAGGCATTGTCCTTGTAGGCCGACAGCACGCCCTCGGAATGCATCTGGTAGGTGTTCTTGATCATGCCGAACAGGGACTTGTCCTGGCTCTCGCCGTCGATGTCCCAGCTGGCGTTGAAGATTTTGTGCCGGCAATGCTCGGAGTTGGCCTGGGCGAACATCATCAGCTCGATGTCGTGGGGGTTGCGCCCCAGCCCTTCGAAGCTGGTCACCAGATAGTCGATTTCGTCATCGGCCAGGGCCAGGCCCAGCTCGACGTTGGCCTGCTCCAGCGCGGCTCGGCCACCGCCCAGCACATCCACCGCGGTGAGCGGCTTGGGCTGTGCGTGGCTGAACAAATTGGCGGCGTCTTCGAAGCGCTCGAGCACCAGCTGGGTCATGCGGTCATGCAGCGCAGCGGTGATCAGCTGTGCCTCGGCATCGCCAAGCTCGCCTTGTACGTAGAAAGCGATACCGCGTTCCAGGCGCTGGATTTTGCCGAGACCGCAGTTGTGGGCGATATCGCTGGCCTTGCTCGACCAGGACGAAATGGTGCCGAAACGCGGCACCACCAGGAACAGCCGGCCAGCCGGCTCCTGCACAGGGACGCTCGGGCCATACTTGAGCAGCCGGGCGAGCACTTGCTCCTCGTCCGCACCAAGCGTGCCGGATACTTCAGCGAAATGAGCGAACTCGGCATACAGCCCGCTTACAGCGGGGACCTTCGCGGTCAGTTGTGCCAGGAGCTTGCCGTGACGGAAGGCGGAAAGAGCGGGAGCGCCGCGCAGGATCAACATCGTCGGAACAGCCTCGGAGAGGGAGCAGTCGGGCCGCGTATTCTAGCCTATGACGATGGGCAAGGGGCAGTTCTCAGGGTACGCCGTAGGGTGGGCCGGGCGGCGCTCCGCTTCAGCCCACCAAAGTCCAAAAGATCCAATGGGTGGGCTGAAGCCCACCCTACCCTCGCTGCTCTTTAATGCAGTATCTGGCTTAAGAACAGTTTCGTCCGCTCATTGACTGGGTTGGTAAAGAACACCTCTGGATCGGCTTGCTCAACGATCTCGCCTTTGTCCATGAAGATCACCCGGTCGGCCACGGTGCGGGCGAAGCCCATTTCGTGGGTCACGCAGAGCATGGTCATGCCGCTCTCGGCGAGGCCGACCATGGTATCCAGCACCTCCTTGACCATTTCCGGATCCAGCGCCGAAGTGGGTTCGTCGAACAGCATGATCTTGGGCTTCATACACAGGGCACGAGCGATGGCCACGCGTTGTTGCTGGCCGCCGGAAAGCTGCCCGGGAAATTTGTCAGCCTGTTCCGGAATGCGCACGCGCTCCAGGTAATGCATGGCGATCTCTTCCGCCTGGCGTCGCGGCAGCTTGCGCACCCACATGGGCGCCAGCGTGCAGTTCTGCAGCACCGTCAGGTGCGGGAACAGATTGAAATGCTGGAAAACCATGCCCACTTCGCTGCGAATCGCCTCGATCTGCTTGAGGTCGTTGGTCAGCTCCACGCCGTTGATCACGATGCGGCCCTTTTGGTGCTCTTCGAGCCTATTGAGGCAGCGAATAGTGGTCGATTTGCCCGAGCCGGAGGGCCCGCACAGCACGATTCGCTCGCCCTGGGTGACGCTCAGGTCGATGTCCTTGAGTACATGGAACTGGCCGAACCATTTGTTCACGTCCTGCATCTGGATGACCGGTTCGCCGGAGCGCTCAGGCTGCCCGGCTTGCAGTGATGTATCGCTCATGGTGTCTCCCCTAAGTCCGGTGGCTGGTGTCGAGCTTGCGCTCCAGGTGCATGGAATAGCGCGACATGCCGAAACAGAAAATCCAGTAAACCAGCGCGGCAAAGACGTAACCCTCGGTGGACATGCCGAGCCAGGCAGGATCCGAAGTTGCGCGTTTGATGCTGTTGAGGAAGTCGAACAGGCCGATGATGATCACCAGGCTGGTGTCCTTGAACAGCGCAATGAAGGTGTTGACGATGCCGGGAATGACCATCTTCAGCGCCTGCGGCAGGATCACCAGGACCATGCTGCGCCAGTAGCCCAGACCCATCGCCGCCGCCGCTTCGTATTGGCCCTTGGGTATCGCCTGCAGACCGCCGCGTACCACTTCTGCGATGTAGGCGGCCTCGAAGAAGATCACCATCACCATGGCCCGCATCAGCTTGTCGAGGTTCATCTCCTCGGGCAGGAACAGCGGCAGCATGACCGATGACATGAACAGCACGGTGATCAGCGGCACGCCGCGCCAGAATTCGATGAAGGTGACACACAGCACACGGATCGCCGGCATGTCCGAACGCCGCCCCAGCGCCAATAGGATGCCCATCGGCAAAGCGCCAGCAATGCCCACCGCGGCGATCACGATGGTCAGCATCAACCCGCCCCAGCGCGACGTCGGAACCGTTTCCAGACCGAAGAAGCCGCCGTGCAGCAGCCAGTAGGCCAGCAACGGATAGAGCAACAGATAGCCGATGCCGTAATGCACCTTGCGCGGCATCTGCCGGAGGAACAGAGGCGCCGCACCGAGAATCGCCAGCCAGGCGGCGGTATCCACCCGCCAGCGCAGCTCCGTCGGGTAGAAGCCGTACATGAACTGACTGAAACGCGTTTGGATGAACACCCAGCACGCGCCCTCCCGGCTGCAGTCGGCGCGCGTCTCGCCGGTCCAGTCAGCCTTGATGATGGCCCAGTCGATGATCGGCGGGACGATCACCCAGATCAGATACAAGCCGACCAGCGTCATCAACGTATTGATCCAGCTGGAAAATAGATTGGCCCGTAGCCAACCGACCACGCCGATGTTGCGCGAAGGTGCCGGCAGGTCAGGCTTGAAAATATGAGTCGTCATGAGCCTGCCCTCACCGTTCGATCAGCGCGATGCGCTTGTTGTACCAGTTCATCAGCAGCGAAATGCTGATGCTGATAGCCAAGTAAACGCTCATGGTGATTGCCATGGTTTCGATCGCCTGACCGGTCTGGTTGAGCACCGTGCCAGCGAACAGCGAGACCATGTCGGGGTAGCCGATGGCGGCCGCCAGCGAGGAGTTCTTCGCCAGATTGAGGTACTGGCTGGTCAACGGCGGGATGATCACGCGCAAGGCCTGCGGCACGATGACCAGCCGCAGCACCCGACTAGGTCGCAGCCCCAGCGAAGCGGCCGCTTCGGTCTGGCCATGGCTCACCGATTGAATGCCGGCGCGCACGGTTTCGCCGATGAAAGCTGCCGTGTAGATCGACAGTGCCAGCACGATGGACACAAGTTCGGGAATCACCACCCAGCCGCCACGAATGTTGAAGCGTTGCAGTTCCGGAATCTCCCAGAGGAACGGCCCGCCAAACACCAGTGCACACAGCCCTGGAATCCCGAGGAACAATCCGAGACTGGTCCAGAACACTGGAAATGACTGCCCCGTGGCATGACGCCGGGCCCGCTCCCAGCGGTTGAGCAGGACGATGGCCGCCAATGCTAGGAACATCGCGATCCAGAACGGCCAGAAACCTTCCCCCGCGCTCGGCGAAGGCATCTGTATGCCCCGGTTGTTGACGAAGATGATGTCCCACAGGGACAGGCTGTCGCGCGGCCCGGGCAAAGGGGCCAGCACAGCGAAATAGACGAAGAATATCTGCAGCAGCGGCGGAATGTTGCGGAAGATCTCGATATAAACAGTGGCGATCTGGCGGATCAGCCAGTTCGGCGACAATCGGCCTATTCCGAGAATGAAGCCGATGATAGTCGCCAGAATGATGCCGACTACGCTCACCAGCAGCGTATTGAGCAGACCGACCCAAAAGACCCGGCCGTATGAGTCGCTTTCGCTGTAGTCGATCAGGTGCTGAGGGATGCCGAAGCCGGCGGCGTTGTCGAGAAATCCGAAACCGGAATTGATGCCCCGGTGGGCAAGATTGGTCTGGGTGTTGTGAAACAGAAACCAGCCGATCGCGATGACAGTAATAACGGCGATGACCTGGAACAGCCAGGCACGCGCCTGTGGATCCGTGAGCAGCGAGCCGCGCGCCGCCCCCGATTTGGCAATGGTTCGCATCAAGAAACCTCATTCGGCGGCGCCGGTACGAGCGCACCGGTATCGCTCATCCTTGAAACAAGGCCGACTATGCGCCGGCCCGGCTCGATCAACGCACCGGCGGTGCGTATTGGAGGCCCCCATTGTTCCAGAGCGCATTCAGCCCGCGTTCGATCTTCAGCTCACTACCGGAGCCGATGTTGCGCTCGAACACTTCGCCGTAGTTGCCGACTTGCTTGACGATCTGCACTGCCCAGTCCTTCGGCAACTTCAGATCCTTGCCATATTCGCCTTCAGCACCGAGCAGACGCGCAACATCCGGGTTCTTGGTGTTTTTCGCGGTGTCCTCGACGTTCGCCGCCGTAACGCCAAGCTCTTCGGCATTGATCATGGCGAAGAGTGACCAGCGCACGATATCGAACCACTCCTCATCACCTTGGCGCACCGCAGGGCCGAGCGGCTCCTTGGAGATGACTTCCGGCAGCACGATGTAATCGTCCGGCTTGGCCAGCTTGATGCGCTGGGCATAGAGCTGGGATTGGTCGGAGGTGAGCACGTCGCAGCGTCCGGACTCCAGCGACTTGGCGCTCTCATCCGAGGTGTCGTAAGTGATGGGTGTGTAGTTGAGGCTGTTGGCGCGGAAATAGTCGGAGAGGTTCAGTTCGGTGGTGGTGCCAGCCTGGATGCACACAGTGGCGCCATCGAGTTCTTTGGCGCTGGACACGCCGAGCTCCTTGTTCACCAGAAAGCCCTGGCCATCGTAGTAGGTGACGCCGGTAAAATTCAGCCCCATCGCCGAGTCGCGCGAACTGGTCCAGGTGGTGTTGCGCGACAGCACGTCGACTTCACCCGATTGCAGTGCGGTGAAGCGCTCCTTGGCGGTCAGCGGGCTGAACTTCACCTTGCTCGCATCGCCAAATACCGCAGCCGCTACCGCGCGGCAGACATCCACATCGATTCCCTTGTACTCGCCCTTGGCGTCGGCATATGAAAAGCCCGGCAACCCGTCGCTGATACCGCACTGCACGAAGCCCTTGCTTTTCACGGCATCCAGGGTCGCCCCTGCCTGAGCCAAGCCGCTGGCGCCCAAAAGTGTCGCGGCACCAAGCACGGCCAGTGTGGATTTAACCCTTGTCATCGAAACCTCCAGTTTGCTTTTTTATTCTGCTGGGTCGGGGTCTTCCGCCTGCATCGCAATATGCCTGCCGACGTAACGGCCGAAGGACCTGACCTGAGTCTAGCCGCCGATTGATGATCGGCAACTCCTCCCGATGCGTTCGCCTGCAAGAACGCAGACGACACCAGCGCAGATGGCGCAAGGGCCAAAGCAAGCGGCATACCAGATCGAGCGAAAGCGCATTTCTCGCTATCTTGCCGCTTCATCGCACGGGCCGGTGCAGGTAACCTCGCCGCATATTGCCGCATTTACCTTTCGCGCCTGCCCCAACTTGAGGCGGGCGCCCAGACGGAGCCCAACATGAGCGACCCCTTGATCATCGAACCTGCCAACACCGCGGACTCATGCGTCATCTGGCTGCACGGCCTCGGTGCCGATCGCTACGATTTCCTACCGGTGGCCGAAGCGCTGCAGCAGCGCCTGCTGCAGACACGCTTCGTGCTGCCTCAAGCGCCTACCCAGGCGGTGACGATCAACGGCGGCTGGGCGATGCCAAGCTGGTACGACATCATCGCCATGAGCCCGGCTCGGGCCATTAACCAGGCCCAACTCGAGCAGTCGGCGCAGGCCGTGATAGCGCTGATCGAGGCGCAGCGCGACAGCGGGATCGACCCTAGGAGAATTTTCCTGGCAGGCTTTTCCCAGGGCGGCGCGGTGGCCTATCACACCGCCTTCCTGCGCGGGGCCGGGCCGCTCGGCGGGGTTATGGCGTTGTCGACCTACGCGCCTACCTTCAACGATGATCTGGAGCTGTCGCCATTACAGGCGAGCCTGCCGGTGCTCTGCCTGCACGGATCGAGAGATGACGTCGTGCCGCCCGCTATGGGACGAGCCGCTTATGAATGCCTGGTGCAAAACGAGGTTTCGGCCCAGTGGAAGGACTATCCAATGGCCCACGAAGTGGTGCTCGATGAGATCCGCGACATCGGCGATTGGCTCACTGCGCGCCTCGGTTGATCGGCAAGACAGGCGAGCGCGCAGCTGAAGAAAATGTGATGCCGCGCGCCTGTCCTGATCACAAAACAAGGCTACGCTTGGGGTTGGTAGAACAAACTCGATGCGCCTGCCATTGCAACGCACATCGCGGCCAGACGAAGCCGACCCTGCCGGTCATTACAAGGCCCTTGCGATAGCCATGACGAATAAGCCTTCCAGCCGGATATGGCAGCAATGAAGCTTGCCGAACGGCGGGCCGAGATGCGGCACCTCAAACAGGCGCGCCTTCTGGAGCATGTCGACGAACCCTGCCTGCGGCTGATGCAGGAGGCTTTCGAGCCGTGCACGCTCGCCGCCGGAGACGTTCTGCTCACGCCGCTGGAGCACAATCAATATCTTTACCTGGTTCTCAGTGGCGAACTCGCCGTTCACCTCGACTCGCTCGATAGCCCACCCGTACGCGCCATTGGACCTGGCGATTGCGCCGGCGAAATCAGCTTCATGGACAATCTGCCGCCATCGGCTTACGTCGTTGCGCTCGAGTCTTCGGAACTACTGCGGCTTCATCGCCGCTCGATGCCGCTGCTGACGCGGTCGCCCAGACTGATGCAAAACCTTGCCGAGCTGCTTTGCCAGCGTGTTCGCCTGAGCGATCGTTTGATCATCAACAGTGAGCAGAATGCCAACGTCGACACCCTGACCGGCTCTTTCAACCGCCGCTGGCTGGAACATATTTATAACCGCGAGAGCACCCGCTGCGCCTTCAACGGCCAACCGCTGTCGCTCCTGATGCTCGACGTCGACCGGTTCAAGGATTACAACGACCGACACGGACATCTGGCTGGCGACCATGCGCTTTGCCTTGTGGTCGACACGCTTGGGAAGTTGCTCCGTCCGAGCGACAGCCTGGTGCGCTACGGAGGCGAGGAGTTTGTGATCCTGCTTCCCGATATGGGACTGGACGATGCACGCAACGTTGGCGAACGCCTGCGCCAGAGCCTCGATGAAATCACTTCGTTCCGCTCGCCGATCGGCACGCTGCCGGGCGTCACGATTTCTATCGGCGTCGCGCCGATGCAACCCAATGACGATTTGAAAAGGCTGATCCAGATCGCCGACCAGGCGCTTTATCAGGCCAAGGCGCAAGGACGAAACTGCGTCTGCGGCTGACGAGCGGGCAACTGCGATGGCGGCTCAGAGCAAGTCTTCGCCGTATCTGCTTCTTGCATTACACTGGCGGGCGAACCTTATAGACAGAGACGGAAACCGTGCTCAAAGCACTCAAGAAAATTTTTGGCAAAGGTCCGGCAGAGCTACCAGCCGCCCAGCCTGCCAGCGACACCTCGACACCTATCGACACTCCTCGCCCTGCGCGCCCTGAAACAACCGAGCAGTCGGTCGACGCAGCAGCAGCGCCCAAGCCTCGCCGAGAGCGCTCACGCAAACCCGCAGCACCGCCCGCCCCCGCCTGGAAACTGGAAGACTTCCAGGTCGAACCGGCCGAAGGCAAAACGCGCTTTCATGACTTCAAACTCGCCCCGGAACTGATGCACGCCATTCACGACCTGGGTTTCCCGTATTGCACGCCGATCCAGGCACAGGTTCTGGGGTTCACACTCAAAGGCCGCGATGCAATCGGTCGCGCACAGACCGGCACCGGCAAAACTGCGGCCTTCCTGATTTCCACCATCACCCAGCTGTTGCAGACGCCGCCGCCCAGCGACCGTTACATGGGTGAGCCGCGGGCGCTGATCATTGCGCCGACCCGCGAACTGGTGGTGCAGATTGCCAACGACGCACTGAACCTGACCAAGTACACCGGCTTGAACGTGATGAGCTTTGTCGGCGGCATGGACTTCGACAAGCAACTCAAGGCGCTGGAGTCCCGCTACTGCGACATTCTGGTGGCTACACCGGGACGCCTGCTGGACTTCAACCAACGAGGCGAAGTGCATCTGGACATGGTCGAAGTGCTGGTACTCGACGAAGCCGACCGCATGCTCGACATGGGCTTCATCCCCCAGGTTCGCCAGATCATTCGCCAGACGCCACCCAAGAGCGAGCGCCAGACGCTACTGTTTTCCGCCACCTTTACCGACGACGTGATGAACCTCGCCAAGCAGTGGACCACCGATCCGGCGATCGTCGAGATCGAAGCGGTTAACGTTGCGAGTGATACGGTCGAGCAACACGTTTATGCCGTAGCGGGCAGTGACAAGTACAAGCTGCTCTACAACCTGATCACTCAGAACGACTGGACCCGCGTGATGGTGTTCGCCAACCGCAAGGACGAGGTACGCCGTATCGAGGAGCGCCTCACCCGTGACGGTATCAGCGCCGTGCAGATGTCCGGTGACGTGCCCCAACACAAGCGAATCCGCGCACTGGAAGGTTTCCGCGAGGGCAAGATTCGCGTCATGGTGGCAACCGACGTAGCCGGACGCGGCATCCATGTCGACGGCATCAGCCACGTGATCAACTTCACTCTGCCGGAAGTACCTGACGACTACGTGCATCGTATCGGACGCACCGGTCGAGCCGGCGCCAGCGGCACCTCGATCAGCTTTGCCGGCGAGGATGACGCCTTCGCCCTGCCGGCCATCGAAGCATTGCTGGGCCGCAGCATCAGCTGTGAAATGCCACCCGCAGAGCTCCTGGCGCCCGTTCCGGCCAAGCGCTGAGTACCTCAGAAAGCGAAAAGGCGAAGCCGCTGCGGCTTCGCCTTTTTTATGCCCGAATTGCCCTGTCACTGCAGTCGAACTGACGCAAATCACCCATCAAGTCCTATAAGCACCTACAGTAAAGGAAACCCTTCACAGCAGGAGCCAAGCATATGGTCGACATCGACACCATGCTGATACTAATCATCGCGAGCTTCATCCTGATGGGCGCCGGCTTCAACTTTCGCGAGCGGGGATGGGGTGTCGCGCTACTCGGGCTGGGCATCCTGTCGATGCTTTCCACCCTGTTCTACAAACTGCAGATCACCTTCGGCTGACGTTACTGCCGCCACCGCTCGGCGGCGGCCTGGTCGGTACAGCGCCCTTCGACCCAGCGCGGGCCGGACGGGGTGTCTTCCTTCTTCCAGAACGGCGCTCGAGTCTTCAGGTAATCCATGACGAAGCGGCAACCGTCGAATGCCGCTTCGCGGTGTGCGCTGGTTGCGCCGACGAAGACGATCGGCTCACCTGGTTCGAGTCGTCCAACCCGGTGCAGGATCTCCAGCTTGAGCAAGGGCCATCGCGCAGTCGCCTCCTCGATGATCTTCTGCAACGCCTTTTCCGTCATGCCCGGCGCGTGCTCGAGAAACATACCGGCGACATCATGCCCATCGTTGAAATCGCGAACATAGCCGACGAAGCTAGTTACCGCGCCGATACCGAGGTTCGCGGCGTGTAGCGCATTTAGCTCGGCGCCCGGATCGAACGGGTCATGCTGGACACGCACGCTCATATCAACCTCCGGTCACGGTGGGGAAAAATGCCACTTCGTCGCCTTCGGCCAGCGGCTCGTCGAGTCCGCACAGCTCCTGATTGCGCGCGCACATCAGCCCCCCCTCGCTCAGTACCGACCATTCGCCGCCGCGTGCCAGCAGCTGCTGTCTGAGGTCGTCCACCTGCCGAAGCGATGCATTCCACTCCAGCTGCTCGGCATCGAGCCCAAGGGCTTCGCGATAACGAGCGAAATATTGCACTTGAATCATGTCGGCACCTGCCAATGTCCGCTTTTCCCGCCCAGCTTCTCCAGCAGCCGCACGCCTTCCACGACCATGCCCTTATCGACGGCTTTGCACATGTCGTAGATGGTCAGCGCGGCAATGCTCACCGCGGTCAGCGCTTCCATTTCCACACCGGTCTGGCCGGCCAGTTTGCAGCGCGCCTGAATACGCACGCAGTCGTCCCCTTCGGGCTGCAGCTCGACCTTGATGCTGGTCAGCAGCAAGGGATGACAGAGTGGTATCAGTTCATGGGTTTTCTTTGCCGCCTGGATGCCGGCAATACGGGCTACCGCGAATACGTCGCCCTTTGGGTGCCCGCCCTGCTGAATCATCTGCAGGGTTTCGGGAAGCATGCGGACCTTTGCCTCCGCCACCGCCTCACGCGCCGTAACGGCCTTGGCGGTAACGTCGACCATGTTGGCCCGCCCCTGGGAATCGAGATGGGTGAGCATTGCTAACCTTTTTGTTATTGGGACAGGCCACCAGTCTAACCGATGGAGGCTGGAGGCTGGACGAAATGCCCGCTACCGTCCAGCTCTCCAGCGCTGCCATCGGTCTTTGTGCCTTGGTTACATATGGGCCTCTGCGTATTCGGCGAGCACCGAACGAGGCACGCCCTGCAAGGTAATGTGCATGCCGTGTGGGAAGTCCTTGAAGCGCTCCGTGAGATAGGTCAGACCTGAACTGGTGGCTGAGAGATAGGGCGTGTCGATCTGCGCCAGGTTCCCCAGGCACACAACTTTCGACCCGCTACCTGCCCGCGTGATGATGGTCTTCATCTGGTGCGGCGTGAGGTTCTGGCACTCGTCGATGAGGATCAGGCTCTGCTGGAAGCTGCGCCCACGAATGTAATTGAGCGATTTGAACTGCAGCGGCACCTTTTGCAGGATGTAGTCGACACTGCCGTGGGTGTTCTCGTCATCCATGTGCAGCGCTTCGAGGTTATCGGTGATCGCGCCGAGCCAGGGCTCCATTTTTTCCGCTTCGGTGCCAGGCAGGAAGCCAATGTCCTCGTCCAGCCCCTGTACGCTGCGCGTCGCGATGATCCGGCGGTAACGCTTGCTCGCCACGGTTTGCTCGATGGCGGCGGCCAGTGCCAGGATGGTCTTGCCGGAGCCCGCAGCGCCCGAGAGATTGACCAGGTGAATGTCGGGATCAAGCAAGGCAAACAATGCCAGCGCCTGATGGATATCCCGCGGACGAAGCCCCCAGGCCTCCTGATGTAGCAACGGCTCCTGATGCATGTCGAGCAAGAGCAGCTCGTCCGCCTTGATGCCCTTGATCCAGCCGACGAAGCCCTGCTCGTCGAGGATGAACTCATTGATGTGCACGGCCGGCAGGTTGTCGATTAGCTGTACACGGTGCCAGGTTCGTCCATGTCCCTGATGGGTATCGACCTTGCTGACGCGGTCCCAGAACGATCCGCTCAGGCTGTGATAACCGCGCGACAGCTGGCCCACGTCGTCCACTAGCTTGTCGGTGTGATAATCCTCCGCGGCCACGCCACATGCCCGCGCCTTCAAACGCATGTTGATATCGTTGGTGACCAGCACCACCGGAACACCCGTGTGACGCCGCTGCAGGTCCACGACCTGGTTGATGATCTTGTTGTCGTTGAGGTCTTCCGGCAGTGCGCTGGAGTCGGCGCCCTTGCTCATGAGAATCGACAGGCTGCCGCAGGGCCCGCTCTTCTCGCGCTGAATCGGCACGCCGAGTTCGACCTCCTCGGGCGTCGCGTCGCCAAGCACCTTGTCGATCAGACGGATCGCCTGGCGGCACTCTGCCGCCACGGTGTGCTTGCCGGTCTTGAGCTTGTCCAACTCTTCCAGAACCGTCATCGGAATGGCGACCTGGTGTTCCTGGAAATTCAATATCGCGTTGGGGTCGTGAATCAGAACGTTGGTATCGAGAACGTAAAGGGTGGGCTGAGTAGCGCGGGGTCTGCCGTAGTCATCCATACACGATCACCTTTTCGGAGCCGGACGACGGAGGGCCGAATGCTCTCCGCCGCAGAAAAACCACCGTGCGCAAGGTGAGCGGACTTGGGAGGCAGGGGCTTGGGGCCACCCAGAGGCCGCCACCTGTGAGTGCAGGTTTCGGCGGTCTTGATGTCGTAATACCGCAAAATTGATGACAGGAAAAAGTCTTTTTCCATTCGCCGACGTTTTTTTATCGAAACGACGAATTGCGCTTGGCGGGCTTCCAGACGCTGACTAGGCTCAATAATCAACCCGGACACTTTTGCCGCACCGGTTCACCTCCGCCGTCACGTGAACCAACTCCGAGAAGTCAGCCAGCTCGGCTTTGTAGCGATCAGCCGAATACGCTTGGTGGGTGACGAGCGTGACGACGCAGCTGTATTGCGCGCGGCCGACCCGCCACAGGTGCAGGTCTGCCACATCCGTATCGGGCACCGCCTCCAAACGCTTCTGCACGCGCTGCACCAGTGGATCATCCATTTCGCGATCCAGTAGCGCCTTGCCGGTGTCGCGCAACAGCCCTTTGGCCCAGACCAGAATGACCACCGCCCCGATGATGCCCATCAGCGGGTCCAGCCAGTTCCAGCCGAAATACTTGCCTCCCAACAGAGCGATAATCGCAGCGACTGACGTCAGCCCGTCGGTCAACACGTGAACGAAGGCCGCGTGGCGATTGAGATCCCGCCCTGGCGCCGCCTCATGGCCGTGGCCGTGGCCGTGGCCGTGGCCGTGGCCGTGGTGATCATGCTGCTCGCGCAACAACCAGGCCGACAGCAGGTTCACAGCCAGCCCGATGAACGCCACCCACAGCGCCTCGTCGAAACCGATCCGCGCCGGCGACCAGAAGCGCGACAGCGACTCGCCGATCATCATCAGCGCCACCACGACCAGTAGCACGGCACTCGCGAACCCCGCAAGGACCTCGATTTTCCAGGTCCCGAATGCGAAGCGCCGATCATTGGCGTAGCGGCGCGCCAGCAAGTAGGCGATCGCCGCCATGCCGATGGCCACCATGTGGGACGCCATATGCCAGCCATCGGCGAGCAGCGCCATGGAATTGAACAGGTAGCCAGCGGCGATCTCTACCGCCATGGTCAACCCAGTCAGCGCCACGACCGTCCATGTCTGTCGCTCGGCCCCTTGTTCGAGCGGACGATAGTCATGGGACGGTTTCCAGTGTGAATGATTGCAGTCGGTCATAAAGCGCTCCTGAATCCGGCATGCCGAGCTTGTCCCCTTCCCCCACGGCAAGGTCAAGCTTTTGGTTAATCGAGCCCATAGGTGGAGCCATGGCATCGATAAAGCCTAGAATCGGCCCCCTTCAAAGGAGACCGATGCATGCTGATGGTGATATCGCCGGCCAAGACCCTGGATTACGACTCCCCACCGACGACCCAACGTTTCACTCAACCCGAGCACCTCGACCACGCTCAGCAGTTGATCGAAGGGTTGCGCGAACTGTCGCCGCAACAAGTCGGCGAACTGATGCACCTTTCGGACAAGCTCGCCGCTCTGAACGTTGCCCGCTACGGCAGTTGGACGCCCGAATTCACACCGGCCAACGCCAAGCAAGCGCTTCTCGCGTTCAAGGGCGATGTTTACACAGGACTGAATGCGAGCGACTTTTCCGAACCGGATTTCGATTTCGCCCAGAAGCACCTGCGCATGCTGTCCGGGCTTTACGGGGTTCTGCGTCCGCTCGACTTGATGCAACCCTATCGATTGGAGATGGGCACCAAAATGGTCAACAGCCGAGGCAAGGATCTGTATGCCTTCTGGGGCGAGCGCATCAGCAACTGGCTAAACGACGCATTGGCGGCACAAGGAGATGACGTCCTGCTCAACCTAGCTTCAAATGAGTATTTCGGCGCGGTCAAACGCAAGGCCTTGAATGCCCGCATCATCGATGTCGATTTCAAGGACATGAAGAACGGCCAGTACAAGATCATCAGTTTCTACGCCAAGAAAGCGCGCGGCTTGATGAGCCGCTATGTGATCAAAGAGCGCATCGAGCGGCCCGAGCAACTGAAGAACTTCGCTTACGATGGCTATCGTTACAGTCCGTCTGACTCATCCAGCGACCATTTGGTGTTCCTGCGCGACGTTCAGTCCTGAACCCGCCCTCCCCTCGCGGCGGATGAGAGCCGCGGGGGTTCTTCCGCTCCCTCTCTCGCCTGCCATTCATCGCTGATCCCTACGCCGCCTGGCGTCCGTCGCCGTCTAGTTCGCGGTCTGGCGAGCTTTATTCGTCAATTCGAAAAAACTCCCCGATCAGCGGCAGCTACTCAGGGAACTATCCGAAGGCACCGGCAATCATAAGCGCGTACCGGCATTTCCAGATGGAAAGGGACGTCGCACATGAACGTGCAGTGGATTTCAAAACAGAGCTCAACGGATCAGCCAGAGTGGCCCTCTACGGTCGTTGCATATGATCCGCTGAGATCAGACCGAAGCAAGATAGGGACTCACCGCCATTTGCCTCACGCGCCACAATCAGCGGGGCGGAGCGCAGCCGAAAACAGCGCACTTCTGCCCGTATCGGATTGGAGGGCTTGCGGCCACCCATTTCGGAGCGGTGATCAACGCCGCAGCACCAATAGCGTCTGCGGTCCAGACAAAACCACATATTCCATGCTCGGACCACGCAGTGGCTCCGAAGGCAGTTTCATTGCTGGAAAAAAGAGCCTGGCGGCGAGCCGCAGCTGAAGGCCAACCAGAAGCGTAGGACGGGCACGAATCCGTGCAGCCAAATGGACAAGAAGAACTCCCCTTCTCAACGATTCAGGAGAAACAACATGATTCCGGTCATCCTTTCAGGCGGTAGCGGTTCCCGGCTCTGGCCTCTTTCGCGCAAAGCGTTCCCCAAGCAGTTTCTCGCCCTCACGGCTGAGCAGACGCTGTTCCAGCAAACCATCGAGCGGCTCGCTTTCGAAGGCATGCAGCCGCCTCTGCTGGTTTGCAACCAGGAGCACCGCTTCATCGTCAAGGAGCAACTGGCCGCACGCAAGCTGAGTATTCAGGGCCTTATGCTCGAGCCTTTCGGCCGAAATACCGCACCGGCAATCGCCATCGCGGCGATGAAGCTGATTGAAGAAGGCCGCGATGAACTCTTGCTGGTTCTCCCAGCGGATCATGTGATCGAAGACCACAAAGCATTCCAGCGCTCGCTGGCGCTTGCCACGAACGCGGCGGAAAACGGTGAGATGGTGCTGTTCGGCATCCCCGCGACTAGCCCAGAGACCGGTTATGGCTACATCAAGTGCGATCACAACGAGCGCAATGGCTTGCCGGAAGGCGTCAACCGCGTCACCAACTTCGTCGAGAAACCTGACGAAGCGCGTGCCCAGCAATATGTCGAGTCGGGTGATTACTATTGGAACAGCGGCATGTTCCTGTTCCGCGCCAGCGTATTCCTGGAAGAACTGAAAAAACATGACCCGGACATCTACGACACCTGCTGGGCCGCGCTGGAGCGCAGCGCCAAAAATGGTAATGAAGTCCTGATCGATCCGGAGACCTTCGCCTGCTGTCCAGACAACTCGATCGACTACGCAGTGATGGAAAAGACCGAACTGGCCTGCGTCGTGCCCATGTCGGCAGGCTGGAGCGATGTTGGCTCCTGGTCATCGCTGTGGGACGTGCTGGAAAAGGACGAGAACGGCAACGTGACCAGAGGCGACGTGATCGTCGAAGACAGTCGCAACTGCCTCGTTCACGGCAACGGCAAATTGGTAACCGTGGTCGGCCTGGACAATATCGTAGTGGTCGAAACCAAGGACGCGACGATGATCGCGCACAAGGATAAAGTCCAGGACGTCAAGAAGCTGGTGAACAAGCTCGATGACATGAAGCGCTCCGAAACGGTGAACCATTGCGCGGTGTATCGCCCTTGGGGCTGGTATGACTCGGTCGATATGGGCGGTCGCTTCCAGGTCAAGCGGATATGCGTCAACCCGGGCGCGCAGCTCTCCCTGCAAATGCACCATCACCGCGCTGAGCATTGGATCGTCGTATCCGGCACCGCCCAGGTGACCTGCAATGACAAGACCTTCCTGCTGACCGAGAACCAGTCGACCTATATCCCGGTAACCTCCATCCACCGACTGGCCAACCCCGGCAAAATTCCGCTGGAGATCATCGAAGTTCAGTCGGGCAGCTATCTCGGCGAAGACGACATCGAGCGACTGGACGACGTATACGGTCGCGCCCGTGACGATGTAGCAAGTCATTCGGCCCGCTGAATCACGCTGCACCAAAGCCGCGCCAGCGTCAGGCGCGGCCTTGTCGTATCTGAACGAAGTGCAGCTCCATTTGATGAATACTCAGTTCAGACGAAACATAGCGCTGTTACATAAGCAGGGAACACCATCGAATCATCGGGTGTTACGCTGACAATCTGTTAGCCCAGCGCCTTGCGATAACTTTCGCATACACTTGTTCATGCCCCATGCTTGCAAAGCAGCCGGCCAGCCCATTAAATAAAGCCATCGCCAGACTTATCTGCCCGGGCCGCTATCGGCATCGGTCAGTGCATCGGCGCCGAAACTATAGGAAGGAAAGATAAAGAGTGACCAAAGATGAATTACGCGCCGAACTTGAACGGCAGGCCAAGCGCTTCCAGACCGTATATGGGGGCGAAGTAACCACCTACGCCGCGCAGCCCGACCCCGAACGCAAGCCTTGGCGGAAAAAGCAGACAGTTTACGATCAGATGTTCCAGAAAGAATTGGAAAAAATAGAAAAAGAACTATCGCAAAAGGTAACCGAGACCGAATAAAGCTCTTCGGTGCTCGGCCCGATTGCTATTCAAAGCGACCCGAGCCGAACCACCCTTCTTTATTTCTTCCGGTCAGCGCTTCCCACCGAGCAGCGAGCCCATCAAACCCCTTGCCAATTGCCGCCCTAATTGCGACGCCGCTTGGCGCATGGCGCTCTTGAACATTCGCTCGGCAAGATCACCGAAAGCGTCACCTGCTTCATTCTTTGATGCCGGGGTGTTCTTCTGTGGCTCGATCTTGCTTGCCTGCCCTACCCGCTCGCGCAGGATTTCATAGGCGGACTCCCGATCGATTGCCTTCTCGTAGCGTGTGCGCAACGGTGAATCGGCAATCAGTGCACGTCTTTCCTCGTCGTCGAGCGGCCCCACTCTCGACTCTGGAGGAGCGATAGCCACGCGCTGGGCCATGGCCGGCGTGCCATTGTCTTCGAGCCCGCCCACCAGCGCCTCACCGATTCCGAGGTCGACCAGCGAGTCCAGCGCGGAAAACGCTGGGTTGGCTCGGAAACCATCGGCTACCGCACGCAAGGCCTTCTGTTCCTTGACCGTGTAGGCCCGCAACCCATGCTGGATACGCAGCCCCAGCTGCGCCAAAACATCATCTGGCAGATCCGCCGGAGACTGGGTAACGAAATAGACGCCCACACCTTTGGAGCGAATCAGCCGAACGACCTGAACCAGTCTGTCCTGCAGCGCCTTCGGGGTGTCATTGAACAGCAGGTGCGCCTCATCGAAGAACAGTGCCAGCAGCGGACGGTCCGCATCGCCGCGCTCGGGCAACTGTTCGAACAGCTCGGCCAGCAACCACAGCAGAAACGTCGCGTAGATCTTGGGTGCCTGATGCACCAACCGGCTGGCATCCAGTAGATGAATCCTGCCGCGCCCATCGTGCGCAGGCTGAAGGATATCTTCCAGCGCCAGCGCCGGCTCACCGAACAACGCTTCGGCGCCCTGCTGCTCCAGGCCCGCCAGCCGCCGCAGCAATGCCTGTGACGATGCATTGGTTAGCAGTGCCGCATCCTCACCCAACACCTCGGGTTGCGCCTTAAGGTGACCGAGCAGTGCCTTGAGGTCCTTCAGATCCAGAAGCAACAGGCCTTCCCGATCAGCCACTTTGAACGCTGCGTAGAGCGCGGCCTGCTGGCTATCTGTCAACTCGAGCAAGCTGCCCAGCAGCAGCGGGCCCATTTCGGTAAGCGTAGTGCGCAGCGGATGTCCGCTCAGGCCGTACACGTCCCAGAGCATCACGGGATAGGCCTGCGGTTGGTGGGCGAGCCAAGGCATGCTGGCGATGCGCTCGGCAATCTTTCCCTGGGGCGCTCCAGTCGCACCCAGCCCGCACAGATCGCCCTTGATATCCGCCGCAAACACCGAGATGCCCGCATTGCTGAATTGCTCGGCGAGTCGCTGCAGGGTCACCGTCTTGCCAGTCCCTGTCGCGCCAGCGACAAGCCCGTGACGATTGATCAGCCGAAGCGGATGCGTATTGGCCTCACCGGTGGCATCCACACCCAGCACGACGCGATCGTTATGTTTCATCTGACCGTCTCCAGAACGGATAACCGTGGATGACCGAGCAACGCCAGCCGGGCGCCTCACCCATCATTCAGTCGGCGGCGCCGCCGAGGCGGCGACCTCAGCAGCAATCCGCTGTTTCCACAACGCTTCGGCGCCAGGAAAGTCGGTTCCGAGTTCAGCGCCGAGATGCTCCGGATCGTAGCGCTGGGTACAACCACTCCCAATGATCGGCGGCGCGCTAGCACCGGCCTTTGCCAATGGATCGGTCATGCATCCTCCCGTACCGAAAACGGTGGTCAGTTGAATACCAGGGTCTTGTTGCCGTGAACCAGCACACGCTCTTGCAAGTGATAGCGCAAGCCACGCGATAGCACCATCTTTTCCACGTCTTTGCCCAGCCGCACCATGTCCTCGATGCTGTCGCGGTGACTGACACGCACCACGTCCTGCTCGATAATCGGCCCGGCATCCAGCTCTTCGGTTACGTAATGGCAGGTTGCGCCGATCAGTTTGACCCCTCGCTGCGCAGCCTGATGGTAGGGCTTGGCCCCTACGAACGAAGGTAGGAAGCTGTGGTGGATGTTGATCACGCGCTGCGCGAACTCTTCACACAGCTCGGCCGGAAGGATCTGCATGTAGCGGGCAAGCACTATCACATCGGCCTGATGTTCACGCACCAGACGCGACACCTCGGCAAACGCCTCTTCCTTGTGTCCTGGCTTGACCGGCACATGGAAGAACGGAATTCCATGCCACTCGACCATGCTACGCAGGTCGTCGTGATTGGAAATCACGCAGGGAATATCGCAATCCAGCTCACCGCTGTGCCATCTGTGCAGCAGATCGGCCAGACAATGCGACTCGCGACTGGCCATCAGCACCACGCGCTTGCGCTGTTCCGAGTCGGTAATGCGCCACTCCATGGAGAACTCACGCGCTATCGGCGCGAACGCCTGATGAAAACCTGCGAGATCGAACGGCAACGAATCAGCACGGATTTCATGACGCATGAAAAACCAGCCACTCTGATGATCGGAGTGATGATTGGCTTCGGTGATCCACCCATTGTAAGTGGCCAGGAAATTACTGACCTTGGCGACAATGCCAACGCCATCGGGGCAGGCAATAACCAGCCTGAACGTGCGCATGAAAGTTAACTCCGGCTATAAAAAGGTGGCGCATTCTAGCGCAGCGAAGAAAACCGTAACCACATGATCGCACCAGCGCGCACCCTTCCCCGGTGTTCGCCGCCGGGCCACCATTTTAGGTACACATGAACCCCAATAACCTGAGGGTTATCCTATACAGCGCCCGATACCGGTTTCGTAATATTGTGTCGCGGACAGCGACTCCGCCGATGCAGAGCGGGGCGCCTGGTAACCGGGACCTGACGTAGCGCTAACTTCAAGGAAGAATTATTTCGCCGAAGACTAACTGAACGGCTTTAACGGCCAATTTCAAAGAGAACCATAGTCAAACTTTATTCAACGCTATATTTACTTGAGCATTGCGGCTGTCTATGATTACCAACACTTGCGTTCAAACCTATACCAAGGAAGTCACATGTCGCTAATCAATGAATACCGCGCCACTGAAGAAGCCATCAAGGAACTGCAGGAACGCCTGAAATCTCTTTCTGCAGACGACAAGCTGAAAAAAGAGCTTGAATTCGAAGGCAAACTGCGTGAACTGATGGGCGAATATCAAAAATCGCTTCGCGACATCATTGCGCTGCTTGATCCGGATGCCCGAAACAGCAAGACACAACGTACCGCAAAGGCACCAGCCGCAACCAAGCGCGCCCGCCGTATCAAGCAATACAAGAATCCGCATAACGGCGAAGTGATTGAAACCAAAGGTGGTAATCACAAGACGCTGAAAGAGTGGAAAGCGCAGTGGGGCTCGGAAGAGGTTGAAGGTTGGGCCACTCTGCTCGGCTAATTATTCCGCTACAGCTGAAAGCCATCTGACGCCTCATGCCACGCATGCGGATCAAATGGCTTTTTTGTGTCCGCTCAAATCAGCGAAGGTACCGCTCACGCAAGCCCTGGGCATACGAAGCCCATTGCTGAAGTAGCTGCGCCTGCTGCGAGGTCGCGGTCGTCAACTGCGCTTGCAGAGTACTTTCGAATTGCTCCAGCGTATTGGGCGCCCCAAACTCGGGCGCGGTTAAGCGTTGCCGGCAGAACTCATCCCATTGCTGCTTCTCGGCCGCCGAAAGGCATTCAGGAAAGTTGCGTGCGCGGTAACGAAAATGCAGTTCCGGTAGACGCGCATCATCAAACGGCGGCACTTCGCTCGAAGTCTGAGTCGGCACCAGATTTCTGACCTGTTCGCACAGACGCCGATCACGCTCGCCCAGGAAAGCTTCATAAAGTTGTTGCTCAGGATCCGCTAAGTCAGCGAACCCCTGCTCTTGATAAATATCGGCGAGTTTCGTGCTCCATTCTGCCTTTCGGCCGCGCAGATCGCGCGCCCTGGTTTCGCAACAACGCAGATCCAGGCCCAGTCGATCGATATCGGAGGCGCGCAAGACATTCATGGGCACCAATACGGGGCAGCGGTTCACATGTACCAGTTTCAGCGGGGTTGGCAGCTTCTCGCCAAGATCTTCCCGCCGGGTATACAGCCGCTCGCGGAGATCATCGGAAGTTTCTTCCCACAAAGGTGAGCATTCGGAGTTGAGGTCGCAAACAATCAGTGCGTTGCGATTACGTGGATGCCAGGCCAGCGGCAGAACTATGGAGAGATAATGCCGAGCGGCAGAAAAGCGCCCCGAGATATGTACCATCGGTTTCAAAAGCTCGATCTGCTCGATGACTGCATTCTTGCGGCGCAACCTATATAGGTAGTCATAGAGCCGGGGCTGACGATCCCGTATCAAACGGGCCAGTGCGATGGTTGCTCGCACATCCGATAACGCGTCATGCGCCTGTAGATGTTCGAGGCCGTTGGCCGCACTTAGGCGCTCCAGCTTGAGCGTCACTCGTCCGTCCTCCTCCGGCCAGACCAGTCCTTGGGGGCGTAGTGCATAAGCGGTGCGAACCAGATCGATCAGATCCCAACGGCTGTTGCCGCTTTGCCATTCGCGTGCATACGGGTCGAAGAAGTTGCGGTACAGACTGTAGCGCAGCACTTCGTCATCGAAACGCAGCGTGTTGTAACCCGCACCACAGGTACCCGGCAGCGCCAGCTCCTGATGCAGGCGAGTAATGAACTCCGCCTCACATAAGCCTTTCTCGGCCAAGGTCGTGGGGGTGATGCCAGTTACCAGACACGCAGCCGGATGCGGCAGGATGTCGTCGCTGAGGCGGCAATAGATATTCAGCGGCTCGCCAATTTCCTCCAACGCCTCGTTGGTACGGATACCGGCAACCTGCAGCGGCCGGTCGCAACGCGGGGAAATACCGGTGGTTTCAAAGTCATACCAGAAGATGCTGGATGTCACGTGGGGCGTCCCTATCGGTGTTCGGGCGCCAGTCTAGCAGCGCACCATTTCCGGCGTGCTGACCGGGACCACGAACGATCAGCGCCACCCACCAAAGCCCGGCCACGCAACCGAATCGCTCAGCCACCGTGGTAGTGATCCTCGTCGACGGCCGTGCGCCGTGGAGCATCGTTGAGCGGCAGGCGGGCCGGCGGGATGCTCGACATCGGACGAAAGCTGAAGTAATGATGCAGCGCGTCGATCATGTGACGTATTTCGCTGGGCGCGGATACTAGTTCGAAACCGGAATCGAAGCTGCCCGGCGTGACGTCCTCACGGGACCAGCGGCAGGTTGCACTGAAGTCGACGCAACGCAGCTGGCCATGCTGACCGGGAATCTTCAGACGCATCTCGAAGCGCGCATCGACCATCATCGGATAGGGACTGATGAGCATCAGCCCGGTCTCTGAAAGGTTGCCGATGAAACCTAGTGGCTTGTCGGTGAAACGATTGAAAACGTTGAGGTAGTACGGCAACTGGTGCCGCTGGATACTGCGCTGATTGGTCATGTTCATCGTTCCCTGCCTGCCGCACGTTTGATTGCCGTGACCATCGCCCGCCGCTCAGCTGCAGCTCTGACTGATACGACTGGCCAACTGCCGCCGCGCCGCCCCTATCTCCTCATCACTGTAGTAGACCCGTCCTCCGTTTGCATCGGCACGAAAGTAGCGGCCACCTCGGGACAGACTCGACAATTCCTGACGCAACTGACGGCACGTCTGCTCGCGCTCGGCACGGCGTGTGCTGGCGGCGTCATCGGCCAGCTGCTGCTCTTGCCGACGGGCCTCGTGAAATCGTTCGGTACGCGCCTCCCGCTCGCGAGTCGCGTCGTCACGCTCGATGACCTGCGGTCGCACCTCGACCTGCTCAGCACCGGCGCGCGGCTGCGAGCCGAAATGTACATTTCCCTGGGAATCTACCCAGCGGTAAATACCAGCCGTTGCACACGGCGCGACCAGCAAGCCTGCGAACAGTATGGATGCGACACGCATGGGTTCCTTCCCGTCCAGTCACGATGACCAGCTCAGTTTCACGGTTTGACGGGATGGGTCACTACCCGCTCCTCGGGTTGATAGTGCCCCAACTGACGCAACGTCTCCAGTCTGGCGCGGCCACGGAAGGCGTATTCGCTAGCTGGATAACGGGCCTGGATGAATCGATAGGTTTCCGCCGCATCGACGAACAAGCCCTGGCGCTCCAGGCATTGGCCACGCAACAGCGAAATTTCCGGCTGAAGGTTGTCACGGGGACGACTGCGACGCTCGGCCTGGGAGAGTTCGAGCATCACCTTGTCGCAATCGTCGTTGCGGTAATGGGTATAGGCGGCATCAAGATGGCGGTCGAGTGCACTTCTGCTGCTACAGCCTACGCTGAGAGTGGCCAGAAAAAGAATGGCAAGGGTTCGCATGGGTTAGTAATCCTCCGATGCCGGCTTATCGACCATGACGAGAAAAACTGCAGCCCGCTCGGCGCCCGAACGATGTGCCGTCCCGCCCCTTAAAGAGTAGTGAAAGCCAACGATGACTACAGCCGCACGCCATAGTAGCCTCCGGCCCATTCAGAAAAAGGAGCAATGAATGACTTCGCGCCGTACCAAAATCGTCGCCACGCTAGGCCCGGCCAGCAGCTCGCCGGAAGTACTGGAAAAAATGATCCTGGCCGGACTCGATGTCGCGCGCCTGAACTTCTCTCATGGTGCGCCGGATGAGCATCGCGCCCGGGCGCAACTGGTACGGGATATCGCCGCACGACATGGCCGCTTCGTCGCGCTGCTTGGCGACCTGCAGGGACCGAAGATTCGCATCGCCAAGTTCACCAACAAGCGCATCGAGCTGGCCGAAGGCGACAGCTTTCGCTTCTCCGTCACCCACCCGCGCGACGCTGGCAATCAGGAAGTGGTCGGCATCGACTATCCGGACCTGGTCAAGGATTGCAGCGTCGGCGACGAGCTGCTACTCGACGATGGCCGTGTGGTCATGCGCGTCGATGCGACGACCGCCGATGAATTGCACTGCACCGTGCTGATCGGCGGTCCGCTGTCGGACAACAAAGGCATCAACCGTCGCGGCGGTGGCTTGACCGCTCCCGCGCTGACCGCCAAGGACAAGGCCGACATCAAGCTGGCCGCGGATCTGCAGCTGGACTACTTGGCTGTCTCATTCCCGCGCGACGCCGCCGATATGGAACTGGCCCGCCGCCTGCGCGACGAGGCCGGCTCCAGCGCCTGGCTGATCGCGAAGATCGAGCGCGCCGAGGCGGTTGCCGACGACGAAGCCCTCGACGGGCTTATCCGTGCCAGCGATGGCGTGATGGTCGCTCGCGGCGATTTGGGCGTGGAAATCGGCGATGCCGAGCTGGTTGGCATTCAGAAGAAGATCATTCTCCACGCACGTCGCAACAATAAGGTGGTGATCACCGCGACCCAAATGATGGAGTCGATGATCCAGAGCCCGATGCCGACCCGCGCCGAGGTTTCCGATGTAGCCAACGCCGTGCTCGACTACACCGATGCGGTCATGCTGTCGGCGGAAAGCGCCGCTGGCGAATACCCGATCGAAGCGATTAAGGCGATGGCGCGCGTCTGCGTCGGCGCCGAGAAACATCCGACCAGCATCAAGTCCGGCCACCGCCTCGGCCAGCGCTTCGAGCGCAGCGATGAAAGCACGGCGCTCGCGGCGATGTACACCGCCAACCATTTCCCGGGCGTCAAGGCGATCATCAGCCTGACCGAAAGCGGCTATACCACGCTGATCATGTCGCGCATCCGCTCCTCGGTGCCGATCTTCGCCTTCACCCCGCATCGCGATGCCCAAGCCCGCGTGGCACTGTTCCGTGGCGTGCAGACCGTTCCGTTCGACCCAGCCGCACTGCCGGCCGACAAAGTCAGCCAGGCGGCGGTAGACGAACTGGTCAAGCGCAACATCGTGCAGCCGGGCGATTGGGTCATCCTGACCAAGGGCGACAGCTATCACGACTCCACGGGCGGCACCAACACCATGAAGATCCTACGCGTCGGCGATCCGCTGAGCTGACAACCACGCCGAAAGGTATGGCCCGTGCTGCCATGCCTTTCGGCACGCTTCATTTTCAACCAATCGCGGGCGTCCTCGCTCAGGCCTGACGGACCAGGAACGCATCGCTCAGAATTTGACCTCGGGCTATCCCCGCCAGAAACATGTGTTTGGCGCTTTCCTCGACGAAAGCAGCTCCGCCGCAGATCAAAACCCGCTCCTGCCGCGACGCCACGCGCAGCGCTTGCAGCACGTCTTGCGCCTGCCTCCGCTCGAAATATTTCACGCTCAGATTTTCGTGCTGCCCGGCGAGACGCTCCAGTTCGGCTCGCAGATAGGATTCACCCCGACAGAAATGCAGCAGCCGAACAGGCCCGGTATGCCCCTGCCGCAGCGCTTCGCGCAAAATGGACCAGAGCGGCGCAAGCCCGGTGCCGGCAGCCAGTAACAGTAAGGGCTGGGTCTGCCAGCCGACGTCGTAATGCAGCGCGCCCTGGTGTAGCTGGCCGAGACGCAGGCTATCGCCAAGAATCAGGTTGCGCGCCGCCTCGCTGAAGGCTCCGGGTCTGGCGCAGTCCAGGTGGAACTCAAGCCAAGGCTCTTCGCCCGGAACGCTGGCGAGCGAATAGGAACGCGCGATACCGTCGCCAGTCCACAGCAGCGCATGCTGACCCGCGCGGTAGCGCACAGGGCGATCGGGCATCAGGCGCAACCGAAGAACATCCCCACCGAACCAGTCGAGCCCCTCCACGCGCGTCGCCACGCCCTCTCGCTGGGGGTCGAACGGGGCGACTTCGACGTCTTCGGTCACGGTGCATTGACAGGCGAGCCGCCAGCCCTGCAGACGCTTACCGACATCGAGCGCATCCGGGCGAGCATCCTCTGGTTCACCCGCCACGCACCGTACCAGGCAGGCATGGCAGCGCCCCGCACGGCAGCTGTAGGGCACGTTCAGACCCGCGCAGTTGAGCGCATCGAGCAGGTTGCTGCCCTCACTCACGCGCCAGGACCGAGCCCCGCAACGGATCTCAGGCATCGACAGCCGCCCAGCTTGCTTCGCAGCGGTTACGTCCATTTTCTTTGGCGCGGTACAGCGCCTCGTCCGCCCGTTGCAACGCCTCGCCCAGGTCATCGCCGGCATTGAGCAACGTAAGCCCGACCGACAGGCTGAGATGCCCTGCCTGCATATTCACATCCAGTGGCTGGGCATTAGCGAACGCCTCGCGCAGGCGCTCACAACAGGCACTGAACTGCTCGGCGTCGGTGTGCGGCAGCAGCAACACGAACTCCTCGCCGCCGTAACGAGCGAGTATGTCGCCGTCGCGTAGACACGAGCGCGCCACCGAGGCGAAGGTCTGCAGCACACGATCACCCGTGGCGTGTCCGTGCAGGTCGTTAATCCGTTTGAAATGATCGAGATCGATCAGGGCGAGACCAGACCTGTGCCCCGCACGCAGCCGGTTCAGCTCATCCTCGGCTCGCCGGAGAAAATGCCGACGGTTGTACAGCCCGGTCAGCTCGTCCGTGGACGCCAGATCCTCCAGCTGCCTCATCATGCCGCGCAGCGTCTCCTGATGCGCCTGGAGGGCGAAACGACGCTGGCGCATGCGCTGACGCAGCTTATAGACGTACCCGACGAACAGGCACATCCAGATCAAAGTGACCAACAACACACCGGTCTGCAGCAACGCCACCTGCGGGTCGCGCAGTTGCCCCTGCTGAGCGTCATACAACGACATGCCGACGAAGCTGAGCAACGCCAGCACAGCGTAGCGGGTGAAGACCTTTGGATGGAGAAATACCGCAAACATCAGCACCAGCACATAAAGCACCAGCAGCGAGCCGCGGTTGTCGCCGAGATTGAACAGAAAGAAGGTCAGCCAGACCAGCGCAACCAGCACCTGCGGTTCGGTCAGGCTGGGGTCGCGAAAGCGCAGATTGTGGCCTCGGTAGAAGATCCCGAAGAACACCAGTTGGCTGGCCAGAATCATCACCGAACCGACTATCGCAGTGTCCAGCGGCGCCTGGTAGAACCCACCGGCCACGGTGATCCAGGTCAAAAGCAAAGCAAGGCCATAGGTGCCGGCCGCCATGCCGAAACGTTTGGTCACCAGTTGCTGAAGCGCCTGCTGATCGCTTTCGTCACGAAGCGTGCGCATGGAATCCATCCCATAGTGGCAATTCGACGCACTTTACGCTGACCGAGCGAAAAAGCCCATAAGCAGCCGTTTCGAAGCTGCGGCGAGATATCAATCGACTCGATTGCGACCATTCTGTCGCCTTCTGCCAACGAACCTTCATATACCTTGCGCCTGTATGAAGCCTGCGGCTCGTTCTCTCGTTTGATGATCGATTGACGGCCGCGCCGCCCCGGTTCCTCTGTGCATCCCTTCACCTTTGGTCCGTCTGTGTACCCGCCCGGTCGGCGGGTTATACTGCCGCGCCTTTTTTATCCCGCGCGTGTCGGTCTCTTCTCGACACGCCCGTCTCCGCCCCGCCAAGAGGACGCGCTGCATGACCGTGATCAAGCAAGACGACCTGATTCAAAGCGTTGCAGACGCTTTGCAGTTCATTTCTTACTACCACCCCGTCGATTTCATCCAGGCGATGCACGAAGCCTATCTGCGTGAAGAGTCGCCAGCCGCGCGTGACTCCATGGCGCAGATTCTGATCAACTCGCGCATGTGCGCCACCGGACATCGGCCGATCTGCCAGGACACCGGCATCGTCACCGTATTCGTGCGCGTGGGAATGGACGTGCGCTGGGACGGCGCCACCATGAGCCTGGACGACATGATCAACGAAGGCGTTCGCCGCGCCTACAACCTGCCGGAAAACGTCCTGCGTGCTTCGATCCTGGCCGACCCGGCAGGTTCCCGCAAGAACACCAAGGACAACACGCCCGCCGTCATCCATTACTCCATCGTCCCTGGCGATAAAGTCGAAGTAGACGTCGCAGCCAAAGGCGGCGGTTCGGAAAACAAGTCGAAGATGGCCATGCTCAACCCGTCCGACTCCATCGTTGACTGGGTGCTCAAGACCGTTCCGACCATGGGTGCCGGCTGGTGCCCGCCGGGCATGCTCGGCATCGGTATCGGCGGTACCGCCGAGAAGGCCGCGGTGATGGCCAAGGAAGTGTTGATGGAGTCCATCGACATCCACGAGCTCAAGGCTCGCGGCCCGCAGAACCGCATCGAAGAGCTTCGCCTTGAGCTGTTCGAGAAGGTCAATCAGCTGGGTATCGGCGCTCAAGGTCTGGGCGGCCTGACCACCGTGCTCGACGTCAAGATCATGGATTACCCGACCCACGCCGCCTCGCTGCCGGTGTGCATGATCCCCAACTGCGCCGCCACCCGCCACGCGCACTTCGTGCTCGACGGTTCCGGCCCAGCCGAACTCACGCCGCCGCCACTGGATGCCTACCCAGAAATTGTCTGGGAAGCCGGCCCGAGCGCGCGTCGCGTCAACCTCGACACCATCACCCCGGAAGAAGTACAGAGCTGGAAGCCGGGCGAAACCGTCCTGCTCAACGGCAAGATGCTCACCGGTCGCGACGCGGCGCACAAGCGCATGGTCGACATGCTGAACAAGGGTGAAGAGCTGCCGGTGGACCTCAAAGGCCGCTTCATCTATTACGTCGGCCCGGTCGACCCGGTTGGCGACGAAGTGGTCGGCCCGGCAGGCCCGACCACTGCGACCCGTATGGACAAGTTCACCCGCCAGATTCTTGAAAGCACCGGCCTCTTGGGCATGATCGGCAAATCCGAGCGCGGCCCCATCGCCATCGACGCGATCAAGGACAACAAGGCCGTCTACCTGATGGCAGTTGGCGGTGCTGCCTACCTCGTGGCCCAGGCGATCAAGAAGTCCAAGGTATTGGCCTTTGCCGAACTGGGCATGGAAGCCATTTACGAGTTCGAAGTGAAGGACATGCCGGTGACCGTCGCTGTAGACACTAACGGCGAGTCGGTGCACATCACCGGGCCTGCGATCTGGCAGAGCAAGATTGCCGAAAACCTGGCGGTTGAAGTGCAATAACTTCAACTAGGTGCCGCTATTGCCGGCGCAGAGTGATGACGAACCCCGCTATCTTAGCGGGGTTCGTTTTTCAGGGCATGTCGTTTTTGAATGACCTACTGACTCTATGAACATCGGCGAGTCCATGGGAGAGCATTCACCGTGAGGTGCGTCTCACCGAAGCGGCACGGTGCAGGCCTTTTACTTACAGCAGTGACGTCACCGCCGGGCTTGGTGCAGCCTGATAAACAACGCCTCGACTTTTTCCCGCGCCCACGGGGTTTTGCGCAGGAAGGTCAGGCTCGATTTGATGCTGGGATCGCTCTTGAAGCAGCGAATATCGACGCGCTGCGCTAGCCCGTCCCAGCCGTACCGCGCCTGTAGCTCGACAAGGATGGCTTCGAGCGTCATGCCATGGAGCGGGTCTTTCGTGGGTTCTCGCACTGAGGGCCTCTGTATCCGAAACCGTCCGAGACGGCCAATAGCAAAAGACCCAGCGAATGCCAGGTCCTTCGTCCCGTCAGCATCTTACAGCGTGATGCGCGTACCGAGCAGCTCCAGAAACGCTGCCAGCCACGCCGGATGCGCCGGCCAAGCCGGTGCCGTGACCAGGTTGCCTTCGGTATGCGCCTGATCGACCGGGATGTCCACGAATTCACCGCTGGCCAGCTTCACTTCCGGCGCGCAAGCTGGATAGGCGCTACAGGCACGGCCCTTCAGCACGCCCGCGGCGGCGAGCAACTGAGCGCCATGGCAAACCGCAGCAATGGGTTTTTTCGCGTCGTCGAACGCCCGTACCAGGTTGCATACCTGCTCGTTCAGTCGTAGGTATTCGGGTGCGCGACCGCCAGGTATCACCAGCGCGTCGTAGTCTTCGGCACGCACCGAAGCGAAATCGAAGTTCAGCGCAAAATTGTGGCCGGGTTTCTCGCTATAGGTCTGATCGCCTTCGAAATCGTGAATCGCGGTGCGCACCGTATCGCCCGCTTTCTTATCCGGGCAGACGGCATGCACGCTGTGCCCGACCATCTGCAGCGCCTGGAACGGCACCATGGTTTCGTAATCTTCGACGTAATCGCCGACCAGCATCAGAATCTTCTTCGCAGCCATCGAAACACACTCCCAGTCAGTGTTGGTTAACGGCCAACGCCCGGTCAGCCGCTTCGGTTGAATATGTTGATCACCAGTCGATCAAGCAACCCCCACATTCTTTGATAAAGGCGCAGACGCAGCGGGCGGGCGTGCCAACGTTGCAGGTCGATCTCCAAACTGTGTGAAAAGTCTCGCTCGAAGCTCTCTGCCACCTCGGTGCTGAGCGATTTATCAAGCGCCTCGAGGTTGGCTTCCAGATTCCAGCGCAGATTCCAGTGATCGAAGTTGCACGACCCGATGCTGACCCAGTCGTCAACCAATACCACTTTCAAGTGCAGAAAGTGTGGCTGATATTCATGAATACGCACGCCGGCCCGCAGCAGTCGCGGGTAGTAGCGCTGGCCGGCGTAGCGCACCGACGGGTGATCGGTGTTGCGGCTGGTCAGAAGCAAGCGCACTTCGACGCCGCGCCTTGCCGCACGCATCAGCTCTCGGCGGACCCTGCCCGTGGGTAGGAAATAAGGGGTCGCCAGCCAGATGCGCCGTTCCGCGCGCTGCAGGTTTCGCAGCAGGCTATGAAGGATGTC